>NZ_CP053348.1:678000-1017000 GCF_013394595.1 Winogradskyella forsetii
TTATGAAGAGCAAGAATCTGGTATTGCCGATAGAAATCCACAAGATGGAACTATTCCAGGATGTGTGACTATTACGATTGTGGCTCAACAAAGTTATCGTCAGGTCACTTTAGATTTTGGTAGTGAAGGTTGCCTAGTGCGGGGACATTTGGTACGCGGACAAATAATATTTGATTATACCAGAGATCCCGGAGCACAACAAATTATGATTAACTATAATTTATTGGATTTTTACTTTGATGCCAAAAGCGTGGTTGCAAGTCGCTCTATTTTAAGGGAGCGATCTAACGATAACGGAAACCCACAGTTTACGCATAGTCTAGATATCACTGTAATTTGGCCAAATGGAGCGGAAGCTGCAAGGGCAGGTACAAAAATTAGAGAATGGGTTGAAGGATTTAGTACAGCTGATTTCAGTGACAATATTTTTGAAATCACAGGGAATTGGAACGCAACTTTTGTCAATGGTAATTCTCATACATACACCGTGTTAAACCCTATACGCAGAGCGGTTAGTTGTCCTTATTTTGGTAGTGGTACTTTTGATGTACAACGAACCAATTTTGGTGGTATATTGGATTATGGAGATGGAGCGTGTGATGACCAAGCCACCTTTACTTTTAACAATGGTGTAGAAATACCGATTACTTTAAATTAGTAATTGTCAGTTTCGGTTGATTAGAATAAAAAAAGCGAGCCTACTTCGACTACACTCAGTAACCGACGGCTCGCTTTATGTTTTTAGGCAGTTCGTATGGGTTGATTCTTTATCAAATCGAGATATAGATTTACTTTTTTCTTTAAGTCTCTTCGATGTGTTATGAAGTCCAGGAAACCATGTTCCAATAAAAATTCGGAAGTCTGGAATCCTTCAGGTAATTCTTTTCCAGTTGTATCGCGTACAATTCTTGGACCAGCAAAACCGATTAACGCGCCAGGTTCAGCTATATTGATATCGCCTAACATTGCAAAAGAGGCTGTTGTACCACCAGTTGTTGGATCTGTACATAGTGAAATGTAAGGAATGCCAGCATCGGCCAATTGTGCTAGTTTTACAGAGGTTTTAGCTAATTGCATTAAGGATAAAGCAGCTTCCATCATTCTGGCACCTCCAGATTTACTAATGATCATCAATGGGATTTTCTTTTTCAAGGAATAATCTGCCGCTCTAGCGATTTTTTCGCCAACAACACTTCCCATGGAACCACCAATAAAACTAAAATCCATACAAGCAATCACTAAATCTTCTCCATTAGATTTGCCAACAGCTGTACGTACGGCATCTTTTAGATTGGTTTTTTCTTGGGCGGCCTTTAAGCGGTCCGGATATTTTTTGGTGTCTTCAAATTTTAGTGGATCCTTAGAGGTTAAATTAGGATCTAGCTCTTTATATTTATTATCATCAAACAGAATCTGAAAATATTCATTACTACCAATTCTCACATGATAACCATCTTCTGGACTTACATAAAAATTCTGTTCAAGTTCTTTAGTGTCTATTATTTTTCCTGTAGGAGATTTGTACCAAAGGCCCTTCGGCGTGTCTTTCTTTTCTTCCGTAGAAGTATGTATACCTTTTTCTTTTCTTTTAAACCAAGCCATATCGATTTAATATTTAGGATTTACGATTTTAGATTTGAAAAATCGTTGTTATTAGTTTTAGTTAGTTGTAGTTTGCAAATGTATAAGGTGCAAACTTACTGTTTTATTAAATATAACTCAAAAATTGAGAAAAGTATCTTAAAATTTGAATTTTCTAGGCAAATAAAAACCCATTAAAACTCTGATATTAAGTTCTAATGGGTCTTCAAAAATTAAATATAATTTGCTTATAATGTATCTACATTATTCAAATCTTCAAACGCTTTTTTAAGTCTTTCCACAAAAGCATCTTCTCCTTTACGTAACCAAACACGTGGATCGTAGTATTTTTTGTTAGGCACATCATTTCCGTCTGGATTGCCAATTTGGGTTTGCAAATAGTCTTTTTTATCCTGAACGTAATCTCTAACGCCACTTAAAAAAGCCCATTGCATATCTGTATCGATGTTCATTTTAATAACGCCATAGCTAATACCTTCTCTTATTTCTTCAACTGTAGAACCAGATCCACCATGGAAAACGAAATCAATATGATTGTGCTCAACACCATATTTCTTGGTGATATGGTCTTGGGAATTTTTTAAGATTTTCGGTGTTAATTTGACATTTCCAGGTCTGTAAACACCATGTACATTTCCAAAAGCTGCTGCAATTGTAAACTGATCACTTACTTTGCTTAACTCTTCATAAGCATAAGCCACTTCTTCAGGTTGGGTGTATAGTTTAGAATCGTCAACATCTGTGTTGTCCACACCATCTTCTTCGCCACCTGTAATTCCTAATTCAATCTCTAGAGTCATACCCATTTTGCTCATGCGCTCAAGATATTTTTTACAGATTTCTATGTTTTCTTCTAGCGGTTCTTCAGATAAATCAATCATGTGGGAACTGTATAGCGATTTTCCTGTTTCCTTAAAATGTTGTTCGCTAGCATCTAAAAGACCATCAATCCAAGGTAATAATTTCTTAGCACAATGATCGGTATGTAAAATTACAGGTACACCATAAGCTTCTGCTAATTGATGCACATGTTTTGCGCCTGCTATAGCACCTTGTATAGCAGCTTGCTGACCTTCATTACTCAAGCCTTTACCTGCATTAAATTGGGCACCACCATTAGAAAATTGAATAATGACAGGAGCGTTTAAATCTCTAGCAGTTTCTAATACGCCATTTATAGTGTTAGAACCAATAACGTTAACAGCTGGTAAGGCAAAGCCTTTTGCTTTCGCATAATTGAATATATTCTGAACTTCTTTACCTGTAGCAACTCCAGGTTTAATATTGTGACTCATAATGTTATGGTTTTTGGATTGAAAATTTTAGATATCAAAAATACGTAAATTTTGAGTATTTATAATCTCTAAACTAGTATAAAATGCCGAAAACGTTATCGTTTTGGTGTGTTTATACACTTTTGAGTTCTAAAAATTAATTTGTCGCTATTGTGGAATAATGCTGTACGATATAAGACAATAGACCGCTGCGCTGCTAGAATCAAGAACAAACCTGCCTTCCGGAAAGACAGGGACTAAATTCTAACTAACTGAGAAACAGAATTAAAATCATTTTACCTTTTTTATAATTCATAAATTTTAAAATCGAAAGGTTCACAAAGATTTACGCAAAGGGCGAGTGCATTAAAACTTCAAAATTAAACACCTAGCGAACCTGGCGGTTAAATTTTATTCTGAAAATCAGTAGGTAATGTCGAAAACTGCATATTGACTGGTTACACATTTCAATACAATACACAAAATTTTATCAGCTCGTGATTTAGTGAAGTCTTGATTCCAATAGCTTAAAGCACTCGGTCTCATGCCTTTCATATCTAAAAAGGATAGTTGATACCAATATTGTAAACCGCATTACTAAAATTATAGTCTCGAAACCAACGTTTGCTCTGAACTTGTGAAGGGTCATAAGTTTTAAAACCGACATCGAAACGTAGTACAAAAAAATCAAAGTCGTATCGCAAGCCAAAGCCAGAGCCTAAAGCAATATCTCTTAATGAGTCAAAACTGGTTAATGTAGCAGCATCTTCTTCAACATTGTCTAAAACATTCCATATGTTTCCAGCATCTGCAAAAATAGCGCCTTGAAATGCACCAAATAGGCTAAAGCGTTGTTCTGCACTTAGATGGAGTTTAAAGTTCGCTTCATTGAATTCATTAGTCGTTTTGGAGCTTCCTGGACCTAAATTATAAGCCGTCCAAGCTCTATTGTCGTTTGGTCCACCAGCAAAGAAACTTTCAGCAAAAGGAATACTGTTGGAGTTGCCATAAGGAATAGCCACACCAACATAACTACGGAAGGCAAATACATTTTTTCTCCCTAAATCAACATACTTAATGTAATCTACTTCGGCTTTGACATATTGGGAGAACGCCACTCCAAAGACTTCGTAATTGCCATCGTCATTTTTCGTTAAGCCTGCAATATTTGAAATGCTAGAAAGGAGATTACCTGCTAACTCTAGGCGCCATTTAAAAACAGAGAAATCATTATCAAATATATTGTTGCGCTTATCTATTTTATAGTCGAAACTTGTAGAGAAAATAAGGTTGTTTTCAGTAAGTCGTTCTTTGCGCTCATCTATATTATTTACGGTTAAATAATCATCATCACTTGCAGATAAACTGGTGTTTCCCACCAAAACATCATCAATAAAAACATCAGCTGGCTGATAGCGATTTGACCCTAATTCGTCATTCTGTAAAAAAGCATCGTTGGGTATATAATTAATATCGCGTGCAATGGAGTTTAATCTGCTAAAAGAGTTTTGATAAACCCCAAAGTAATTACTGGTATTTAAGTTTTTTACAAAGTTCACATTAAACAGTTCTAGAGTGTTGGTGACCGTTTTTGAAGGAAACCAGTTATAACTAAATATACCTGAGAGCGATTGTTTGTCTAAGCCAATATTTTGTTGGCTTGTCGCAGAAATGCTCATAGCTGTGCTTGGAGACATGTATTTCGGGATAATTTTATCGGTGTTAAATGGGCTGAATAACCTCGGAATGGTTAAACGAATATTGCCACCAAATTCATTAATATCAAAAAAAGCAGATTCAGGATCATTTCGCGTTTTCGAAGCACCTATGGCTGCGATTCCCGATATTTCCAAAGTTTCTGCGCCTCTAAAAATATTTCGTATTTTTAATCCTGCACTGAATGAAAATCCTATCGTTTGAATATTACTAGTGTTGATTTCTGGATCAAAACTTAAACCGTATTGCTTTTTGGGTTCTAAATAAATATTAGCGGTAAGTGTAGTGTCCTCTTCATTTTCAATAAAATCAACATTTGGATATCTAAACATTTGTAGGTCATTAAGATATCGGGAAGTCCTACTTTGAGCTAAAGCACTAAAAGTGTCGCCTTTATTTATAAAAACAGCATCCGTCAACGCTTTAGGCCTGAATCTTAATTTTTCCTTACTGTAAAGGTTAAAATCTTTATAGGTTGTGGTGTCTGTTATTGGTTTGTTACGGTTGTTGAAATTGTCGTCCGTAAAAATATTGACCTCCTTTATTTTATAAATCTTAAAAGGCCTGGTGGTTGTAGAATCATCACCTCGTATGGTTCTATTTGCTATAATAATATCGGTGTGTACTTTATGGTTGGTATTGATAGTATCCATTTCAAAACGAATATAATCTTGTCCAAAATGATAAAAACCAACGTTTCGTAAATAACTGTTGATGCGCTCACGTTCCGTTTCGTAATTCTGTTCGTCATATTGTTCTCCTTTTTTCAGTAGTGAGTTTTTGCTGAATTTATCATAAAGCGAATCAATCGCAGGACTACTGATATAAGGCGTAATGGAGTCTAATATGTAAGGTTTATGTTTTTTGACTTTGTAAGTGACCTGAGCCAATTTATTGCTGTCCTTGTCAACCTCGTAGGTAATTTCATTATTAAACCATCCCTTACTATAATAATATTTTCTCAGGTTACTAGCGGTTTTAATGGTTTTGTCCTCATTGTAAATGACAGGAGCTTCACCTGTACGCTTTAACCATGAATTAAAATTGCGACGTGATTCCATCAATTTGTCGAATTGTTTTTTGGAAAGTAGAGCCGTTCTTCGGTTTACTTTGGAAGAATCGCTCAACACGTTGGCATATAATATGGAATCTATGTTGGGTCTGGCCAGATTGTAAATATGAAGTTTTAAAGGAAATCCCAAAAATCTTCGCATACCCGAATTGGTGCGTTGCGCAATGATATTATTAATACGCTCATCGGTCACTTTATCACCATCTTCCAGAATGGTGTTATTGGTAATAAGATGCTCATCACTTTTTACACGTTTTACGACATTACAAGAACTTAGCATAAATACGCATACCAAAACTAGTACATTCCGATACATCGATGTGTTGAAGGGATATACTATTGAAGTTAAGTGTTGTAGATTCAAAAAGAGGTGTCTTATTTAATTTATTACCTGAAACAAAAATAATACCATTTCTGCTACAGAAATAGAATAGTCAATTTAATTTTAAAACACTTTTAAACCAAAATAGGTTTACTTTGTATTTTATACTAAATTTAAATATGAGTTCGATTTTATCAAAGAATCAAATCAAGTTAATTAAAAGCTTAAGTCAAAAAAAAGCCAGACAGCAAAACGGTTTGTTTATAGTTGAAGGCATCAAGGGAATTTCTGAATTTCTGAAATCGGATTACAGGTTGAAAAATCTCTATACTACTGATCTGATTTTTGAGGCACCAACTCATTTAATTACTGAAATTTCAGAAACTGATTTAAAGAAAATATCAACCCTTAAAAACCCGAATACAGCTTTAGCTATTTTTGAAATTCCTGATGAACAGGCTGCCCAACAAAACGGTTTAACCATAGTTTTAGATGATGTTAGGGATCCAGGGAATTTAGGAACGATTATTCGACTTTGTGATTGGTATGGTGTTAAAAATTTGGTTTGTAGCCAAAATACGGTTGATTGCTACAATACAAAAGTAGTGCAAGCGACAATGGGTTCTCTAACGCGAGTGAATGTGCAGTATTTAGATTTAATCACCTATTTGGAATCCATTAAGACAGAAGTTTTTGGAACATTCTTAACTGGCGAAAACATTTACACAACCAATTTACCATCCAATGGAATTATTGTTCTAGGAAATGAAGCCAATGGAATTTCTGAAGCCATTGAAGTTCACGTGACCAGAAAAGTTACCATTCCGCAATTTGGAGAAATTAAAGACACCGAAAGCTTAAATGTGGCCAATGCAACAGCCATACTATTAAGTGAATTTCGAAGGCGTACTATTGAAATGTGAAATTGATAAAAACACCTCTCGTTTGCATTTTTGAAACATTACCCGTCCAAGGGCTATTTGTGGCGGCATCTCTAATAAGTTCATCATTCATAGCGAAAATACCGCGAATCGATGGCGTAAATTTGAAATAGAGTAAGTACATATCGATACCAAAACCAATTTCATAGAAATACGTGTTTTTGGTCATTCTGAACTCGCCAGAACTATTGTCATTTGGGTTATCTTGATTACTGGACAGGTTGAGGGCAGCCGAAACGCCTCCAACAATGAATGGTTTAAAATTATTAATCCGCTTAGTTGATACTTTTAATAATAAAGGCACATGGACATAAGTGGATTTAACTTCTCTTAGCAAATCGGAGTCATTAAATTCCATGCCTGCAAAATAACTTTCGTCATAACGCAAATTTCTTGTGGTAAAAAAAACGCCTGGTTCAAGTCTCAAATTGAGATAATCATTGATTCGCATATCACCGACAAGGCCTAAATGAAACCCAAACGATTTATCAACTTGAATGTCTTTTAAGTCCTCATTATAATCAAAATTAAAGTCGTATTGGTTAAACCCAATAAAATAACCCCAAGTTAAAAACTTCTTGTCGATGTTGTCAATGGAATTAGTTACTTTTTCTTTGGTAAAAAGTTGAGCAGAAACGTTTTGGAACGTTAATAAAAGTGCGATAACATAAATTGTTTTCCTCATACTACGATTTGGATGCTGAGTAAATTGTGGCCACTCCCATAGTTTGTGGCATGTCTTTGACATTAATAAACCCAATTTTTCTCAAAATATTGTTCAAAGCTTCACCATAAGGAAAAACGGAGGCAGATTCACTTAGATAATCGTAGGCTACCTTATCCTTTGAAAACAGTTTTCCGATTACAGGCATAACCAATTTTGTATGTACGTTGTAACCCGCTTTGTATATCGGATTTGTAGGTACTGAGGTTTCTAAAATCACAAAAATACCATTAGGTTTTAGGACTCTTAATATTTCGGTCAGTCCTTTTTCCAAATTTTCAAAATTACGAACACCAAAAGCAACGGTTATAGCATCGAAAGTGTCATTTTCAAAAGGTAAATCCTCTGAATCTCCAATAACCATGGATATGACATTGTCTAAGTTTTTAGATTTAATTTTTTTCCGACCCACTTCCAACATACCATCGCTTATGTCTAAGCCAATAATTTCTTTGGCGCTAGTAGAAGTGAGGCTAATGGCCAAATCTCCTGTTCCTGTGGCAATATCCAAAATATTTTCAGGATTAGTTTGGGCCACTAATTTTACAACCTTGTTTCTCCATTTTACATCGATACCAAAAGAAATGACACGGTTGAGACCATCATATTCTTTAGAGATGGTGTCGAACATTTTAGTCACCTGAACCTTTTTGGATTGGGTACTATCTTTATATGGATTTACTTTTTCAGCCATAAAATTTTTGGCAAATATACTAAGAAGTTACAAGTACTTAAAGTTACAAGGATTTAAAGTTAGGTTGGTTTTGGAGATATTTTTTCAACTTTAAGGACTTTGGTTAGTTGCCAACTTATAACTTTTATAACTTTAAATACTTTCGGGCCTTATTAACTTCTAACTTATCCATATATTTGCATGTTCATTTGAAGAGAAAACAATGAAAATAATTATCGCAGGTGCAGGTGAAGTAGGATTTCATTTGGCGAAACTTTTATCTTACGAGTCACAAGAAATCACATTAATAGATACCAAAAAAGATAGTTTAGCATATGCTGGAGAGCATTTGGATATCAGGACTATAAAAGGTGATGCAACGTCAATTGCTATTCTAAGAGATGCACGTATCGAAACTGCAGCGCTTTTTATTGCCGTAACGTCTTCGGAAACTACAAATATTACAGCTTGCGTATTAGCAAAACAATTAGGTGCAAAACGAACCATTGCACGTATTTCCAATACCGAATTTATTGAAAACAAAGAGACGGTTGGGTTTTCGAAATTTGGAATTGATGAATTGATTTCACCAGAATCTTTAGCCGCTTCTGAAATAGAGCTATTATTGAATCAGTATGGCTTTAATGATACTTATGAGTTTGAAGATGGCGCATTGACCATGTTGGGTTTACGTTTGTCCAGAACAGCAACTTTTGTGGATAAAACGGTTAAGGAAGCGGCCGAAATATATCCTGAGTTGCATTTTATTCCAATTGCCATTCAGCGATTGGGAACCCAGTATACTATAATACCGCGTGGAGATACCATTTTTAAAGAAGGTGATAAAGTCGTTTTTATGACTTCTAAAGGCGGTGATGATGAGTTGTTTGAGTTATCTGGAAAAGTTAAAGTCCATATTAAGGATATCATGATTCTTGGTGGTAGTCAAATCGGTTTTAAAACGGCAAAAGACCTTTGCACGAGTAAGTTTAATGTGAAGTTGGTTGAAAGTAAACGGAGTGTAGCAGAAGATTTAGCGGAAGATTTACCAAATGCTTTAGTGATTTGTGGAGATGGGAGAAATGTTGAAATATTAGATGAAGAGAATATTTCTGACATGGATGCTTTTATTGCTGTGACTGGTAATTCGGAAACCAACATTATGTCTTGTCTTTTGGCAAAATCCAAAGGTGTAAAGAAAACGATTGCCTTAGTAGAGAATATGGATTATTATCAATTGTCACAATCCATAGGCATCGATACCCTAATCAATAAAAAATTATTGGCTGCCAATAACATCTTTAGATATATTAGAAAAGGCGAGGTTGTAGCAATGACCAAGTTGACCAATATGAATGCTGAACTATTAGAGTTTGTTGTAAAACCTAATTCTAAAATTACCAATAAAAAGATTAAGGATTTAAAATTTCCACGTTCCGCCATTTTTGGTGGTATTATAAGAGATGGACAAGGATTGATTCCATTAGGTGACTTTAAAATTGATGCAGGTGATCGCGTGGTAGTTTGCTGTTTGCCACGTTCTATTTCTGAAGTTGAAGCATTTTTCTCTTAATTGTAAGTAGATCGTATGTCTCGTATAAAACTCAATTATAAAATTATTTTTCATTTTTTTGGACTTCTATTATTGTTTAATGGAGGCTTTATGCTTATCGCCACTTTAATCAGTCTGATTTATAACGATGGTGTAACGCTAGAGTTGTTTTTAGCCGGAATGGCAACACTTTTAATAGGCGCCATAGCCATGTATAGAACAAAAGACCATCGCAAAGAAATGAATAAACGCGAAGGTTATATTGTTGTGGCTTTTGGTTGGATAGTGATGTCGTTATCAGGTACCTTACCTTATGTTGCTACAGAAGCCATTCCATCATTTACAGATGCTTTTTTTGAAACCATGTCTGGTTATACTACAACAGGCGCGAGTATTTTAAACGATATTGAAGTCATCCCAGAAGGTGTACTGTTTTGGAGAAGCACAACCCATTGGATTGGTGGTATGGGAATTATTGTATTGGCCATAGCCATTTTACCATTATTGGGTGTTGGAGGCATGCAATTATTTGCAGCCGAAGCACCAGGACCAAGTGCCGATAAATTACATCCGAGAATTACAGATACGGCAAAACGTTTATGGTTAATTTATGTAGGTTACACAGTTGCGGAAACCATTCTGTTACAAATTGCAGGTATGTCTTTTTTCGATGCCATAAACCATGCGTTGAGCACGTTGTCCACAGGTGGCTTTTCCACAAAAAATGCGAGTGTCGCCTATTGGAACGATAATCCTGCGATACAGTATATTATTATATTCTTTATGTTTTTGGCTGGTACAAACTTTGTATTAAGTTATTACATGTTTAAAGGCAAAGTTTCTAAAATTTTAAAAGACGAAGAGTTTAGACTTTACTTTAAATTCATCGCTATATTTACTATTATTGCTGCGGTTCTAATCTATTTTAGAGCAGATGTCTCGCAATCTTCAATTATTCACCCTATGGTTTTGGGTGAAGGTGAAAGTGCAATAAGACATGCCTTATTTCAAGTGTTAGCTATAGTAACCACAACTGGTTTTGTTACCGCAGATTACACGCTTTGGACACCATTTTTAACCGTTTTCTTTTTTGGATTGATGTTTTTAGGAGGTTCCGCAGGAAGTACATCTGGTGGTGTAAAAGTGATGCGTCAATTAATTTTAATTAAAAATAGTTTTATAGAATTTAAACGGGCATTGCATCCTAATGCGATTTTACCTGTTCGTTATAATGGAAAATCCGTATCAAAGGATATTGTTTTTAATGTTTTAGGTTTCTTTATCCTTTACATGCTGTCCTTTATTATTGGTGCTTTGGTATTTTCCATGTTTCAGATTGATTTTACTTCTGCGATCGGACTTTCGGCATCGAGTTTAGGAAACGTTGGACCGGCTTTGGGTGATTTCGGCCCTGTAAATAACTACGCAGCTTTACCACCTTTAGGAAAATGGTGGGCTTCTTTCTTAATGCTTATTGGGAGGTTAGAACTGTTTACGGTTTTAATATTGTTGACACCTTTTTTCTGGCGAAATAGGTAAATTCTCAACTTTTTTCAAGACTTTTCAAATAATAGCTAGCCTATATTAATACTGATATGCTGAACATAAAACCCTTAAAATAAGGGCTATGGTTGCCAAATACCTTGTAACATTTTTAATTGTTGTACGTCTTATTTGTATAACCAATTAAATCATCAATCATGGAATTAGTATTAAACACAGCATTAGAATCTTTACCAGAACCCTCTGAGGTATCTCATTTTACAACTCACGGATTATTGAATTCAAATTATAAATCCGTTGTAAAAAAGAATTTTAGCCAACCATCTTCAGCCTCTGTATTCGGAATTAGACAACGACTAAAGGCGTCTCAATTAAATATGGTAAACCATACAGCTGTAATCTTGAAATTATCTGTATTCGCCATTGCTTTAATCGCTTTGTTCTAAAAACGATTTGCATAATATTCTGAACGTTTAACTGGCACATTAATTTGTGCCTTTTATAGCTACGATAGTATTTTTAAAATATACGGATGCTATTCACATTACACCTTTTCAACCTTTTAAAACTTAGAAACTATGTCTGCAGGAGCGATGATTACTAGCGTTAGAAATAATTTGAATTTGCTTTCTAAACGAGATAGAATGAAAAACAGATTAGCTGGTTTTAATTCTGATAAAAAAACAGAATATAATTTACCTAAAGCTACCACTAAACAACTCAAAGACATTGCTAAGCGGTTAAAAGAGGAACGAAAAATTAGAATGCTCAAGGTGATTAGTCTTACAGTTTTAGGATTCTTTGGTCTTGTTTGTATTTTAACTTATTTAGCAGATGGAATTAGAGAAATATTCTGGTTTTAAAATTGAACTTAAAGAAAAGACCTTTCAGGTTTTTAAAACCTGAAAGGTCTGGTCATATCATCAGAATGCAATTGTGGTTAACAATTAACTCAAAGCAGTTTTTATACGTTTTATAGCTTCTTTTATGTCATCTTGCGACGCTGCATAAGAAATTCTTATACAATCAGGATTTCCAAAGGCTTCTCCCGTAACTGTTGCGACTAAAGCTTCTTCTAACAAGAATAAGGAAAAGTCCGATGCATTATTGATTGTTTTTCCCTTGATGGTTTTTCCAAAATATGCTGAGACATTTGGAAACACATAAAATGCGCCTTCAGGCTCGTTGGTTTTAAAACCTTCAATCTCGCCTAATAAATTAAGAATCAGCTTACGTCTTACCTTAAACTGATCCACCATATATTTTATACTGGAAGGATCTGCTTCTAAAGCCGTAATTACGGCACGTTGCGCAATACAATTGGCGCCACTTGTAATCTGACCCTGCATTTTATTGCATGCCCTAGCGATCCAGTCTGGTGCGCCTATATAACCAATTCTCCAACCTGTCATGGCAAACGCTTTAGACACGCCGTTTACGGTAATGGTTCTATCGTACATATCTTCAAATTCAGCCATGCTAAAATGACCGCCTTTAAAATTGATATGCTCATAAATTTCATCTGAAACCACATAAATATTAGGATATTTTTTGAGGACATCCGCTAAAGCTCTCAATTCTTCCTTGCTATAAACGGAACCACTTGGGTTACAAGGCGAGCTGTACCAAATCATTTTGGTTTTAGGCGTAATGGCAGCTTCCAATTGCTCTGCTGTCATTTTAAAATCGTTATCAATTGAAGTTTGGACTTCCAAAGGAACGCCATCGCTCAATTTTACAATGTCACTGTAACTGACCCAATATGGACAAGGTAAAATAACTTCGTCTCCAGGATTAAGCATCACGGCAGCAATATTTGCCAATGATTGTTTTGCGCCTGTTGAAACCACAATCTGTGGCAGTGTATAGTTGAGGTGATTATCACGTTTGAATTTTGTGATAATCGCTTGTTTCAATTCCACATAACCATCAACAGGAGAATAACTATTATAGTTTTGGTTAATGGCTTCAATGGCAGCCTCTTTTATGAAATCTGGTGTGTTAAAGTCGGGTTCGCCCAGACTTAATCCAATAATATCCTTGCCTTCTGCTCTTAATTCTCTAGCTTTTGCTGCCATGGCGAGCGTAGCTGATGTGGCTAGGTTGTTAATTCTATCCGAAAGTTGATTCATGTGGTTGTGTTATTTTTTCTGGGAATAATATTAGGCCATACTTGGCTTCATACCTAATTGTTTTAGTTGCTGGTAATGCTCTGCTATAGCTGTCCAAATAGAATTATACTCATTATAAGGTAAACTAAATTCATGAGCAGTTTCCCTTACTATTTTTGCAATGTGCTTATAATGAACATGGCTTATGTTCGAAAATAAATGATGTTCAACCTGTCTATTCAAACCACCCGTATAAAACTCTACTATCCAACTTTTAGGTGAAAAATTAGAGGTTGTAAACAATTGGTGAATGGCCCAAGTGTTTTTCATAGTTCCACTTTCATCAGGTAATGGCATAGTTGTATTTGGCATCACATGTGCCAATTGAAAAATGACACTTAAAATCATTCCAGCAGTATAGTGCATAATAAGAAATCCGATTAAAACTTGCCACCAAGCGTATCCCAAGGACAACGGTAAAACCACCCAAATGGTATAGTATAGTATTTTACCAATAATCAACTTTGTCCATTGTGTGGCAGGATTAGGGAAATCGCCGTAAGACAATTTTCGTTTAAGATATTGGTAGGTTTGTTTAAAATCTGTAGTTACTGCCCAATTAACGGTTAATAATCCATATAATAAAAAGGCATAATATCTTTGGTATTTATGAATTTTAAGCCATTTGGAATGTTTGGAGAATCGAATAATCCGTCCTGCATCAATATCTTCATCATGACCTTGAATATTGGTATAGGTATGATGCAAAACGTTGTGCTGTACTTTCCAGTTATAATCATTACCAGCTAAGATATGGATGCTACTTCCCATGAGTTTATTGACCCATTTTTTACTAGAAAACGAACCATGGTTGGCATCGTGCATCACATTCATTCCCACGCCAGCCATTCCGATACCAATAACGACCATTGATAGAATTTGTAACCAGACAGGTAAATTATCTACTGTCAATAACAGCACTAAAGGACCGAGCAATAAGGTAAACATTATTACGGCCTTAATGTATAGCTTCCAGTTGCCTGTTTTTTTTATATTATTTTCTTTGAAATAATTATTTACGCGTTTATTTAGGGTTCTAAAGAACTTTGCAGAATCTATTCTAGAGAATTTTACGGTTTGTTGTGCCATTAGTTTAAGGTATTTATTGCTATAACGTAAGGGAATTTATTTCATTATAACAAAGCAAAGATAGTTAATAAATAAAAAGTAGCCCTAATCCATTAACGTAAAATTATACAGTTTAAAATTAACTATTTTTGTTGAAATTATTAAAAATGGAATTGATCCTAAAATATTTCCCGAACCTAACTGAAATCCAAATCCAACAATTTAAAGCCCTAGAAGGCTTGTACAAAGATTGGAATAGCAAAATAAATGTCATCTCCCGTAAGGATATTGATGAACTCTACTTAAGACATGTTTTACATTCTTTGGGAATAGCTAAAGTCATTGATTTTAAAGCTAATTCTTCAATTTTGGATGTTGGCACAGGAGGAGGGTTTCCTGGAGTGCCTTTGGCAATTTTATTTCCAGAATGTCAATTTCATTTGGTAGATAGCATTAACAAAAAATTAAAAGTGATTAATGCCGTTAGTGAAGCAATTGAGTTAACGAATATAAAAACAACCCACAGTAGGGTAGAAGCTATCGAGGAAACCTTCGATTTTATTGTGAGTAGGGCAGTAACTACCATGCCAGAATTCACAAAATGGGTCAAGGGAAAAATTGCCAAAACCCAAAAAAACGATTTAAAAAATGGCATCCTGTATTTAAAAGGTGGTGATTTAACTGAAGAATTAAAACAGTATAAAACCGTCAAGGCTTTTTTGTTATCCGATTATTTTGAAGAGTCGTTTTTTGATACTAAAAAAGTAATTTATTTGCCTTTGAAACATAGAATGTAGTAGAAATAAATTGCTAATAAAAAACCGTCCCAATTATTCTTGGAACGGTTTGCATGATATAAAATAGTAAGGTTTATTGCTTAACTATTTTTTTAGTAATTGATTCGCCTTCCTCGTTAGTAAAACGAATAATATAAGGTTGAGCGGATAAATCTGAAATATCAATAGTATCATCACCAGAAAGAATAGTTGCTTGTTTAACACTTCTTCCTAATAAGTCATAAAAATTAGCGGTTAAATCTTCATTAGCAGATACATTAAGTTCGTTTACAACAGTTGTTGGATAAACTTTAATGTCAGATAATTGAGATTCTCCAACGCTTAGTGTAGGATCAAAACTATAAGTTACAATTAAAGGTGTGCCAACAGTAAATCCACTAGAATCAAATGCTTGAAATCTAAAGGTCCAGCTCATAGGAGTTGTTGTAGTACTTGGGTTTAGATTCCATAAGTTGTTTCCAGCGCTATTGGTTCCGCCTGGAGCAATTAAATAAGGCGTAGAAGGGTATCCACTATTTAAAGCAACATCGTTTAAACATACACCAGCAAAACAAAGTTGAAAATCAGAACCATCGGTTCCAACAAGGTCGTCCACAAAAATTCTTACATAAATATCTTGAGTTGTTGTATTGGTAACTTTGAATTTCCAGTTACATGGATCTGCATAACCACAACCTGCTTCAGAAAAAGCAATGGTTTGTCCATCAGTGACTAGGCTCTCGTCACTTCCCAATAAGAGAAGTTCATCGCCAATTTTGTGCCATATCTTCCACCCAAAGCAGATCCTTTTTTAAAGGTGTAATACAAATCAAATTGTGTGCCTACTTCACCTGCACGTTGGTCAAACGATTCTATGATCAATCTTGGTTGTGGATTGTAAACGTAAATATTAGTCAACAAATAATCTTGTTGCTTGGTGAGGCCAGGCACATAGTTGATGACTTGTTGGTTAAAAATATTTCCTTCAGCCAAACGGTCAGAGAAAAAACTGAAATTTTCCAATCGTCTAAACGTCGCATTGATACCTAATCCTTTTTGTGCATAACCAGCATTAACTTGCAGAGCGGTTCCGTCATATAGTTTGTTGGACGCTATTTGTCCTTCATTAGCAATAACATCTGGGTCTTTAATAATAGCTTCCACACCAGCATAGAAATTGTCAATTATAAAATCCAATCGTCCTCCGTAAGCGCCAACAGTAGTTGGGATCGCCTCAACACCATTGGTGTCTTGGTTTCTGCCGACATAGCTGGCTCCTAATTGTATGTCAATTGATTCAACATTTAGGGCTCCGCTCAGGCTTAAATCTGCATCTAAAGCTTGAATGGTGCCTTCAGACTCTTCAAAACCATAGCGTTGTTTTCCAAAGACGGCCTTTAGGCTCAAGTCTTTCGTAGCATCAAAATTTATATTTAATCCTTTGAAGGCATTGTTTAAACCTAATTGTCGGTCTTCCCAAGAACGAAGAATTAAGCCGCTACCAAACTGTTCGTAGAAATAGCCGCCTGTGATGTCTAAACTTTCGTCCTTATAATTAAAATAATAGGTGGCTACATTATTTTGGTTGTCAAAGATGGGGTCGTACCCTAATAATGCCGAAGGTAAATAAGATTCGTATTGAACTCCAGCCGTAAATTTTCCAAGATTGTAATTCAAAAGAATATAATTGTTGGCTCTAAACTGATCTTCTGGAGCCAGGAAATTAATACCTTCGTCCGTTTGAAGCCATTGTGAATTAGATTCTAAGCCGCCATAAAAATAGCCAGTCTCTTGTGCGTTACTAAAATAAATTTGAAATAATACAGCAGTTAGAAAAAGTAATTTTTTCATTGTAATTGGTTGTTAGCAGAAATAGTTGAGGGAGTAGAAGGTTTATTTAGACAGTTCCTTTATCTTTTCATAGAGTTCTAATTCGGCACCAGGACTGTAACCAGAATGCTCATAAACAATTTTATTATTTTTTACCAAAATGGTAAGTGGAATACTTGACGCATTTAGCGCGCGTTTTAAATCATTATTGGTATCTAGCAAAACCGTATAATCCCAACCTTTGCCATTTACCATAGACTTTACACGTTTTACAGTTCTACTATCATCAACTGAAACCGCAAGGAGTTCTACATTGGTTTCTTCTTGCCACTCATCATAGATATCGTTAATGGCATCTAACTCTTTTAAGCAAGGGACGCACCAAGTTGCCCAAAGCGAAATGATGGTAACGCCATCTTTATTTGTAGCGTCTGTTAATGCTATAGTTTTTCCATCGATAGAAGTGACATCGAGATTAGGAAGATCGTTTTGAGCTATAGCTGTAAAACTTAAAAGACCTAAGCAAAAAATTAAAATCAGTTTTTTCATGTGTATATATTTATTGTTTTATTAACTGTCACATGCAGTTCGCTATTAATCAATTTTTTATATGACAACAAGTTTAGCATGCTCTGGTTATAATAAAATTTCGAAATTTTGTTGCACAATATTAGTTAAATTATTTACAAATGTAATGATCTACTAAAAATTAATTAATTTAGCAAAAAAACAATACAATTGCTATGATTTCAAAGAAAGTGCCAAAGTTATTATTTTTACTACTTATCCTAATTAGTGTTTCCTGTAGTAAAACAGAAGAAAACGTACCGCTAACAACGCCAACGGCTCAAATAGATGTTGATAAGTTAGTAAGAAAAGCGTCATTGGTCAATCAAGAAATTCCTTTTAAAATTATAAATGAAGTAGGTGAGGATGTTACCAGTTCAGCTACATTTTATGTTGATGGAGAGACGATAGAAGGAAGTGTGTTTTCATCCGATATTATAGGAGATTTCGAAGTCTATGGCGTTTACATGGAAGAAGGTGTGGAAGTGACTACAAATACAGAGTCATTTAGTGTTATTGTGCCTAAACGTAAAATTGTTATTGAAGACTACACAGGTACCTGGTGTGGTTTCTGTCCAAGGGTTGCAGGCGCTGTAAACTCTTTAAAAGAGGAAACGGATTTTATTACCGTTATCGCTATTCATGAAACGGCAAATAGTTTTCCAGATCCTATGCATTTTGATCAAGTACAATTGCTAAAAGATGCTTTTGGTATTGAAGGTTTCCCTGCAGCTAAAGTAAATAGAACCGTGGAGTGGCAAACGCCTCATCCTAATAGTGCAGTTACCAGTATTGCTGGTTTAGATACTAATTTAGCTCTGGCTATAAATTCTGAATTAGTTGGAAACGAACTGACTGTACAGATAAATGTGGTATATGAAGAAGGGTCTGTTGAAGGCGATAAGCTTGTGGTATATTTGCTTGAAGATGGGATTCTTAACGATCAAGTCAATTATTACAATGCAGATACCACGAGCCCTTATTTTAATGCAGGAGATCCAATTCCAGATTTTGAGCATAACGAAACTTTGAGAAACGCATTATCTAGTGTTTTGGGAGATCCAATTCCTGTTACAGGAGCATTGACCGAATATATCACATCTTTTACCATTACTGTACCTTCAGATTATGTCACAGACAATTTGAGTATTGCAGCTATGGTTGTTGATTCTGATAATACCGCTAAAAATTCCCAGCATGCTCATGTTGGTGATGATAAGCCTTATGAATAAAATATATAACGCTTAATTTAGAAAAACCTGAACAAGTTTAATCGTTCAGGTTTTTTTAGTTTTAAAATTTTCAAAGTTCTATTTATTCACAATAAATTTTGTCGTAAAGGTTTCGTTAGCTTCCCCTTCAATATTCAAAATATAAAATCCAGAGGTTAGATTCAGAGGGATTGAAGTTATGTTATCTAACTCTACCATGGATTTATAAACCATTTTCCCAGTTAAATCAGTAATAGTAATATTGGCATTAGTATGACCATTAGAACCTAAAACCAGTTGATTTTTTACTGGGTTTTTTTCAAGTTGAAACGCAAACAATTCATTATTTGAATCACTTAAAGTAGGATTCAGTATTTCGTTCAGGGCAAAAGCCACATTAGCTGCTGTTAATTGCACATGTGGTTCGTTATCGTCTGGTAAATACGTGTTGGCAAAAGGAGTGTCGTTGGTGGTGCTTCGACCTGCGATGTCTATATCATGGTGCCAATTAATGTCGTCTCCTGTAGCTTCTTCAGTAATATTGAGTGCTAGTGCACTTACCGAAGGGATGTAGCTAAACTTATCGATTTGTAAAGCATTAAGGAAATCATCAGCAATGCCTCCTCCAGCAATACCTCCTGTTAAAACTGAAATATCAAATAAACCACCAGGAGCTGAGTCTACGCCGTCAAAATTTGTGGTGCCAGAATTGGCTATAGCTTCAACATCAGGAAAAATTGGGATAGGTGCAAAAAAACGGCTGACTTGCTGTGAAGCTCCGGCAGTAGGTGTCATATTAATATCAATTTCCACATTAATTGTGACGTCTCCAAAGGGACTAGGCACCGTGACAGGAAGTACTGTGCTAACTATTGGGAAACCATTGGTAACTGTAGTTCCGCTGTCTCCAATGGCAAAATAAGGATTACCAATGCCACTACCATTTATAATAGCAACATTGCGCGTATTTTGAGGAAATCCACCAGTGATTAATCCATTAATATTACTTTCAAATTGCGTTCTAAAAGGGTGTGGTGCTGGAAGCGTTAAGTTGGCGTCAAAATCAACGAGACTTCCGCTTACCAAATGCGTTTCAAAATGATCAATTAACAATTGTCTTGAGGCTGGAGAATTCAATAATGTAGTGATTATAGGTTGTAATTCAGGTACAGGATTCAAATCATTAAACGCTAAATAGTTGAGTTGATGTTGAAGGCCAATCGGTACATTTGCGCCATGATGTGGTGCATCAAAAGAGATGTAAAGTCTGGTGTCTGCTTCCAAGGCATTAGCTTCCATATAATTTAAGGCATAACGAGAAATCAAACCTCCCATACTTGGGCCTATAATTACATTCTGTTCAGGACTGTTAGGTGCTTTGGCCGTGTTAACAATGTTTAGCAACTCAACTAAAAGCATGGCATTTCGCTCCATAAAATCGGTGCCTCCATCAATAGTGGCAGCGTCTGCGGTTCTTGTATACACAGGAAAATTTAAGATAACAATATCAAAACCGAGAGCACGCAATTGGTCTGCTAGGTTTTCTGTGCCAGAAGTGCCAGCAAAATCCAACAGGCTATAAATGCCATCAATGGTTCTGGTGTCTCCAGTATCAAAGCCATCAACTACAATAATTGGTTTGTCCAGAATCGCATCAGGACTCAAAAACATCTGATATTCTCCTTCGCCTGGATAGTTGGTAGCTTCTCCATAAGCCGATAAATCTGGTGTTATGGCAGATGTAAAAGTAGTTTGAGCAACTAGGAGCGTTGGCAAAAGTAAAAGAAAAGTAACGTATTTTTTTTTCATAGCAGCAGAATTAATATTAGTGGAATGAAAAGATACAAAGTTTACTTTAGTGATCGTCTATTTTTAAGGTCATTTCTATAAAGTGCAAAAAAAATCCTTAAAAGCAAAATGCAATTAAGGATTTGTAATTCAATATATTAAAGCGTCTTAACCCAAAAATGGATATCTATAATCTGTAGGGGTTACAAAAGTTTCCTTGATTAATCTTGGAGATACCCAACGCAATAAGTTTTGGGCACTACCTGCTTTATCGTTTGTTCCAGATGCTCTAGCACCACCAAATGGTTGTTGACCAACAACAGCTCCAGTTGGTTTGTCATTAATATAGAAGTTACCCGCTGAATTTTGAAGCGCTTTAGTGGCTTCTTCAATGGCATAACGGCTTGTAGATAAAATAGCACCTGTCAAGGCATATTCACTTGTGTCGTCTACTAGTTTTAGAGTTTCGGAATAAGTGTCATCCTCATAAACATATATCGTGATTACTGGTCCAAACAACTCAGTACACATGGTCGTATATTTTGGATTCGACGTTACGATAACAGTAGGCTCAATAAAATAACCTTTCGATTTATCATAGTTTCCACCAGCAATGATTTCGGCATCACTATCAGATTTTGCCTCGTCTATATATTTTGCTAATTTATCAAAAGAACCTTCGTGGATTACGGCTGTAATAAAATTGCCCATATCTTCAGGAGAACCCATTTTGAAAGACTCAATATCCTCAAGTACGTATTTTTTCACATCAGCCCAAATGCCTTTTGGGACATAAGCTCGAGAGGCAGCACTACATTTCTGACCTTGAAATTCAAAAGCGCCACGGGAAATTGCTGTCGCAACTTGCTTTGCATTTGCTGATTTGTGAGCAACGATAAAATCCTTTCCTCCAGTTTCACCCACGATTCTTGGGTAGGTTTTGTAGTTATGAATATTGTTTCCAATCTGTTTCCATAATTCTTTAAACACATGAGTAGAACCCGTAAAATGCAAACCAGAAAAATCTGGGCTGGCTAAAACCGTATTTGTAATCATTTCAGGATCACCAAAAACAACATTGATAACGCCATCTGGCACACCAGCTTCTTTAAAAATATCCATAATAACTTTTGCAGAATATACTTGGCTATCGCTAGGTTTCCATACCACAACATTACCCATTAATGCCATACAAGCTGGTAAATTTCCGGCTATAGCCGTAAAATTAAAGGGAGTTACTGCGTAAGTGAAACCTTCAAGTGGTCTGTACTCAACGCGGTTCCAAGCATCACTTGTGCTTTCTGGTTGTTCCATATAAATGTCCGACATAAATTGAACATTGAAACGTAGGAAATCAATCAACTCACAAGCGGCATCAATTTCAGCTTGATAAATATTTTTAGATTGTGCAATCATAGTTGCCGCATTAATCTTAGCTCTATATGGTCCTGCAATTAATTCAGCTGCTTTTAAGAATACGCCAGCACGCTGTTCCCAAGGCATTTGCGACCAAGATTTGCGCGCTTCTAATGCTGTAGAAATTGCTTCTTCAACATGTTTTTTTTCAGCTAAATGATATTCGCCTACAACGTGCTGATGATCGTGTGGTGGAGACATAGTTCTGGTGTTTCCAGTTTTTACGTCTTTACCATTTATGTACATTGGGACTTCAACTTTACTATTGAACATTGATTTGTAAGTGTCAAGAACTTCTTTGCGTTCTGGCGAACCAGGTGCATAAGATTTTACAGGTTCATTGACTGCTACAGGTACATTAAAGAATCCTTTTCCCATCGATAAAAAATTTTGTCGTTCCCGAGACATCGGGAATCTGGTTAATATTTAATAAATAATTAGTAAGATTCCCACTTTTGTGAGAACTAGAATTTGAAAGTGCAAAGTTACAATTTTTATAAGAGATTATTTATTTCAAACGTTATAGTTATGTGAAGATTGGGATTTAAATTTTTGTAAGTTGCAGATTGAAATTTTGACCATTTTTCTATGTCCAAAAACAATGCTTTTATTTTAACACTGGCCTATCCCGATACTGTAGTTAGAATATCTGATGAGCGATTAGTCTCATACTTAAAGTATTTAAATGTGGGTTGCGAAAATTATGTACGTGCTGGTCATGCGGCTTTGGTGCTTATAGATAAGGAAACCGGAAATTTGGATTATTATGATTTTGGAAGATATACTTGTCCGCTAGGTTATGGGCGAGTTAGAGGAAAAATAACGGATAACGAACTAGATTTTCCCTTAAAAGCAAAAATTGTAGATGATCGCATTATTAATTTGAATGAGATTTTAACTTTTCTTGCTACAAATCCTGAACTTACACATGGAGAAGGTAAATTGATTGGTTCAGTTTGTAATGCTATAAATTATAAAAAGGCTAAAGACTATATCGTACAATTGCAGAGCGGAAATCCTGTAAAATATGGTGCGTTTTTAAAAAAGGCAAGTAATTGCTCGCGTTTTGTCACCGATGCCTTAATTGCTTCTATTAATGACAGCGAGAAAAAGAAACGCTTAATTAAATCAAAACGATTTACGCCCAGCACAGTTAGTAATGTGGTCATTGCTAATACTGAACTCATAGTTCATGAAGTTTCAGAATCTGGTAATATTACAAAGTTTACATCGACCTCTAAGGCTGAAAACAGACGTTGTTTCTTGGATAAATTAAAAGATTTTGAGCCCAATTTAATTGGGAATCTTAAGCCGAAACCTGTCAAGGAAATGGCGCATCATGCCCAATGGTTGGAAGGGATTGGTGCAGGAGCGTGGTTTGAAATTTATGATATAAATAGTACTACTGAATTTCGATTTAGACGCATTTCACCTTATGGAAAGATTGACTGTGATGGTGTTTATAAGGTTGATTCCGTAGGATTTGATATTGATTCAAACTATCAGTTTGTGCATTATTCCAATTGCTCATTCTTTCATGTAGAACAAGATGGCTTGCGATATCGATTTGATTTCAAAAAAAATTATGAATCTTAGTTTAATGCAAAAGGAGCACTCAACTTGAAAGAAGGAATATAAACCTTGAATTTATTGGCTTTTGTAAAGTTGACCATATTGTAGTGACCTTGCATAGCTCCAAAAGGTGATGTTAACAAACAACCTGAATTATAGGTATGTGATTCTCCTGGTTTTAAAACAGGTTTTTTACCAATGACACCTTCACCTTCAATAATTTCTTCATTATTGAGAGCGTCAAGGATTTTCCAATGTCTGGAATTTAGTTGCACAGAATCTTTACTTTGGTTTTCAATTGTTACTTTATAACCAAAGGCGAAATGCACTTTATAATTTTTATAAAATGTGCCTTCAAAATTGGTTTCTACTGAAATTTTAATTCCGCTTGTAACTTGTTGTACCATGCATTTAATAATTATTCTACGCTAAAATAACATAATTTTTGGATGAAGCCCTATAAATCGGCTAAGTGGTTGAAATTTTTAACAAATAGTTCGAAACGAAGGTCTCTAAAGTGTCAAAAAAGTTGATAATATCCTTTTTTGCCAAAAGGCTGTTTATCGTTACCATTCGAACAAATTCTTGATTTTTAAAAGTACCAAAACCAACCATAAGCTCTGAGTTTTTGTACAATGCTGTACACAATTCATTAGCAGGAATACCTTTATAATTGAAACAAACTGAAATGGAATCGTCAAAACTATAGAGTGTGTAGTCTTGATGATTCCTGATATAGTCTCTAGCAATATCTGCCATTTCGAACTGTTTATCTACAATTTTTTCTAAACCTTTTGTGCCTACAGATTTCCATAAGGTCCAAATTTTTAAGGCATCATTTCGTCTTCCACATTGCAATGAGGTTTTACCTAGATTATAATCGTCTCCATCGGTTTGATAGAGGTAGTCCGCTTCATTAGAAAATGAATGGTGTAGTTGGTCTTTGTGCTGTGTAACAATTACGGAACAGCTCAATGGTGTGCCCAACATTTTATGGGCGTTCACACTAAATGAATCCGAATGTTCCAAACCACGCACTAAGTGTTGATAGCTGTTACTAAAAATTACGCCTCCACAATAAGCGCCATCTACGTGAAGCCATAAATTATGGGACTTGCAGATCTTGCTAATCGCTTCAATATCATCAAAAGCACCAAGAACAGTTGTGCCTGCAGTGGCATTTACAAAGAAAGGTGTTAAACCATTGTCTATGTCCTTTTGAATAAGTTCTTGTAAATGTTCAACTAGCATTTCGCCTTTTGAATTGGTGTTTACTAAACGTACTTGATTTTTGCCAATACCAGTTAAAGCCGCATTTTTAGAAATGGAGTAATGTGATGCCGCAGAGGTATATAGCGTCATTGGCTTAGATAAACCTTCTGCTCTTATGTATTCATTTTTATGGTCTCTCGCCATAATCAACGCCATCATGTTGCTCATGGATCCTCCAGGCGCCAAAGTGCCATCGCTATTATCGGCATAACCTGCTAATGCGCAAATATTCTTTAGGACTTGTTTTTCAATACCAACTTGTGGTCCCGCAACTTTATAGGTGTACATGCTGTTATTAAACATCACAGCGAGCAAATCTCCGAGTGTTGCTTTGCCAATTCTACCGCCAAATAATTGATTAAAAAAAGATTTGGAAGCCGTTTTTGGTGTGCTTTTTATGAGGTCTTTTAATATGACTTTTAATTGATTATCAATAATGCCTTCTGATTGAAGTGATAAATCAATTTGACTGTATAATTCTGAGGTCGGGACAGGTTTTGCAACAGGTTGGTTGGTTTCTACTTTGAAAAGTTCGTCGCACAATTCAGAAAATAGGGCAATATCATTTTGCATTTTATAATTGATTTAATGAAATGAAAGTGGAGCAAAATTAGTCTCACCAAATGAACACTCCTTACAGTTTAATTGGAAATGTTAACTGACGTCGCTTCTCCAAATCCGATCAGACGATCGAAGCGTGCGCCAAGATCCCTATAATAAACCAAAACTTTGTAATTATTTTCTGTTTCCCAGAAATTACCGCTAATAGCACCTTCGTCTATCACACCTGTTTCTTTATCGATGGCGACATATTTATAGTTGTAGAACCCTTGTTTCAATTTTAAAATTGCTTCATAGCGCCTGGCTTCTGCATTATAAAACATCTTTGTAATGGGCTCAATCATAAACGCATTAAAATTACCATAGATATAGACGTCTTTAGCTTTGAACTCATCGTGTAGTAGTGAAAAATGAACGTTGACATAATCCGCTTCAACATCCGGATTCTCTCGATCAATTACTGTGATTAGAAAATTTCCGTTAATATCTGGATTGTAGGTATAAGGTCTGTTTTTTCTAGATATGTCCGTATATAAATAGTTGTGATAAAGTTCCTTCAGTTCTATAAATTGAACGCCAATATTGGCAGCTCTAACATCTTTGTTTTCAAAAAAGAGATACTCATTTCCACCCCAAAATGCTGATTTGTCATTATATCGATAAATAAGTTCGTTACCCAACGTATATTGTGGTTTTAAATCTGAAATTGCCGTGTTAAGGTTATTGTTTTGAATGATGACCGTTTTAACGGTTTCTAATGGATTGTTAAGGTTCATATTACTATCGGTCGTAATTACCATATCCACGGATTGTTTTTCTGCAATAAACTTGACATCCCGAGAACGTTTTACGGATACACCTACATTCGCTAAATCTTCATAAATCATAAATTTTCTACTGAACATCATTTCATCATAATCATCATAAATGGAAATCATATAATTTCCACTCTTCAATAAAGCACGAGTTTGGATGTTCGGTATTTGTAAGGTATAATGTGAATAAATCTGATAGGTATTGAACGAGTTTTCATAGGTTAAGATGCGTTGATTATCCAATCCTTTTAGATATTCGGCTTTCACCAAATTAGAAGGCGTCCAGTCAAAATTAAAATGTTCAATAACATAATAAAAATCTTCTTCATTTCCGTTTATAGCATCAAATTCCAACCGTAAAGACTCGCCTAATTTTAAAATAGGTAATTGACCTTGTGTGGTATTGCTCTTAAAGGTGATCGTTTTTATAAAATCAGGTGGGTTGAGTTCTACGGCGACTTGTGACAGTAAAATTGATGGAGATACTAAAAGTAAGAGAAGGCTAAAAATACGATGTTTCATTAATTATGATTTTATAGAGCATAAAGATAATCAAAATCTGTGCCTTAAAGCAAGTCTGTTATTTATAATCATTACAAATAAAAAAGTTGTTTTAAATTGGGTAATAATTAAGCATTAATTCGTAAATTTGCCCGATTTTTAGAATTCATTTTAAGTTTAAAATCGTCCATTTTAGGTGTATAAAATGAGCTCAACTTAACTAATCTTTAGTATATGTCAAAAGACATCAAAATTAAAAAGGGTTTAGATATAAAGCTGGTCGGTGAAGCCGAGAAGGCAACGGAAAATGCTATCGTAAGTAATTTCTATTCTATAAGGCCTGAAGATTTCCACAGTATTATTCCGAAATTAATTGCAAAAGAAGGTACACATGTTAAAGCGGGTGAAACCTTATTTTACAACAAAGACAATGAAGCAATGAAGTTTGTTTCTCCTGTTTCTGGTGAAGTAACGGAAGTACAACGTGGTCCAAGACGTCGCATAGACGCTATTAAAATTACAGCAGACAAAACTCAAGCGGTCGTAGATCACGGCACATTTGATTTAGCTTCTAATGCTGAAAAAACCAAAGCACATTTGTTAGCAACAGGATGTTGGGCTTTTATAAAGCAACGTCCTTACGATGTTATTGCAAAAGCAGATAGCACGCCAAAAGCTATTTTTATCTCAGGTTATGCAAGTGCACCTTTAGCTGCGGATTTAGATTTCACCTTAGCTGGTAAAGAAGCAGAATTGCAAGCCGCAGTAACTGCTTTGTCTAAATTAACAGAAGGTGGTGTTCATATTTCGGTAGGTAAAAATTCTAATTCGCCTTTGGCAAATCTAGAAAATGCTATTACGCATAAAGTTTCTGGGCCACATCCATCTGGTAATGTAGGTACGCTGATTAATAAGGTGAGTCCTGTTAATAAGGGAGAAACGGTTTGGACGGTTAATGCCCAAGATTTAGTAATTATTGGTGAATTATTATTAACTGGAAAGTTTAATGCCGAACGTGTGGTGGCATTAGCAGGATCTTCTGTTAAGAAACCAAGATATTTTAGAACTAAAATTGGCTCTGAAATCGCTACTATGGTTTATGATAATGGCGTTGAAAGAGATGGAAATGACCGTTTTATTTCGGGGAATGTGTTAACGGGAAAACAAATCGCTCCAGACGGCTATTTAGATTATTATAGCAACGTTATCACTGTGATTCCTGAAGGCGATGACTATGAGTTTTTTGGGTGGAACAAGCCTGTTTTTGATAAGGTTTCTACCTCGAGAGCATTAACTTTCTCTTGGTTAACTCCCAAAAAGAAATTCGATTTAGATACAAATACAAACGGCGAGCATCGTGCTTTTGTGATTACAGGAAATTATGAAGAAGTATTTCCGTTAGACATTTATCCATTACAAATTCTAAAAGCTTGTATGTATCAAGATTTAGATGAAATGGAAGCTTTAGGAATGTACGAAGTTGCACCAGAGGATTTTGCATTAACAGAATTTGTTTGTGTGTCAAAGCAACCACATCAAAAAATTATAAGAGAAGGATTAGACTTAATGCTTAAAGAGATAGGATAATGGGTTTAAAACAAAATTTACATAGTTTTAAGGAAAAGAATAAAGACAAAAAGTGGCTACCTGCTTTCAATGCCCTTTTTACGTTTTTATATATGCCAAATGAGACCACTCACAATGGAACTCATATTAAGGCAGCAGATGATTTAAAGCGTACTATGAATACCGTAATCATGGCTTTGGTGCCATGTTTAATATTCGGTATGTTCAATGCTGGTTATCAACATTATTTAGCGCTTGGCGTCATTGAATCTGCAGAAGGATTTCTAGGCGCATCGTTTTGGACATGGGATAACTTAGTTATTGGGCTTTGGAAAGTATTACCGTTGGTAATTGTGTCTTATGGTGTTGGTTTGGCGGTAGAATTTATCTTCGCCATTATTAAAGGACACGAAGTAGAGGAAGGTTACTTAGTTACGGGTATGTTAGTGCCTTTGATTGTTCCTGTTGATATACCACTTTGGATGTTATCGGTTGCAGTTATCTTTGGTGTTGTCATCGGTAAAGAAGTTTTCGGTGGTACAGGAATGAACATTTTGAATCCGGCATTAACCATTCGAGCGTTTTTATTCTTCGCTTATCCAACTTGGATGTCAGGAGATAAGGTTTGGGTACATGGTGCTGTAGAGCGTGCAGGAACACCAGACGCCATTTCAGGGGAAACCATATTAGGTAGTTTGGCCCAGAATAACGGAACATTGGGCTATGACCTTATGGATATGTTTTGGGGAATCATACCAGGTTCAGTTGGTGAAACTTCAAAATTCTTAATTGTTATAGGTGCCCTATTTCTTATTTTTACTAAAGTAGGTAGCTGGCGAATTATTATAAGCACCTTAATTGGAGCTTTGGCAATGGGCTTAATTTTCAATGGTGTTGTAGAAGCCGGTTGGATTGGAGATACTAGTAAATTCTATGGATTAATGAGTGTTCCATTTTGGCAGCATTTAATTATAGGTAGTATATTGTTTGGAGCTGTTTATATGGCAACAGACCCTGTAACAGCATCGCAGACCAACAAAGGGAAGTGGATTTATGGTTTCTTAATTGGATTTATTTCAATTATGATCCGTGTGTTCAATCCTGCTTATCCTGAAGGCGTGTTCTTAGCAATTTTACTAATGAACGTATTTGCACCAACTATTGATCATTATGTAATTCAAGGGAACGTAAAACGTAGAATGAAGCGTGTAAAAGTTAAAGCAGCATAATTATGGCATTAGACACAGAAAAAAATAGCTATACAGTCATCTTTTCAATCATTATGGTGGTTGTAGTTGGCGCTATATTGGCAGGTTTGGCTTCAGGTTTAAAACCTATGGTAAAAGCCAACGAAAGATTTGAAAAACAACAAAACATTCTTTACGCATTAGGCGTAAACAATAATGAGGGCGCGAATGATGTTCAGTTTATTTCAACAGATAACGTGGAGGAAGAATTTGAAAAATACATTAAGAAACAATATGTTTTTCAAGATGGTGAGCTAAAGGAAAATGACGAAGCTTACCTTATCGACATCAAAAAGGAAGAAACAAAAGCCAAAAAAGGTGATTATAAAAGACGGCTTCCAATTTTTGTCGGTGAGAAAAAAGATGGTCAAGAAGTCTATATAGTACCTGTAAGGGGAAAAGGACTTTGGGATGCTATTTGGGGCTTCGTGGCTTTAGATAAAAGCATGACCATTCAAGGCGTGTATTTTGATCACAAAGGTGAAACACCTGGTTTAGGCGCAGAGATTAAGCAGCGCTACTTTATGGATGATTTTACTGGAGAGAAGTTTTTAGATGGTGGTGTTTTTAAAGGGATATCAGTAGCCAAAGGAAATAACGATCCGAAAAACTTAATAAAAGACGACCAAGAGATTGATGCTCTGGCAGGTGCAACGATCACAGGAGACGGACTTGCTGTTATGTTAAGCAAGGATATAAAAATGTATATGCCTTATTTCAAGACCTTAAATTAATAGTGTATGGGACTTTTATCAAAAAAAGATAGTAAACTAATCATGGATCCCTTAGCGGACAATAACCCTATTACCATTCAGGTTTTGGGAATTTGTTCTGCATTGGCAATTACGGCGCAGTTAAAACCGTCTATTGTAATGGCGATTTCTGTTATGTTTGTTATGGGAGTTGGAAACGTGGTGATTTCATTAATGCGAAATATCATTCCATCAAAAATTAGAATTATTGTACAACTTATAGTAGTGGCCACTTTGGTGATTATAGTAGACCAAGTATTAAAAGCTTTTGCTTACACGCTAAGTAAAGAGTTATCGGTATTTATCGGGTTGATTATTACTAACTGTATTATCATGGGACGCTTTGAAGCCTTTGCTTTGGCCAATGGCCCGTGGAGATCATTCTTGGATGGTATTGGTAATGCATTGGGATACGGTGTAATTTTAATCATCGTAGGCTTTTTTAGAGAACTTTTAGGATCTGGAACTTTGTTCGGATTTAAGGTTCTTGGAGATCCTGTAGAAAAAACAGGTTTATATGCTATTGGTTACGAGAACAACGGTTTTATGGTGTTGCCTCCAATGGCGTTAATTGTGGTAGGTATTATTATCTGGGTACAACGTAGCAGAAACAAAGATTTAATCGAAGACTAAAAATAGTTGGCAGTAAACAGTAATCAGTAGGCCGTAAGCCATAAACTGAAGACTGCAAACTGAGGACTGAAGACTTATAATATGGAACATATAGAATTATTTTTTAAATCGGTATTTGTAGATAACATGGTGTTCGCTTACTTTTTGGGTATGTGTTCTTACTTGGCGGTATCTAAAAAAGTATCTACAGCTGTTGGCTTAGGTGCTGCTGTAATTTTCGTTTTAGCAATTACAGTACCTCTCAACTGGTTGTTGGATCAATATTTATTGCAAGAAGGGGCTTTAACTTGGTTAGGTGAAGAGTACGCGGATTATGATTTGAGCTTTTTATCATTTATCATGTTTATCGCCACAATTGCGACCATGGTACAATTGGTAGAGATTATTGTCGAAAAATTTTCACCTTCATTATATAACTCACTAGGTATATTTTTACCATTAATTGCAGTAAACTGTGCCATTTTGGGTGGATCATTATTTATGCAATCTAGAGAAATTGAAACGTTAGGTTTAGCCTTAAATTACGGCGTTGCTTCTGGAATTGGTTGGTTTCTAGCCATTCTTGCTATTGCAGCAATTAGAGAAAAAATTAGATATTCTAACGTGCCAGCACCATTAAGAGGTCTTGGAATTACATTTATTATCACAGGTTTAATGGCCATTGGTTTTATGAGTTTCGGAGGTATGCTTACTGGCGGTGAAGAGGAAGCGACTGAAGAAAGTAGGGAAGATACAGTTGGTATGGTTTCAACAACTGATACGGCTGACACTATTAAAGAAACAGATCTTAGTTTAGAAACAAAAGAAGGCACCAACAAACAGTAATACAGATTATGATATTAGCAGCAAGTACAATAGGAACAGTTATCGCCACAGTTGCGGCATTTTTAGTAGTTACGTTATTATTGGTAACATTATTACTTGTCGTAAAACAAAAATTGTCACCATCTGGTCCCGTTAAGATTAAGATTAATGGTGAACGTGAGATTGAAGTCGCTTCTGGAGGGACTTTATTATCGACTTTAGGAGGTAATAAAATTTTCTTACCATCAGCTTGTGGTGGTGGTGGAACCTGCATCCAGTGCGAATGCCACGTTTTAGAAGGTGGAGGCGAAGCACTACCAACAGAAACACCTCACTTTTCAAGAAAAGAATTAGCAGAGGGTGCACGTTTGTCATGCCAAGTAAAAGTGAAACAGGATATGGAGATTACCATTCCTGAAGAAGTATTTGGTATTAAAAAATGGGAAGCGACCGTAGTTTCAAACTATAACGTGGCCACATTTATTAAGGAATTTGTTGTGGAAATTCCAGAGGATATGAACTACAAAGCAGGAGGATACATTCAAATTGAGATTCCTGAGTGTGAAGTAAAGTATGCTGACATGGATATCACCGCACATCCGGAAGATCATCCTGGAGAACCGGATAAATTTAAAGCAGATTGGGAAAAATTTGGTTTATGGCCATTAGTGATGAAGAATGATGAGCTTGTTGAACGCGCCTATTCCATGGCGTCTTATCCTGCAGAAGGCAGACGTATCATGCTTAATGTACGTGTGGCAACACCACCTTTTGATCGTGCTAAAGGCGGTTGGATGGATGTTAATCCAGGTATTGCATCGTCTTATATATTTAACCAAAAAGAAGGCGATAAGGTAACGATTTCAGGACCTTATGGTGAATTCTTTATCAATGAGTCCGATTCTGAGATGCTATACGTTGGTGGTGGAGCCGGAATGGCACCTATGCGTTCGCATTTATACGAATTATTCAGAACTTTAAAAACAGGACGTAAAGTAACTTATTGGTATGGAGGACGTTCTAAAGCTGAATTGTTTTACATCCATTACTTTAGAGCATTAGAAAAGGATTTTCCAAATTTTAAATTTTACTTAGCACTTTCAGAACCTTTGGAAAGTGATAACTGGAAAGTTAAAAAAGACATCAATGACGAAGAAGGCGATGGTTTTGTTGGATTTATTCACAATTGTGTTATTGACAACTATTTGAAGCACCATGAAGCACCAGAGGATATTGAATTGTATTTCTGTGGTCCACCACTAATGAACCAAGCGGTTCAGAAAATGGGTGAGGATTTCGGAATTCCGGATGAGCACATTAGATTTGATGACTTTGGTGGATAATATTTCTGCGACTGCAGGAATCTCATAATCGAGAATCACTAAACATAGAAAAAGCCAGTACTTGCATAAAGTGCTGGCTTTTTTTATTTATAAAATATTATGTTCAGACCAATTCAAGTTCACTTGTAGAATCGTCAAATTCAAACAAAATAGAACAATCCATGACGTCATCGATACCATCAAATCGACATAATTGCGATACCACGGCACTTAAGCCATTAAATAGTTTAGTATCATTTACGCTTTCTGGTTTAAACAAACGTTGCTGAGCTGTGAAATGGTAACCACAACCTTTTAGAAAAGCACTTTCAATTTGCAGTACTTCAATAGGCGAATACCCATTAAATCGTCGACCTAAATTTTGATGCACCAATCCAACATAATTTAATTTGGTTGAGCCATGGCTATCTGTTAAATGTTTCCAACTGTCTTTGTTGTCCATGATATTACCAACTGCACATTGTTTGCAATCATCCGGATTTAAAGTCTTATTGTGGAATGCGGTGTATAATTTGTGGATGGCATGATCAAAGCGAACTGAGGTTTTCATAGCTGTAGGGTTTTCTTTTTCAAGACAAAAGATACAAAAAAATGAAATAACTTTGAAAATTTGAGATATTTCTAACAGGCGAAAACTCCTATTTATATTCCATAATCAAATAAACTGAAGTTGTTTCTCCAATATTTAAAACTTCGTGAGCGGTAATGGAATCTTTACTAAATGTATAACCCGTTGGGACGTTTACTTCTCGGGTTCCTGTTTCATCCGTTATTCTGAATTTTCCACCCGCTAAGGTGTAACCAACATGTGGATTATGGTAATGTTTTTCGTGACCAACACCTGGTTCAAAGGTGCATTTTAGCACTCTTAGTTCTTTATTGTCTTCCAAAACCTCACAGACTGCTTCGCCTTTCCAACCCGCTTCTAAAGGGTCTGGCAAAGGATTTTTGTTCTTACAACTTGAAAGTAATAGGGCTAGTATTAACAGAGGTTTTAAAATCGTTATTTTTTTAATTTTCATTGGTTTCAAATGTAGTTGAAATTATTCAGTTTAGTCAAAAATGGATTAGTTTTCTATTGGTTATTAGACGCCTTTATCTTTTAATTCGGATGCAATAAGTACTATTAAATTCTGCGATTTAATACCAAGAACTCGAATAAGTAATTGTTTTAAATCCTTTTCTTCTGAAATTAACAATTCAGATTGCTGTTTTGCTAAATTAGGTTTTCGTGCAAACTTTCTAGTATAGCGGTTTCTTCAATATTGGCTTTTCGGTTTTCATTCCAATTATTTATTTGCAACGCAATTAAAATCCCAATGACCACAAGTACGATTTCACCAATGGCATATTTAAAATATTTGGGTAGTTTTTCTTTCTGCGAGCAGGTTTTTTCGAATGTTTCTGAATAGTTTAATCATTGTCTTTCTTCTTCTTCTTCATAGTTTTCATAGTTATAAAAATAATAGTTAGTACCACTATAAATAGGCCTGCGCCAATCAACTCATTAGCAGGAAGACTTGATAAAAAATATAAAATTATGATAATGGCTAAAATAGGAACCGTCCAACCTCCTGGTATTTGAAATCCACCATCATAGTCTTTTTTAGATTTACGAAGCTTCATCACAGATAAGGCTACACCTAAATATAGAAATAACATAGAACTACTAGCTATGACTGCTAATTGTTCAAAACTACCAGAAACGGCTAAGATAAAACCGATAGTTGCATAAATGATAATGGCAATATGTGGTGTAGCAAATGATTTGTGAATTCTGGAAAGCGCCTTAATTGGTATGACTTTATCTCTGGCAAGTGCATAAACAATTCTTGGACTGTTAAGAATAGTGCCACTCATATAGCCAAACATAGAAATAACAGCACCAATAATTAAGAGTAGGTATCCAACATTTCCAAACACTACTTTAGCAGTTTCTGCAAGTGGAGCCGCTGTAAAATTTGGTAAAGTATCACCTAAAACACCCTGGGAATAGTTTGAATTAAGATATAGACAACTATCACTGTTGTAATACTTATTAAAATCGCTTTAGGAATTGTTCGTTTTGGATTTACAACTTCTCCACCAACGATAATTCCTGTTTCACAACCTTGAAAAGCAAAAAATAAAATAAGTGACGTTTCACTTAATGTTTTGAGGCTTGGTATGTGTTGAAAATTAAGATTGCCGATGGAAACATCTTTAAAGCCAATAGCAATTAATAGAAATAATGGTATTAGCTTAACAATGGTATTGAACTTTACTAAACCTATGCCTTGTTTTATACCAATAACATTGATGTAAACAAGGCCGTAAAAAAGTATAAATAAGAATATAAATCGTGGTAATCCGTTTTCAAATACTGGGTAGGCCGAGGCAATAACGTTTACCAAAGCGTTAGAAACTGCGGCATCTGCAAAAAGATTGCTTCCAACGGCAAAAAAACCGCCAATGAATCCTGCATAATCTCCAAAAGCGGTTTCAATATACGTATAGGGACCACCTGTATTGGTTACTTTACTTCCTGCTTCGGCGAAACAAAGCATAACCATTGCCATTAAAAAGCCACAGAAAAGATAGGCAATGATGCTAGATGCACCTAAATAGCTGGCTACAATTGCAGGTAGCACAAAAATACCCGACCCAATAATTATATTGACGATATTAGCCGATAAACCGAAAACGCCAATCTTTCGTTTTAACCCTTCGTCTTGTTGTGTCATAAATAATTTTTTATTTAAGATTTTTTAATCTTCAAAAATTTGCCATAGGTTAATTGTCTCCAAAGCCATTCCAATGGGCCATATTTAAAATAACTGAGGTAGAACGTGCTAAACACAACCTGAAGAAGAAAATAGCCTATGGCAACAAGTGTTAACATAGTAAATCCCAACTTACCTGCCCAACCAAAACCAATACCATAGAATAAGGTTATGCCAAAAACAGTGTGTAAGATATAATTGGTAAAAGCCATTTTGCCTGCAGGCGCAATCCACATCAATAGCTTCGGTTTTTTTCTAAAAAGCAGCGCAATTAATGCTGCATAACCCAATGCGGTTGGTACAGTTCCCAAAGCATAGCTTAGGGTGTTAAGAAAACTATTGATTTGATTTTGTTCCCCTAAAAACGAAATGTAGGCTCTCCAACCACTCAATGGTAAACCTAAAAGTAAACCGTAAAGTGCTATTTTTTTTAGAAGTATAACATTTTGTAAAAGATTTTCATTCATTATTTGTCGTCCAGCCCAAATACCGATAAGGAAAATTCCAAAAACCTTAAAAACTCGACCTTCTTGGAGAATCATTGACAGGCGCGTCCAGGAATTACCAAGGTTCATTTTAAAAAAATCAGACCAATTTTTATTGGTTAATTCAAATTCAATATCATTCCATAACTTACCTTGCCACTCTATTTGAGGATAGCCGTAGTTTTGCCATGAATCTATACTTTTTTGATGAAAGAAATCGGGATAATTTATTCCAAAGTAAGAAATAATGAACCAATTTATAATAGGTAGAAGAATGAGAATTGAAGCTAGCGTTAATAATGTCTTATCTGAAGCGTTGATAAACGGAATAATAGCGAAGCCTAAAAGCGCATAGAGGGTTAAAATATCACCAAGCCAAAATCCAATTAAATGAATTAACCCAAAAACCAATAACCAGAACATCCGTCTTGCAAAAAATGGAGCGAAAGGCTTGTTTTGAAGACTTAGTTTATGATATTGCACAAAGCAGCCTATACCGAACAGTAGCGAAAAAATAGAATAGAATTTACCATCAATTAATAAAAATGAAATAAATTCTAAAATTTTATCTGAAGGAAAGACAAACGCGGGATCCCTATAACTTTCTGAAAAAAAGAAAAGTCCTGAGAAGTAAACAATGTTCGCCATAAATATACATTGTATTGCAATGCCGCGAAGTACATCTAAAAAATGGATGCGCTGGTTTTGTTGTATGGGTTCTAAATGGTTTTGGTTGGTTAATTTAGTCATGATTTGTATGGTTTTTTAATAGGATGCCTTTTATTGTAACTAAGATTTCTCCATAACCATTCTAAGGGACCAAATTGAAAATAGTGTAACCAAATTGGACTTGCAATCAACTGAAAAATCCAAATTGAGAATACGATATACAAAAGTTCGTGACGCTGATATTCCCCGAACAGACCAAATCCTGCACCAGTAAATAAGAACAGGGCAAAAACGGAGTGCATCACATAATTGGTCAGTGCCATTTTACCAACCGCTCCAAGTGCTTTTTTCAATAATGCTAAAACAGGTAATTTGCAAAATAGCATAATGACCCCAATATGTCCCATAGCTACAGCAACACGACCGAGATCATATGTGATTTTAGATTTTGAAAAGCTCAACAGTGAAAAGTTGCTATCCATAATCATCTGTATTTCGTAAAAATTTATACTCAATCCTATACCATAGCCTACCAATATCATAATACTGTAGAAGCGATAGGATTTTACCGCAGACAATATTCTTAGCTTAAAAAATGCAATACCCAAAAGCATCATGCTCAAAATATCCCACACATCGTAACGGTAAAAGTAGTATTTTCCAAAATGCATATTAATTGGTGCTAAAAAGGCCACAACAGAAAAGTAATCGCTTTGCATATTTTTGTTGTGCTCAGCTATTCCTTCTGGCGAGCGTTCTCTTTGGCGTTTTTCCCACTTTGCGGTAGCTTTTTTTAAGTCGTTAGTAAGTACTTTGCCCTCCTTTTTATACTGCGCAGCTAATTCGACATTTTCCATAAATTTGACGTCAGATTTATAGTCGCCATAATTCCAAAGTGTGCCTGCAGAAAATAGTAAAATGGCTATTATGATTAATTTTTTAGGCGCCAAACTTCTAAAGGAATACACCAAAAATCCCATGAGCGAATAACTGAATAAAATTTCGCCAACCCATAGGATTAAATAGGCATGAATGAGTCCGAAAACCAACAACCACATTAAGCGTCTAAAATAAATGTCTGCGGCTTTGATACCTGCACCTTTCTTCTCCAAACGGTCTAAAAGAATAAACATACCTGCACCAAATAATAGTGAAAACAAGGCGCGCATAGTCCCTTCAAAAAGCACATTTGTGGTAATCCATGTGTAAAGATCCCAACCTTTGGCACCACCTGAAACTGTTGGGTCTTCATAGGCATGTGCTAATGCCATGCCGTTAATATTCATTAATAAAATTCCGAAAAGTACAATACCACGCATTACATCTAAGGATTGAATACGCTCGATTGCTTTTAATGGTGTTAATGATGTTGCAGTTGTTGCCATTTGTTGATTGGTTTTGGTTGTTTATTAATCGTGAAAAGTGCCATCATCCACATCCTTTATAAACTGGATCAATCCAGAGAAATACGCTTCAGGATCATCATATTGCGAAACATGTCCCGAATTTGTGGTTAAACTTCTGCCGTTTTGCACTTCGGTACTCATCCATTCCATATAATTTGGATCCATAGTGTCGTGTGTACCACCAATCATTAAGGTTGGTATCTTTAATTCTTTCAGTCTATGAGAAACATCCCATCCTTTCAGCGTTGCATTTCCTGTGACACCAAATTCACTGTAGCCTTGCATATAGATATAAATGTTGGGATTGAGATGAGAGAAAGCACGATTGATAAACTCTGGCCATTCGTCCAAGGGTTTGCGCAAAATATGCTTGGTATAGTAGTGTTGCATCACAAGTTGGGAATAGCGTGGGTTTCCGAAATCTTCCGCAGCCTCCAAGGCCTTTATTTCTTTAAAAACGTCTGGTGGTAGTTGTGGACCCAAAACTTCAGCAGCATATTTTTCATATTCAGGAATGCTTGCCATCATATTGGCGATGATCAATCCTTTTAGATTATCTTGATATTTCAACGCATATTCCATAGCGAGAATGCCACCCCAAGACTGACCTAGTAAATAGAAATTGTCTTTATTGAGGTTTAAGGCACGTCGAACCTGTTCTACTTCTTCCACAAAGTGTTCGGTAGTCCATAAAGTGGAGTCGTTGGGTTTGTCACTATAATACGAATCTAGCTGATCGTAATAAATGTATTCTATTTCTTCATTAGGAAGATAGCCATCAAAATTCTCAAAAAACTCATGAGTGCCACCAGGACCACCATGAAGCAATAGCACTTTCATTTTCGGATTGTTTCCCATTCGTTTTGTAAAAACGTTGAATGTGCCTTTTGCAGTTTCAATGGGAATCATTGTTATGCCACCTGTATTTTGGTCATCGCTGTTGGAATAATCGAAGTAGGATGATTTTGTTTCCTTTGCGCGAGTTGTATTTTCGGTTTTTTTATTGCAAGAACAGAAGGTGCAAATGAAGGCGATGAGTAGGAACGTTTTGGTTTTCATAGTATCTTTCATTAACGTTTATATTTACTCGGCATCTGCTAATTTCTTAGTATCTGCATATTGCTGGAACTGAATTATTTTTCCATCCTTGAGTGTCCAATGGTGGGCGACTTGTACAGTGTATTCTTTGTCGTCCATAGAAGTAATCATGTAGTACAAAGTTGCCAATACTTGATTATTACTCATTTCGTGTAATTTTACATTTTTTAATGTGAACGACTTGTAAAGCTCTCCAATTTTAAGGAAAACACCATTTAAAACCGCTTCTGGACCGATATAAGGATTTCCAACTGCTAAAGAATTGCTTTCGGCTTCATTCCATATAATTTTTGTATCCATTAAGCTTAAAACTGTGGGAATATCTCCTTTTGAAAAAGCTTGGTAAAGACTATCAATGACTTTTAAATTGATGTCATTGGTTTTTGTGTCTTGCGCAACACCGTTTATGGTAATTGCAAAAAGTAAAATTGTAGTTAATAATAGTTTCATTGTGTTGATATTTAATGGTTTGGTAATTGTTTCTTTATTTTGATTTATGTACTTCCAACTCAATTTCAATCATAAATTCTGGAACAGCCAATTCCTTTACACCAAGCCAAGAACCTGTTGGGAAATGGTTTTTATAGATTTCGGTTCTATAAGTGGCAGCTTCCAGAAACTTTTGCATGTCTGTGGTAAATACATCTTCTTTGACGACATCGTTGAAAGTACAACCATAATGCGTTAGGATTTTTTCTAAATCGGCATAGCAGTTCTTCATTTGTTGCGCTAAATCTCCAACGGCAGTTGGGTTGCCTTCATCATCCATACTCACGGCTCCAGATACTTTAATGGAATTTCCGATTTTTACAGCATGCGAATAACCGTAAGCTTTTTCAACTTCTGGACGTAGCAAAAAGTATTCTGGTTTTTCATCTCTAATAGTGATTTCTTTTTCAAGGGCATTAGATGCTTCTTTCGATTTTTGATCGCAACTCTGTATGGTAAAAGCCCCTATAAATAATGGGAAGAATAAGGTTGCTAATTTTAATATTATTCTTTGTTTCATGATGTTGTAAAAGTTTAAGTTTTAACCTTTAGTATGAAATAAAGCTAACCTCTGTAAATAAAAGTTAGCTTTATGTTCATTTTTGGGTTGAAGGTTTAAAATGGTTTCAAGATAAATGCAATTGTTTATTTAGCAGTTAACAACGTTTGGCTATAATATTCCATTTCGGAAACAATTTTTCCATCTGCATCAAAGCTGTTACTAAGATGAAATGGTACTTCAAGTTTCTTTTTATCAGATTTGCGGATTAAAAGGAAATTCCACCAAGAGAGCACCTCACGACCATTGCCCATTTCATATTCTAGATAATCTGGATAGCCTATCATTTCAATACTTTCAATTTCAAACGTGTCTAAAAATTGTTTCCAATTGGCTCTTGTCTCCGATTTAGTGCTCGATTTACCAAATGTTGTATTGATATCGTAAAACGTAGCATCTTCACTATAATAACTGAGACATTTCTCAATATCCGCATTCTCAAAAGCATACATGGCTTTTCTTATGGTGTTAATATTATCGTGGTGATTATAGATGGTGCCATTTTTACGAACTGTAAAACTAGACCTGATTTCATTGAGAACAGTATCGTTCCCATAACTGATGATCATTTTTATTTTATTGTCTTTGGTTAATGTATATAAACGATGGGCAGCGGCATCGATTTTTACACCTGTGTCTTTCTGTACACCTTTTAATACATCCCAAGTCTGAACCCATACCTCGTCATTTTCATTGTCTTTTTTGTATTCAATGGCATCAGGATAGGCACCTGGATAAGTAGCTCTGTCATAATAATCGAGCTGGTTGAAATACGTCATTTGATTGTTGAGAAAGGCTTCCTTGTCCATGCCTTCATCATTTTTACGATTTGAAGTCCCATTATAGGCCTTAAAATCCTCTGTTAGATAGGTCGCCATTTTCTCTTTATCTCCTGCAACAGATGCGTCAACAAATGCCTCAACGGCTTCGATAGCAGGATGCTCAATGTAAACGGTGCCATTCTTTTTTTGTGCGTTGCTAATGAACATACTTAGCATCAAGGCTACAATTACTATTTTTTTCATAATATGTGGTTTTTAGGGTTCGCTTTATAGCGAACGGGTTAGTATTAATAGTTCAATTTATTCTAAATGCCATCAACGGAATTACTCCAATCTTAAGTATTATATTCCTTCAGGGTGTTTTCTACGGATTGAAAAGAAACTCCAAGTTCTTGTTTGGCCAATTGGTTTTGATAAATCACTTTGGGTGCATGCCTTGGAGGTTTGTTATTCAACATCAGCGACACATCCGAAACGGGATAGGTTTCACTGGACAATAAATAATTTTTTCCATGTATACCTTTAATAATAGCGGCTTTGTAAACTGCAGCGGCAACGTCCTTAACATTGACAATTGCCATGTTTATATCTTCGTCATAAAACATTTGAATAAATGGATTGGGCGCAATCTTATTCTTGAATAAAAATTGAATGCCTGTAGAGGTAGAATCTTCTCGGCTTGAAAGTGATTTGCCCATAACCATTACTGGCGAAACACTCACAATTTCTGAATCTAAATCTGGGTGGTTTTCTATAAAGGCATTGACAGTTTCATTGGCCATAAATTTGGCTTGGGCATACGGATGACTTTCCTCGCTTATAAAAGGCGTGTCGTTTTCATTGAACCTTTCAAAAGCTGATTTCCCACCTGCTGGTAAAGGGAAATTAGTGTTGAATGCTGCAACCGACGCTAGTATAACGACCTTTTTTATACTTGTTGTATTATTGATAATATCGAGAAAATTCTCGGTCCCTTTTATGGTGGGATCAAATAACTCGGTTTTGGCATCTTCAAAGTCCAGTTGAAAAGGTGTGCCGCTATGGACTACAATATCGCAATCTGAAACAAACTGTTTTAACTGCTGTTTGTCCAATACATTTAGTTCACATATATGCAAGTTTTCAGATTTTTCCAATGCCATGAGATGTTGATATTTTTTTTCATTGGAAATGTTAGTTGTTGAGGATTTTACCTCAAAATTTTGTTCCAAAAACACTTTGGTGATATGGCTTCCGATAAACCCTGATCCACCTATGATACCTACTTTTTTCATTCTATTTTATGTTTTCTTTTTCCTAAGAAAATGGATTTTTAGTTGGTGTAAATTTTTTAACACAATTGCGGCTAAACTTTGTGGCTATAACCTAAAGGGATCAACAACTTTATAGGATGTATTAAAAAAAAACGGGCAGTTGGTATTTTTTAAAACTTTAGAATACTAAAGCTGTAAATAGAATTATTGCCATAAATCTCTCCACAAAAATTATGGCTGACTGTTCTGTTTAATTAGTTATTCTGCAATTGAATCTGAAACCTTCTGCGCCGACTCAATAGCTAGAAGCTCTAAGACAACCTCTGATGAATCCCAATAACCCACTTGTCTTGTTATTTTTCCATCTACAAATTTGTATGTGAGATGGATCGGAATTGTAATTTCTTTGCCATTTGCAGCCATGGTTGCTTTCCATTCCAGCCAACAATTGACCCAAGTGTCTCCGTCGTCGGTTACAACCATTTCGTATTCGGGATCATTACTTGTAAATCCACGACTGGAGTAATTTTCATCGTTTGCTTTGTGATACGCTATGGTTTCATCTGAGGACATATAGTTGTCCTTAGAGTTTGAGTTGAAAAATGTTTTAGCACTATCTGCATAGATGCTTGTATCATAAGTTTTGTCATTATAGCTTTTAATTGCCTTCTTTACGGTTTCAATTTCTGGAGACTGTTGCGTGTAACGTTTGTCTTTTGTTTGGCAGGCTGTGAAAAGGACTATTGCAAGTCCTAAAAAGAAAATTTTTTTCATAATTTTTGATTGTTTTTTTAAAACCTACAAGGATGCAAAAACCATGTAGGTTTTGAGGTTGGTTAATTATTTATGTATGCTTAATTCTTTTTCCAAAGTGAAGGTTTAGCTTCATATATGGTATATGGCGACTCTAAATTTGGAATGAGTTTCTATTGTTTTGAATGTTTCATGAACGCTTTTACACACTTTCCAAAACATTATCTTCTATGTTCAATATTTTAGTATTATCATGATTAATTAATAACAAATCATAATAGATATCTTGTCTAAGTAACTGATAATCATTGGAAGTAAAAAACGATTTAGGACGAATGGACGTGTTTTCTGTCCGAAGGATAGGATATTATTACCAGAGCAAAAATCTAAATGGTCTGTCATCTATTCAGCAACTTTTCTTTTAATGATTTGCTAACAGGAATGTAAATGGTTTTTTCCATTAGGTGTAAGGTTTCAATGCCATGAAGCCTATCTTTTAGATTCATATCCATCAATACCATATTGGGTTACTCTGTTTTGATACATGCTAAAGCTTACTGAGCCTTAGGAATTATTGCAATGACTTCATAGCTCAAAGAAGATAGTTGAAGTGAAATGTTGGTAGCAATGACCATCTCATCTTTTACAATTGATAGTTTTGCAGATGGTCCCATTACGCTACGTTTTTATGTTTGAATTCAAATGAAACGGTAGTACCTTCTTTATTGTTTTCTTGCATGGTCCCATTAAGTTGCTGGGTTAACAATTGAACGAGTTGCGAGCCAAAACCAGTGCCTTCTGGTGCTAGGCCTATCACTTTTCCTACGCCATTGTCAGCAACTTCCAATTGCAAAGTGTCATGGGTTTTTTTAGTTAATTGAATGGATATTGTTCCAGTATTGGTTTTTGGAAATGCATATTTTAAGGCATTGGTCAATAGTTCATTCACAATTAAACCAATGGGAACGGCTGTATCCACATCCAACTCCAGTTCGTCCATGGCACATTCAATTTTAATCTTGTCCTCCGCATCAAAGGCATCAAGGATGCCATCGCTCAAATTAATGAAGTAGTCCTTCATTTCTATAGCGCCCAAATTAGTGCCTTGGTAGAGTTTTTGATGGATAATGCCCATGGATTGCACACGGTTTTGACTCGCAATCATAGCATCCTTTGTAGCGGAATCCTCTATTTGCGCTGATTGCAATGCAATGAGGCTCTTTACCATTTCAAGGTTGTTTTTTACGCGATGGTGAATTTCCTTAAGTAACAATTCGTTCTGCTTATTTTTAGTGTCCAGTTCGGCATTTAAAACTTGTAATGCACGACGTTTTTTGCGGATACTTTTTATACTTAAAAACATACCCAATAAACTCAAAGCCAAAATACCGGCAATGGCAAGGTACAGTAGTTGCGTTTTTCGCTGTTGGGCAATTTGAGTGTGTTGTGCTTCAATCGTTTGGTCTTTCTTTTCGGTTTCAAACTGCGTCATTAATTGAGACATGGTTCTGTCGCTTTCAATTTTCGACGTACTATCCCTCATTTTTAAAGCTTTTTTTTGAAATTCCAGAGCCTTGGGATAATCTTTCAACTTTTCATAAATGGTACTTAAATGGTGATAGCCTTCGGTAAGATTTGAAACATCACCCTTCTCTTCTTGAGTAGCAACCGTTTGCAGCTGGAACTTTAAAGCGTCTTTATAATTGCCTAAAAGCAGATTTATTTCGCCCAGATTTCCAGTAATAACATACACCGCATTATCATAATTGACCTGTTTTGCTTGTCGCAATGTTTGTTCATAAACTGTTTTTGCTGCTTTATAATCGCCTTTCCGTTTTAGGGCATTAGCACGATTGTTAGAAAAATTTAAAAGGTCATAAATCGAAAAATCGAGGGACTTGGCTAATTGCAGCGCTTGGTCATAATAGGTTAAGGATTTTTCGTAATTACCTATGGCAATTTGCGTGTCACCTGCAGAGGTATAGGCATAAGCCAATTCTGTCTGTAGGTTGTTCTCTTTGCACAAGTCTATCGTTTTTAGGGCATAGTCAAAGGCTTCATTATATCTGCCTTGTCTAGTTAGATCTTCCGAAATTCGATTGTAGGCACCAGCAATGCCTAACTTGTCATCAATGGCTTCCATGAGTTTAAGTGCCTTTAGATCTACTTTTAATGCTGCTTCAATATCGCCTTCACGTTTATGAACCCAGCCAATTTTAAAATAGGTGGTGGCTTGTCCTTTTTTATCATCAACGGCTGTATAGCCTTCAATAGCTTTATTAAAATTTATGGAAGCCGAATCTAGTTCTAAGAGGTTGGCATGCATGCGACCTTGCATTTCATGAAATCTAGGTTTCCAACTGTCATTGTTGCTTTTTTCGGCTAACGTTACGCCTTTTTTTGCATAAGTTTTGGCTAAATTCAAATCTGTTTGAAAGGCAATGGCAACAAGATTATCTAGAATTTCCAACCTTTTTTCCGAATCTTCTTCAAGCTCAAGAGCTACGGTTAGGCTATCTATACTATTGTTGTTTGTGTTTTGTGCAGTGGTTCTTTGTTGGTTCCCAAGTAAAACAATTATCAATAGCGCAATAATTGAAGGCGTGTTTTTAATCATAAGTCTTTAGTAATTGGTGGTTATTTTAAAGACTTGAAGCTTGATAAATGTAATGAAAAAAAGCTTATCAGCGTGATTATTATTAATTTAAGAGCATAGTTAAATATATGGTTGTTTGTAATAATATGGACTAATGCTGCGGAATAAGACACTATTTTTTAACCCTATATAAAGCAGCAAAAAAGCTAGAGATGTGTTTTTAATGTTGGTCTAGCATACTATAATAGATAAACGATACGTTTTATTTCTATATGAAAAAATTTCTGCTCGTAGTCTTAATTTTAGCATCTTTTCTAATGCTGGCTTACCAGTTTCAACCTGTTAAAAAAGCGGTTCAAACAGTCGCTGCTGTTGTGGAAACGCCAAGTCTTGTTAACAAAGATAGTTTAACGATTAGCACGAGGGTCAATGTTCCTTATGGTTACAATCGTGTGGATTATGCTAAAGGAAGTTTTGAGGAGTATCTCAGAAATTATAAATTAAAACCCTTTGGAAGTAAAATTATCAATTATGATAATACCAACTATTTCTGGCAAGGTGGACACATTGGTATTTTGGAAATTCCGGTGCCAAAAAACGGTTTACAACAATGTGCGGATGCCTTAATAAGAATTAGAAGCGAATACCTCTGGGATCATAACCGAAAGGATGAAATAGGATTTGAATTTACTTCAGGCCATTATTGTTCGTGGTCTAAATATGCTGAGGGTTATCGTCCAAAAATTAACGGCAATAAAGTAACGTTTCATAAGTCGGCAACCGCAAATCATTCCAAAGACAATTTTTATAACTATTTGAATTTAATCTACATGTATTCTGGTACATTATCGCTTTATAATGAATTAGAGTCAATTGCAGCTAAAGATTTACAACTAGGCGATATGCTCATTAAAGGTGGTTCGCCAGGTCATATTGTTATGCTTTGTGATGAGGTTGTAAACGAAAATGGCGACAAGCTATTTCTGTTGTTTCAAGGTAATACGCCAGCACAAAGCGTGCATTTGGTCAAGAATCTTGAAGATAATACTATTTCGCCATGGTATCGATTGAATGATGATGCCGTTATTCCAGTTTCAAATTACACATTTGGTAGTTCCAAGTTTGTGCGTTTTAAATAAAGGAAGTCATATAGTTCAATTTGCTAAAAATGTAACTAAAACCTCTGATAAGTATTTATAGTGACATCATCATCTAAAGATGTAGAAATCCTTTGAAATGAAGTTTCATCAATATTCAAGATTGTCCAAATAGAAGGGTCGTCACTAAAAGGGGTGTTGATTACAATCCTATTTTCGTCAATGCTGTAGTTTCCGTTATAGGGGACATCTGCACAACCATTTCCGTCATTGAAATCAACATCAAATGAAAATACAGGGTCATCAAAAGAAACAATGTTGCTAAGACCATTTAGACAATCTAATTCTACAGCTTCACCATTCAAAGTTCTGGATTCAAGTTTCCAATTACCAAGAATTAGGGTTTCTAAATCATTAATAGATGTCTCAGAATTATCATCATTTTTTGAGCAATTAAAAGATAAGATAGCTAGTGCACAAATGGAAATAAATTTAAAAGTTTTCATTTTTAAGGCGTTTAAAGTTTAACTGATTTTCTATTATATCGAAGTGATGGGAGAATGTCATCATTTGCAAAGTGTGCATTTGGTAAAAACTCTTGAGGATGCGTCAATTTCTCCTTAGAATAATTTGAAAGATGATGCTATAGTTCCTGTTTCTTATTATACATTTAGTAGCGCCAAATTTGTAAGGTTTAAATGATTTCAATTTTTTTATACTCAAATTTTGAATTTGTTTCGGTAATATTACGGATAGATTTTTTTTGGCTTTTAGTCAAAAGAGAATTGGCTAACATTATGGTTCTAGAAGCCTTTTTAATGTACGCTTATATTCGGATAATACACTTCAAGGTTTTATCTTTGTATGAAATAAAAAAAGATTCCCAGTTTCATGGGACGTTAGCATGAGCAAACCCCTAACACCTCAAGAAATCCATAACCTTGCCATGAACCATGTTGGTAAGGATTTAGAAGCACGTGGTTTTGAGTTTGTTGCCATTAATAGCAAACTAAAGCGCAATCCACAGTTTGTATGTATTGATAAGAATAGTCAGTATTATTTTGTGGTTGTTAGAGCGGTGATTCTGCCCGAAAATCCAAATAATTATGATGTGGTTTGGATGGAACTCTTCAAAAAGCATGCTTACGAAAAAGATGCCAAAGTGTTGTTTGCAGGAGTTGGATTGGGGAACCCAGAAGGCGAAAATAGACCGATTTATTTGAATGAAGAATATCTTATCGAGTATAACGGAATTCAGGTTATAGAAATGAATTTGAATTAGTAGCTCATTTTGAACCTGCCTGTCGCCAGACAAAAACTAAGGACCTGGCAATCTCTTAAAAATGATGAATCAAGTAAAAATGAAAAAATCTTTAATTTTATTAATTGCTGTAATTGCTTTTTTATCCTGCCAGAAAGAACCAAAAAACATCAAATTATCTGGTCCAGTTTTCGGTACGGCTTACAATATTCAATTCTATTCAGAAGACGATACTAACTATCAAAAACAATTCGATAGCCTTTTTAATGTGATTAACGCGTCCATGTCAACCTACATTCCAGATTCAAAAATCTCGAAAATCAACAGAGGCGAAGCTGTTGATATAGATGATCATTTTATTAGAGTATTTGAAACCTCTAAAGCCGTTTACAGAACAACCGAAGGTGTTTTTGATCCAACTATTGGAGCTGTGGTAAACGCATGGGATTTTGGGCCAGAAGGGAAAATTACCAATATAGATAGTACCGCAATTGATAGTCTGATGAAAACGGTAGGGTTTAATAGAATGGGATTAAAAAATAACAAAATTGTAAAGCGCGGACAGTCCTATTTAGATTTTAATGCCATAGCAAAAGGTTATGCCGTTGATGTTATTGGCGAATTTTTAGAAAGTAAAAATAGCCAAGACTATTTAGTAGAAATAGGAGGGGAAATTAGAGCCAGAGGCATTAATCTTGAAAAAAAATCGGAATGGAAAGTTGGAATCGATGATCCCAATTTTGATGGCGAACAATCCTATTCTAAAGTGATTAGTTTAAAAGACAAAAGTATGGCAACCTCTGGTACCTACAGAAAATTTAAAATTGACCAAAATGGAAATCGCTATGCGCATATCATAGATACAAAAACAGGTTATCCTTCTAAAACCAATATTTTGAGTGTTTCAGTTATTGCAGAAGACTGTATGACGGCAGATGCTTATGCTACGGCTTTTCAGGCCATGGGAATCGAGAAGGTTTCCAGTTTTTTAGAAAGACATCCAGAATTAAAAGTTTATTTTATCTATGAGGATAAAAATAAGTCGTTAAAAACCAGTAGTTTAAATGGTTTTCCAAATTAGTATCCTCCACTGCTAAGCAATTTTATTACAGAATATCCTTAATGTCAGGTATGATGTCGATTAGTTTTAAACTTTCATTTATTTTTTAGTAAATTACTTAGGTACATTTAACACGACAAACCTACTTGTATGAGAATAAATTTTATCATACTTCTTTTTATTTTTGCTTTTCCATCTGCAATTATTGCGCAGTCTAATAGCGAAATGGGAGCTTATTATTTAATGCGATCAGAAGCCCTTTTTTTTAATAAGGAAATTAATAGATCTTTAGAACTTTTTAATAAAAGTTTAGAGTATATGGATAGCATTCCCAATAGTCGTGTTGCAAAATTAGGTATGTTATTGAATTTTGAACACAAAAAATATTTTGAAGCAAGCTCTTACGGAAAATCATATTTTGAATTTGAAAAAGATAAATCCACGGAAGGGTATCAATATATGTTAGAAACATATGATTATATTTTAAAAGAACTTGGTACGGACATGGAAGAACCTGCCAGGTATATTGAAGCGCCAATTAATAATATCCAGGAGCCCTTTACGGATAATGAAGAACTTGATAAAAATACTGAAGAATTTGGTAATAGTATAGACGAACTAGATAAGGGTATCGAAGAATTAGGTAGAGATATAGAAGAACTTGATAACAACATCGAAAAACTAGGTAGGGATAATGAAGAACATAAAGTGTTAATGACGTCAATTTTCAATGAAAAAATTGTGGATAAACGATTCGATTCTCTTAATAATAAATGGATAAATCTATCTAGAAGATATGAAGTGCATATTGATAGTATTTATGAATTTAATAAGTATAAATTAGCTGTTTTTTCTAAGAATAACCAACTTGGAATAATGGACGATACTGGAAATATCATTGAAAAGCCTCAAAGTTATAATCATTTTTTAACTTATGATGGTTATGCTTTAATGTTAGACAAACAAGATCATCCTACAAAAATTTACGTTTATAATTTTAAGACTAGGCAGGGTTTCGTTTTGCCAGAAATTTCTACCTTTAATTCAAATTCTTCACATTACGGTAAGGTAATGCTTCCAAGAGCAAACGGGTTAATTGTTACTTATCCAGATAATTCTAATAATGCATATGTTTTTAATGTAAAAAGTAAATTATTTGTAACTACTGATACTGAACTAGAAGACTTTTTGAGGAAGCTGAAGAAAAACGATATTATTGAAACATATAAAGCGGAACAAGTTCGGATTAAAGGAAGATGGCTCACAATAGGAAGTGAATTAGGTGCTGGTGTTTATGAGCTACACGAATTTGGTAATCGGTATGGTTATTTGAACACCCTTGATGGTAAAGTTTGGAACGAAAAATATTATAATTATTTAGGTGGTTTTTGTAATGGTAATTTTGAATTAATAGAAGGCGAGAAAAGATTTTGGATGGATGTAGATGGTTTAAAATCAGAAACCAACGAAGATGAAAATGGCACATATTCTGGTGATTCAAGATTCGTAAAACGCGAGGATGGCATTTATGTCATTATTCAAAATAGAGAAGGAAAGGATTATCTAATTTATGGGGATGAGGCTTTATTAAATCAAGAGCAGTTTATTGAAGCGGCATCGCGATAATTTGAAAATAGTTGAGTCGTTTTATGTAGAAAGCTTTTTAGGATCGTGACTTTAAAATTTATAAACCACAGGAATAATCTCACCTTTAGCTAAACGATATTTATCAATGTCTTCGTTTGAAAGTATAGAGGTATAATCAATTTCTTCAACCTTAAAACCAATGGAACGAAGCTTATCGAAATAATCACGACCATAAATCCTTACATGGTCATATTGTCCAAAGATTCTTGCACGCTCTTTTTTATCAGTAATGCTATCATCTTCAAAAGTTTCAGCACGATTCAAATCTTGCGGAATCTGAAAAATACCATAGCCGTCAGGTTTCATCACTCTGTACAATTCTTGCATGGCTTTGGTATCATCTGGTATATGTTCTAATACATGATTGCAAAGAAGAACATCATAACTGTTATCTTCGAAAGGCAAGTCGCAAATATCTGCTTTGACATCCGCTATTGGAGACAACAAATCTGTAGTGGTGTAATCTAGGTTTTTAAGCCGTTTAAAACGATTTAAAAAACATTGTTCTGGGGCGAAATGAAGAACTTTCAGATGTTCAGAAAAAAAGTTAGTTTCATTTTTTAGGTATAACCAAAGTAACCTGTGCCGCTCTAATGAGAGTGTTGAAGGGGATAATATGTTTGGTCTTTGTTTTCCATAACCATAAGGTAAAAACTTTCTAAAACTTTTACCGTCGATGGGATCGGTATAGTTATTTCCTTTTAAGAATAGTTCGAGGATAGGACGCGCCAAATAGCTTAGCCTGATTAATATAGGTCTAGGGATGGTATTTAGGATTAGTTTGAAAAGTTTTTTTGACACGAATTTCACGAATTACCACGAACTATTAAAGAACGATTCTTTTATATTTTAAACTATCTTCACCAAAGTTAATTAATAGTCCTAGCTTTAATTTTGAAACTGCCAAGTAATTCAATGTTTGTTTGATATGTGCAGATACTAAACAATCAATTGCCTTTATTTCTAAAACAATTTTCTCATCAATTATAAAGTCTGCTTTGTATTTATGCCTTAAAATATTTCCTTTATAGCTAATAGCAAACTTTTTCTCTCGCGAATAGTCAATACCCTTATCGATGAATTCAATTTCCAATGCATCGGCATAAACCACTTCATTAAATCCTTTACCTAATTGGTTATGGACTTCCATACATATTCCAATTATTTTATAGGCTTCGTCTTTATAGATTAGATTAGTCAATGCAATTATTTTAGTTCATCTAGGATTAGTGAAAATTAGTGAAATTCGTGTCAAAAATATGAATCCAAGTATATTCGAGTTTAAATTTTCATAAAGATCAGTTCATTTCCAAATAAACTCCCGAAATGCGGGTCAAAATAATTTACAATCCCAATAATTCCTTCCGAAAAGCATCCTCTTCATCCGACTCGATGCCTAAAGCTTCATGAACATATGCAAATGTTGAGAGTATCTCAGGCTTTCCATCTACAATAGCAACATCATGCTCAAAATGTACACTCGGTTTGCCGTCTTGCGTCACAATGGTCCAACCATCTTTAAGTTGTTTCACTTTATGAGTGCCTAAATTTATCATGGGTTCAATAGCAACCACCATTCCTTCTATAATTTTTTTACCTCTGCCTCGTCTTCCATAATTTGGCATTTCTGGATCTTCGTGCATTTTTCTACCCAAACCATGACCGACCAACTCTCTTACAACACCATAACCTTCAGCTTCACAATAGTTTTGTATGGCGAAACCAACATCTCCAACTCGGTTGCCAAGTTTTAGTTGTTCTATACCTACATAAAGCGATTCTTTTGTGACCTGTATGAGTTTTTTAGTTTCTTCTGCTACGTTACCAATCTCAAAAGTATAGGCGTGATCACCATAAAAACCATTCATTAATGCCCCACAGTCCACAGAAACAATGTCGCCATCTTTTAATGGTACATCAGTCGGTAAACCATGTACCACAGCTTCATTTACACTACATAATAATGTGGAAGGACAATCGTAAAGCCCTTTAAAACCTGGTAAAGCACCATGATCTCTTATGAATTCTTCTGCTATTGTATCTAAATGGTTCGTTGTGACACCTTCTTTTGTTTCTTTAGCCAACATTCCCAAAGTTTTTGATACAATGAGTGCACTTTTGCGCATTAATTCAATTTCTTCTGCCGTTTTTACAATAATCATGATTGAAAAATTTTTTGGATTGCAAAGATAAGCAAATAAGATGTACTCCTCTTTGTCGATTTAGATCGAAATTGTATTTAAAAAGGCCACCATTTTTTTTTGGGAGCAGGAATAGTAGGTTCTTCTTTGGTAATTAATTGATATACTTCTCCCCAACCTAAAATACCTCCAATATTTCTGTCGTCAATAAAAAGATCGGCATGGATTTTTCGACTTCTAGTATCATCAAATTTTTCCTCCGGAAAACTAGCGTTTACAGCATAGAACTCAATACCGTTTTCTTTACAAAAATCGACAGCTTCTTGGAGTTTAGAACCACATCTGTAGGTCCATAGAATGAGCCGATGCCCATCTGCTTGGAGTCTTTTTAAAGTTTCAAAAGCAAAAATACGTGTTTTTCCAATTTTTGGATAGGCATCCTCTACAATGGTACCATCGAAATCTACGGCTACTACTAATCTATTTTGAAAATTCATGCTATTTTTCTTCAATTGAGGCGCAAAGTTACAATAATAAGAGGTTTGCACCAATTTCAATTTGTAACATATAGGTTAAATTTGTAGCTAAACAAGGCTTTCTTGTGTCATCGCCTTAGGTTGTGGTATGCCCATTAATTTAAGAATTGTTGGAGCAATATCACCTAAAATACCATCTTTTATGGCTTTCAAATCCTTGTCAATTAGGATAACTGGAACCGGATTTGTAGTATGCGCTGTATTTGGAGAACCATCAGGATTTATCATGGTTTCACAATTGCCGTGATCTGCAATTAAAATGGTAGTGTAATCATTCTCTAAAGCCGTTGTAATAACACTTTTTACACATTGGTCAACAGCTTCACATGCCTTTATAGCGGCTTCCATTACTCCTGTATGCCCAACCATATCGCCATTGGCAAAATTAAGGCAAACAAAATCTACCTCTCTTTTTTTGAGTTCAGGGACCAAAGCGTCTGTTAATTCGAAAGCACTCATTTCAGGCTTTAAATCATAAGTGGCCACTTTTCGTGAATTTCTTAAAATTCTGGTTTCGCCATGAAATGGTTTTTCTTGTCCGCCAGAAAAGAAGAAGGTGACGTGAGGGTATTTCTCAGTTTCTGCAATTCTAATTTGTTTTTTATGGTGATTTTCTAAAATTTCCCCTAAAGTCTCAGACAAATTATCTTTATTATAAACGACCTTTATACCTTCAAAACTATCATCGTAGCTGGTCATTGTAACATAATAAAGATTTAATTTATGCATGTTTTGCTCATGAAAGTCACGTTGGGACAAGGCTTCAGTCAATTGACGACCACGATCCGTTCTAAAGTTGAAGAATATAACAACATCATCATCTTTAATTGTGGCTACAGGATTGTTCTCTCTATCAACTGCGATAATAGGTTTTATAAATTCGTCTGTAATATCATTTTCATAATGATTTTGAATGGATTGTAAAACATTAGTGGTTTTTTCGCCTTCTCCATTGACTAAAGCATCATAAGCCAATTTTACACGTTCCCAGCGTTTGTCTCTATCCATGGCATAATAACGACCAGTTACGGAGGCTAATTTTCCTGAGGTTTTTTGGAGATGATCTTCTAAATCAGAAATATAACCATAACCAGATTTAGGATCCACATCTCTGCCGTCTGTAAAGGCATGTACAAAAACGTTTTCTAATCCATAATCATGAGTGGCATTGAGCAATCCGAAAAGATGTTTAATGTGAGAATGGACACCACCATCGCTGACCAAACCTAATAAATGCACGTTTTTATTGTTGGCTTTTGCATATTCGAAAGCGGTTTTCAAAACCGGCTCCTCACGAAGTGTTTTATTTTCTACTGCCAGATTTATTTTCACTAAATCTTGATATACAATTCTGCCGGCTCCTAAATTCATATGGCCAACTTCGCTGTTTCCCATTTGCCCCTCTGGCAAACCTACATGCAAACCATCGGTTCTTAAGCTTGCGCTTGGATATTTGGTGTAAAGCGAATCAATAAATGGTGTTTGTGCATTGTCTATTGCCGAAACTTTTGGGTCAGGTGATTTTCCCCAACCATCTAAAATCATTAGAATAACCTTCTTGTCCATGTCAGAATATTTTATGAATTCAAAGATAACACTTACTAACTTATTACGATTTTGTAATCAGAAAAAATATAAAATTTTATTTTCTATATCTGAAAAGCGTACTGGAATTAATACATAATTCAGATTGGATTCGTTTTTAGCATTATGATTATATGAATGTTAAAGAAATGTTATAATGCTATTTAACCGTAACAAATTGAAAATCATGTCGTCTTTTATTATATAATCAAAAAACAAATCAATTAAATTTAAAATCTTTCATCATGAAAAAATCAGCAGTAGTTTTAGCCTTAGCATTGGGCTTTTCAATTTGTAACGTAAATGCAACAAACCATGTTTTAACTTCTAAAGTAAGTGACGATATTGTTCAATCCATAGAGGTTAGTCCTCTGTGTAAAGCGGTTGCCATTGGCGACACAGAAGAAGTCAAACGTCTATTGAACAACGGCGTGGACGTCAATGCCAAATCTAATGGTATGATGCCTATACATTATGCCGCCAAATACAATCGTGTGGATATGATTAAGGTGTTAATCACAGCAGGTTCTAAAATTCACGATCCTTGTGATTTAGGCTATACGGCATTGGGACATGCGGAAAAAGCAAAAGCAACAGATGCCGAATTATTTTTAAAACGTTTTAAAAAGAAAACTGTCTAGGAGTAGACAATTATTTGAGTTAGTCTAAAAATGCGTCTTTTTTAAGATGCATTTTTTGTTTTTAAGGTGACCTGTTATATGACTTAATTTTTATAACTTTTCATTTTTCAATTTAAAATAATTTAAGACTAGAATATGAATTTTGAATTCAAAATAATTCTAAACCAAAATTTAAATCAAGTGATTCCTCTGGTTTACGCCTTAAATGAAGGCAAAGTGAGTAAGGAATTGCTTCTGTCTCGATTTAACGAAATGAAACTGCAAAATTATGAATGCGCTGGTGTCTTTGTTGATAATGAGTTAATCGCAGTAACTGGTCTTTGGTTTTGCACACGTCATTACAGTGGGAAATCTGTTGAATTAGACCATGTGTACATTACGCCAGAATTTAGGAATAAAGGCTTGGGTAAGGAATTTATGTCTTGGATTCAAAATTATGTTCAAGAAAAAGGCTATAATGCCATGGAATTAAATACTTATGTACAAAATAATCCGTCTCACAAGTTTTATTACAATGAAGGGTATACTATTTTAGGCTATCACTTTCTGAAGAAGTTGTAATCTGGACATCTTTGCAAAGACATGTGTTTTGTTGTTTGATCCATCGTGTAAACTTTCTCGCAAATGTGCTAAGACGCCAAGCTAACCGAATAGATTTGTGTAAATTCGTGAAATTGGTGGCTTTTTTCTCTATGTGAATCTTTGCGTAAACGCTTCGCAACGCTATTTAAATCTACTTCAAAAATCCCAAGTCTGAATCTGTACCAATCTCATAAGGTACTTTATTATACTCAAAAATTCTTGCATCTAGTTTTCCTTTTAGCGTTAACTTATTTCCTTTCACATCGATCCAACTTCCTTCGCGCAAGCCAATTACAGGTTGTGAATTATAGGCATGAAACTCTTTAATACGGGTTTCCCTGGTTTCTCCCATATGTTTACTTCCAACAATAGGATCTAAATAATGTGGATTAATATTAAATGGCACTAATCCCAAAGTCTTAAAACTTGGAGGATAAACAATTGGCATATCGTTAGTGGTATTCATCGTTAAACCACAAATATTACTCCCAGCACTAGTACCTAAATACGGTGTGCCTTTTTCAATCGCATTTTTAATTGGTAATAAAACTTGGTTTTTATAAAGTTGAGACACCAAAACAAAAGTGTTACCACCTCCAACAAAAATACCTTGGGCATTTTGTATGGCATCTTCCACATTTTCATATTCGTGAATACCTTTAACCGATTTCCCTATGGAATTGAAGGCTTTAGATGCTGTTTTTGTATAGTCCTCATGCGAAATACCTCCTGGTCTAGCATACGGAACAAATAGAATTTCATCTGCAGATTTAAAATGAACTTTTAGCTCATCCAATAAATAGTCTAAATAACCACTACCATGAATAGTAGAAGTGCTGGCGATTATAATTGATTTCAAAATATGATTCTTTTATGTTAAAAAATAGATTCTTTGGCTGAATGAACAATTTAAATCTTAAATTAATAAGAAATTTCGGAATAAAACTATTTAACAAAAATTTGACGTCCTTTTTTTAAATATCACAAATATAAGTCCGAAATTTATAAAACTAACCAAACTTAACACGATGAAAAAATTACTCCTATTAATATTTAGTGTTTTTGCTTTGACAGCTTTCAGTCAAGATGTAAAAAGAATACCCATCAATGGTAAAATTATTGTTACCACAGAAGATAAAGAAGGTGTAACGGTTTTTAATTCATCGTCTAACAAGGGCGCTATTACGGATAAGGATGGCTATTTTAAAATTGATGTCGCTTTAAATGACGTTATTCAATTTGGGGCATTACAATTTAAGGACTTTACGGTTTCAGTTTCGGAGAAGGTTATGTCGTCTAGGCGTTTAACGGTTATTCTTGTTGAGGAAATCAACAAATTGGATGAAGTGGTTATTCTGCCGTTTGATCTCACAGGTAACCTAAATGTAGATTTTGAAAACGTTAGAACTTACAACGTCAATCTGGATGATGTCTATTTTGGTTTAGACCATATTGAAGATTTTGAGTTCTCTGCGGATTACAAAACGGAAGCGGATAACTTAGCCTTTAAAGAATATAATCCAAGTGTGGAGAATATGCTAGATTTGGTCAATGTTACAGGTTTTTTGCTTCAACAAGTCGTAAATATTAATGGTAATAATCTAGGGAGTATTAAATTTAAAACAGAAAAGGAAAAACAATTGAAAGGGAAAACACCTTTTAAGCAAGCTTTAGACACTTATAGTATCAACTACATTCATAATAATTTCGATATTCCATTAGATCAAGTTGAAGCATTTACCGATTATGTCGAAAAACAAGGGGTCGACGATAGCTTATTTGAGGAAGATAAAGAGTTGCAATTATTGGAGCGTATTTCTCAACTGAGTAAGTCGTTCTTAAAAAAGACAAGTGAAAAAGATTAAAACACTTTTTTTAATTTCAACATTTTTATTCCTAAGTTTTATAAGTGCACAGCAAAGGCTACTCAATGGACAACTTATAGCCGACGATGAAGTTGAAGGTCTGCATGTACTCAACAGATCAGCCGCAAAATATACCATATCTACTGCAGACGGCAGTTTTGTCATTCCTGCAAGGGCTTTCGATACCTTGGTTATTTCGGGTGTAAAATATCAAAAACAAGAATTTGTCATTACTCCCTCCATAATGGAATTAGGTCAGTTTAATGTACAGCTCATAGAGAATATAAACGAGTTGAATGAAGTTGTTGTCGGTAAAATATTAACGGGAAGCCTTGAGTCTGATATAGAAAACTCAGATGCTAAATCAGAAATTAACTTTTACGATTTAGGTATTCCAGGTTCTACAGATATACCAGCTACACAAAACGAACAACGTTTATATGATGCAGACCATGGGCAATTTGTTTATTATTATGGCATCGGACTCTCCATTAATGTGCATAAAATATTGAATAGAATTAATGGAGATACAAATGCGTATAAGGAAAGAATTAAAATAGAATCTGATGAAGATTGTATTAATAGTTTACAATCCCAATATGCTGATATTATTTTTGAGGCCATCCCAATTCCCGAGCAGTATAAAACAGATTTTTTTCAGTTTTGTCTAGAAGATGAGCAATTTAATACGATTTGTGAAGACGAAAATCGGATAAATGACGTTGACTTTTTATTGGTGAAACTTGAAAATTTTAAAATTAAATTAAATGAAGATGATTAAAATTTTTACTGTTTTTATAGTTTTCATTTTCGGCCTTAATCTTCATGCACAAACTAAAGATCTTAAAGGTCAGCTCATTGCTAATGATGAGGTTGAAGGACTTCATATTCAGAATAAAACATCAGCAAAATATACCATTTCTAATGAAGACGGTAGTTTTGTCATTCCCGCAAAAGTCCAGGATACCTTGGTGATTTCTGGTGTAAAATACCAAAAACAAGAGTTTGTGATAACATCAACTATAATGGATTTAGGACAGTTTAATGTACAGCTCATAGAAAACGTTAACGAGTTGAACGAAGTTGTTGTCGGTAAGATTCTAACCGGAAGCTTGGAATCTGATCTAGAGAACTCAGATGCCAAAACCGAAATTAACTTTTACGATTTAGGTATCCCAGGATATACAGGTAAACCATTGACGCAGAACGAACGGAAACTTCACGATGCAGATGCTGGTCCAATGGGTTATGTAGGTTTGGGTGGTGGCGTTAATCTTCATAAATTGTTAAATACCATTAGCGGACGCACAAAAAAGTTGAAAGCCATTGTTGCATTAGATGATAGAGATCGTTGTGTTGAACGTTTTAGGCGTGATTATGAAAGCTTTCTTTTTGAAAAAGATAGTTTGTCTGAAAATTTGCGTAACGAATATTTTTTGTTTTGTCAAGAAGACGAAGAATTCTTAACCTTGTGCAACGAAAACAATGACATTAAGTTGCTCGAATTTTTGCAGACAAAGTTAAAAGTTTACCGAGAAAACAGAAAATCAGTGTCTAAAGATTAGTTTTGGAACAAGTAATGCAACACAGAAAGAAATTACAATCATTAACATGAAATCAATTAGCCTATTTATAGCTTTTTTAAGCCTTTCGTTACTGACGTCTTCTAGTGATAATCACGAATATTATGTCGGTGTTACCCAGATTGAATATTCAAAGGAAACACAATCCCTTCAAATTATAAGTCAGGTTTTCACAGATGATTTTGAAACCCTATTGCGTAAACGTTATGATGACGATATTTCGTTGGATCCAGATAATAATGTGGAAATTATTGAAAATTATATGCAACGTTATTTGGCAGATAAACTGAAATTTAAGGTTAATGATAACAACGTCAATTTCAAATTTCTAGGAAAAGAGTACAAAGACGATATTACCTATTGCTATCTCGAGATTAAACATATTTCAGAAATTAATTCTATTGAAGTGACCAATCAAATCTTATTCGATGCATTTTCAGAACAGCAGAATATTGTTCGCCTAAAACTCTTGAACAAAAACAAGAGCTTTTTGCTGGTTCCCGAGAACGATTCATGCATGTTAAACTTTAAATAAATAACTGTCTAAACCATCATAAATCCCTATTTTAGGCACCTCTTAAAAAAAATAACAATTTAATATGAAAATTTTCAATTACGTTTTGTGCGCTTTACTTTTTACTTCTTTTAGCTCTTATGCTCAAAATGAAGAACGGTCAGAGCGTCAACAAGGACATACTAATGAAAACAAATTCAAACAGTTATATGATGAGTTTGCCACGCCAAATGTGTTTAGAACCGGTTCGGGAGCACCTGGTCCTGGTTACTACCAGCAACAGGCAGATTACAAAATGGATATTGAAATTGATGATGTAAATGCAAAACTTTACGGAGACGAAACCATAACTTACACTAATAATTCGCCAGACGATTTAAAATACCTTTGGGTGCAATTGGATCAGAATATGCGATCACGCGATTCTAAAACACCGTTAATTGGCAGTTCTAGTATTGCTCCTTTGACGACATCTTCGGGTGCTGTAAAATCGTATTTAAAGGAATCCTTTGATGGTGGCTTTCATATAGAACATGTAAAGGATGTCAATGGAAAAGATTTGCCGCATACTATTAATCGCACTATGATGCGTGTAGAATTGCCACAGGTTTTAAAATCTGAAGAAAAGTTTTCTTTCAAAATCAAATGGTGGTACAATATTAATGACCATGTTAGGGATGGTGGCCGTTCTGGATACGAATATTTTGAAGAAAATGATAACCGAATCTACGTAATGGCTCAGTTTTATCCACGTATGGCGGTTTACAATGATGTTGAGGGCTGGCAGAATTCCCAGTTTTGGGGACGCGATGAATTTGCGTTGCCATTCGGAGATTTTGATGTGAATATAACCGTACCTGCAGATCATATTCTAGATGGAACAGGGCATTTAGTAAATAGGGAAGACGTATTTTCTAAAGAGATGATGAAGCGCTTTGAGAAAGCAAAAAAATCTTATGACGAACCTGTAATGATAGTGACCCAAGCCGAAGCTGAAGTGACGGAAAAATCTAAAAGTAAGGCTAAGAAAACATGGAAACTTTCGGCACAAATGGTTCGTGATTTTGGTTTTGCGACGTCTCGTAAATTCTTATGGGACATGATGGCTGTAAAAATTGGAGATAAAGATGTTATGGCTGTATCCTTGTATTCGAAAGAAGGAAACCCGCTTTGGGAGCAATGGTCAACTAAAGCTGTGGCAAGTACCTTAAAATCCTATTCTAGATTGACCTTTGATTATCCTTATCACAAAGCGATTTCTGTACACGCACCCATGGGAATGGAATATCCAATGATATGTTACAACTTTGGTCGTCCAGATAAGGAAGGCAACTATTCCGATAGAACTAAATATGGAATGATCAGCGTTATTATTCATGAAGTAGGACATAACTTTTTCCCAATGATTGTCAATAGTGACGAACGTCAATGGACTTGGATGGACGAAGGTTTAAACACGTTTTCCCAATATGTTGCAGAGCAAGATTTTGCAGAATGGTATCCTGCGGCTTTGTCACCAAATGATAAAACGTACCCATCAAGAAGAGGTCCTGCACACAAAATAGTGCCATATATGGGAGGCGATCAAGATTATATTGCACCAATTATGACCAAAGGCTTAAATACTTATCAATTTGGTAATAATGCGTATGGCAAACCAGCTACAGCATTAAATATATTAAGGGAAACCATTATGGGTCGCGAATTGTTCGACTATTCTTTTAGGGAATATGCGCAACGCTGGATGTTTAAACACCCAACACCAGAAGATTTTTTCCGTACTATGGAAGATGCTTCTGCAGTTGATTTAGATTGGTATTGGAGAGGTTGGTTCTATACTACGGATTATGTGGATATTGGTATCAAAGCGGTAAAGAAATTTGCAGTTTCGGGTACACCAAATGAAAATGGAAAACTATTGGCAGAACGTAACAATAGAGACCCAAATAGCTTAGTGTATTTTATTGAAGAGGGAACAGAGGGTTATGATGAGGCAATGAAAAAAGCGGAGTCTATAGACAATCTGCCAACTGTTAAAGAATATATTATGGATAACTTTACTCCTGAGGAGCAAAAGGAGTTGAAAACACCGAAATATTTCTATCAAGTTACTTTTAATAAACCAGGCGGATTGGTTATGCCAATTATTGTTGAGTTTACTTATGCAGATGGCACCAAAGGAAGAGAAACGTATCCTGCGCAAGTTTGGAGGTTAAACGATAAAGAAGTTAGCAAGGCCATAGCAAGTGATAAAGAAATTGTATCCATAGTTGTGGATCCTGATTTGGAGACTGCTGATATAGATACTTCTAATAATTCGTGGCCAAGAGAGGTTAAAGAAAGTCAATTTGATAGGTTTAAGAATAAAGTCAAAGACTAAATTTGGTAGTTTTTGAACAATTAAGGCGACTTTTTTTTATTTTAAATTAGAAGTGGTATTATTTAATAAACTCACATTATATTTGTATCGTGATACATAAACTAACATTATTATTCATAGGAGCCACAGAAATAATCTTTGTATTATTTATTGTGGTACTGGTTTTTGGTGCCGATAAATTGCCCGAAATTGCACGTGGCTTGGGTAAGGGAATGCGTCAAATAAAAGATGCGACCAATGATATTAAGAGTGAGGTAACGAAAAGTGCCAAGGAAAATAATATCATTGATAAAGATACTACCAAAAACATTCAAGATGAAATCAATAAAGTAAAGGATGATCTTGAAGACTTTACAGGCTCGTTGAAAAGGAACAAATGATTTCTGATTTTTAAGAAAGTAGAGTTTCTTTCATTTTATCCCTTATAATCTCAACTATTTGATTTGGTTATTATTTTTTTCGACTAATAGTTAAGCCATCTCTAATAGGAAGTAATACTGTCTCAATCCGTTCGTCATTTTTAAGAAGGGTATTATAATCTAATACGGCTTTAGTGGATTTGTCTTTTTCATCCAAGGGTTCAACAACTTTTCCGTGCCACAGCACATTGTCTGAGAGTATGATACCACCTTCATTCAATTTGTCAATTATTAAATGGAAGTAATTAGAATAGTTAGGTTTGTCTGCATCGATAAAGACAAGATCGAATGTTAAGTTTAATTTAGGAATAATATCCAGTGCACTTCCTGTGTGTTGAATTATTTGCTTTCCAAATTCAGATTGGTCAAAATACTTTCTTTGAAAATCCACTAACTCTTCATTGATATCAATAGTGTGTAACGCTCCATTTTTTTCCAACCCTTCTGCTAAGCACAATGTAGAATAGCCGGTAAAAGTTCCTAATTCTAAAATTGATTTCGGACGAACCAATTTAGATATCATGCTTAACACACGACCTTGATAGGGTCCGCTCAGCATAATAGGTTGTAATACTTTTTGGTAGGTTTCTCTAGTCAACTGTTGCAGCAATTCTGGTTCTTGTTCAGAATGAGCAATAACATAGTTATCTAAATCTTCAGGCAAGAAATGCATATTGACAATTATTTATAGAAAATGAATTTTATGTTATTCTGCAGTATTTTCTTTCGGCAATTCTAGTTCTTTTTCTTTCGTTTCAGCAGATTTACCGATGAAGAATAGAATAGCACCTAAAACAATAAGACCTATTTTTATTGCCCAAGCTGCGGATACTCCTAATTCATCAATCTGACCCAAAAACATAATAGTTAGTCCAAAGTATGGTAATACGATAAGCGCAATACCAATAACAGCCAAGTAACCTCCAATTTTTTTCATAATTATAGTAGTTGATTAGACTTTAAATATAGAAATATTATTTGGTTCAAAAGTTTTTAAGATGTGATTCGAGAAATTAATTTTTCTTTGGCAGCTTCATCATCTCCGCATAACCATTGAATAACATTATCTTCCCAAATAGCATTACGTTCGGGTTCCGTTATTATTTTTCTTTCTGCGGCCAAGTCCAAAATTTTGCCAGGATAAGACGATTGCTTTTCGCTTTCCATTTCACCAAGTGGATAGGGATCATCCAATCCCATTATAACTTGTTTCGAACCTTGGTTTCTAATTAGTAATTCCAGTCCGCCAGTATCGTGTACTAAGGTGTCAAAGAATATGTTTTTATGTCCAACTGCTTTTCTTGGATGGCTTTTTCCTTCAAACAGATCTGCGCGTCCGTCAAACCCTTGAATACGTCGCCCTAAATTTATTTGTGCTAATTGCCCGCCATGAGCAAAACAAACACGCATGTTTTTATACTTTTCGTAATAACCATTTAAAGTTAAAAAATGGTAAGCATCTGCGCATTGTGCCAACATCCAAATTAAGTGAAAACGCCAAGAGGTATTTTCTAGTTTTATAAATTTTTCGCCATCGTAAGGGTGAATTTCTACGGCGAGATTGTACTTGTCTGCTAGTTCAAAAATAGGTTCGTTTTCTTCATCAAAAATACAACGCCATGTCCCAATAGTATCCATATAATGCGTGGGTAAACATAACAATTGCATACCTAAAACTTCTACACAGCGCTCAATTTCCCAACAAGCACCTCTGACAAAACCTGGGTGAACCACAAAGCCACATGTAAATTTACTCGGATTTTCATGTTGGATTCGCGCATTAAAATCATTTTGAAAGCGCAAAGCTTGCTTCATTTCTTCTAGGCGCAATCCGTTTCCATAGAGTTGAGACAAATTTAAGACGACTGCATGGTCTATTTTGAAATGCTCCATCCACGCTAATTTTTCGTCCAAGAAAAAACTTGAATCGGTAATAGGTCTGTTCCAATCCTTCTGAAGCATGAATTTACGATCTTTATCAACCCAGAAAATCCCTTTATCTTTCATAAATTCAGGAATTTGTTCAGGATAGGGAAGAAGATGCGAATGTCCGTTTATTCTTAGTTTACGAGCCCCTTCTAACTTACCCAAAGGGGAAGAACTCTTAGCGTTGTCTTTCATAGTTTAATCTATAATTTTTCCTTTTTGGGAATTATAGGGATTTTTAATTCATAGTTGTTATGCTGAGCGCGCGGTCAAAGTATGTCGTTTGACATTTCTGCGAAAGCCTGATTTTTTTATAAATTAGAGTTTCGTTTTTCCCTTTTGGGGAAGTTAGAAGTAGCTTTTACTCTACCTTTACCTTTTTCGGTGGTTCCATTACCGCTCCGCAATTAGGACATTTGCGTTTATCCTTATCGCCATAGTATTTATCAAAAATTACAGGCATATCGGTTTCAATATTTTCTACGGTAAAATCTTCTTCATAGAGTTTAGTGGTACAATTTTCACAGAACCAAACCAAGGCATCTTTTACACCTTTTTCTCTAGGATATTCAATAACCAACCCTACGGTATTTGCGCCTCGTTGCGGAGAATGTGGAACTTTAGGAGGTAACAAGAAAATGTCACCTTCATTAATATGAATGTCTTTAGGTTCGCCATTATCAATGACTTTTAAAACCATATTTCCTTCAATCTGATAGAAAAATTCTGGTGTTTCATTGTAGTGGTAATCTTTTCTGCTGTTAGGTCCACCAACGACCATAACAATAAAATCACCATCTTTCCAAACCACTTTATTGCCAACGGGTGGCTTTAGTAAATGACGGTTGTCTTCAATCCATTCTTTAAAATTTATGGGAGGATATAATTTACTCATGATAATAGAAGCCCATTCTAGCCTTCCCAGAGGGGAAGGAACTCTCACTCGGGCAGATAAGAGTAGTTGTTAAACAAATCTGTACATTAGCAATGAGTGTAAAAGAAAATATGACATATTGATATTACAGCCATTAAATAAATAATTCCACTAATATACAAAGACCTCATAGGTTTTGAAAACCCGTGAGGTCTAATTTTTCATTTTTGGTTCGGTTTTTTATTCGATTGTTTTCCGTAACAGTTCGCTTCCCTTAGGGAAGGGTTAGGGATGGGATTAAAGACTCTTTGTCCTTCCTCCATCAACTGGAAGATTAATTCCGTTGATATAGCTTGCACGTTCACTAGCCAAAAATGTAATAGCATCTGCGAGTTCCTCAGGTTTTGCAAAACGTTTAGCAGGTACAGCATTTTTCATGGCATTGGCAGATGCTTCTTCCGTATGACCAGACTTAGCGGATTTGTTTTTAATAATTTGGGTTAGGCGCTCTGTTCCTGTAGCACCTGGTAAAACATTGTTTACCGTTACGCCGAATTGCCCTAATTCATTTGCCAAAGTCTTACTCCAATTGGCGACAGCCCCTCTAATGGTATTGCTTACACCAAGGCCATCTAAAGGTTGCTTTACAGAGGTTGAAATTACATTTATGATTCTGCCATAACCTTCTTCTTTCATAAATGGAACGACGGTTTGAGCCAAAACATGATTACATTTGAGATGTTGTGTAAAAGCCGATTCAAACTCCTCAACTTTAGCGGAAAATATGGGGCCACCAGCAGGACCACCAGTATTATTCACTAAAATATGAAAGCCATGATGTTTTGTTATATAATCTGAAACTTTAGTTTTTAAGTCATCAGGATTTGAAAAATCAGCCACAATATAATCATGTTGTCTTTGTTGAGGCAATTCAGCTAAAGTCGCTTTTAGTTTGTCCTCATTTCTAGCAACTAAGGTTACTATGGTACCTTCTTGAGCCAAGGCTATGGCCGTTGCTTTTCCTATTCCTGCTGTGCTTCCGCAGACTAGTGCGTATTTGTTGTTTAGTTGTAAATCCATAACATTTCCTGCTAAAGCAGGAATCTTTTTTAAGTCTCACTGAAGAAATTTCAGTAAAACGTATGATTAATAATTTCTTTTCAATTTATGAGATTCCTGCATTCGCAGGAATTGGATTAATACTTTATACATACATTCTTAGCCTCTGTAAAAAATCGTAAAGCTTCAAATCCACCTTCTCTGCCAACTCCAGATGCTTTTACGCCACCAAAGGGCGTTCTTAAATCGCGCATCATCCAAGTGTTTACCCAAACAATGCCTGCTTGTAGTTCGTTGCTCATTTTCATGGTACGTTTTAAATCATTCGTCCAAAGCGTTGCGGATAAACCGTATTTTACTTTATTTGCCATTTCTAAAACGTCATCTTCTGATTTGAAGGGCATTATAGTCACTACTGGTCCAAAAATTTCTTCTTGGTTCACTCGGCATTCATCACTAGTGACTTCGATAACTGTGGGTTTTAAGTAATAACCGTTTTCGGATCCTTTTATCGTGACTTCATTTCCGCCACATAAAACAGTACCGTTTTCGTCTTTGGCGATTTGAATGTATTCTTTTACTTTTTCTAAATGTGGTTTGGACACTAACGCTCCTATATGCGTATCTTCATTTGAAGGATGACCAACTGTTAACGCTTTTACTTTTTCAACAAAATCTTTTTTGAATTGATTATAAATGGACACTTCAACAAAAATACGGCTTCCACATAAGCAAACCTGACCTTGATTAGCAAACGACGAACGAACCGTAGTGGCTAACATATCTTGATAATCGCAATCAGCAAAAATGATATTTGGATTTTTTCCGCCTAATTCCAATGATAGTTTTTTAAACATTGGTGCAGCGACTTTTGCGATGTGTGCACCTGTTGCTGTTCCACCTGTGAACGAAATGGCTTTAATATCTGGATGCTCAATAATGGCTTGCCCTGTGGTTGTTCCTAATCCGTGAACGATATTCAATACGCCTTTAGGTAAACCAGCCTCATTACAAATTTCGCCTAATAAATAAGCCGTCATTGGAGTGACTTCGCTAGGTTTTGCAACTACGCAATTTCCAGCAGCAATTGCAGGCGCAATTTTCCAAGTAAATAAATAGAGTGGAAGGTTCCAAGGGCTTATACAACCAACGACGCCAATAGGTTGACGTAAGGTATAATTAATAGCTTGTTGTCCTACACTTTCATGACTTTCACTAGCGAATTGGGTAATAGCATTACCAAAAAAACGAAAATTACTTGCGGCTCTAGGAATATCAACTGCTTTTGCTAAACTGATAGGTTTGCCGTTGTCTTTGCTTTCGGCTTCTGCTAAACGTTTTAAGTTAACTTCTAATAATTCTGAAATTTTTATGAGAATTCTACTTCGATCTTCTGGCGTAGTTTTGCTCCAAATTGGAAATGCAGATTTGGCAGCACTGTATGCTTTCTCAACATCTTCTTTTGTTGAATTAGGAATTTGTCCGTAAACTTCTCCGTTGGAAGGGTTGTAGTTGTCTATCCAATGGTTATTGATTGGGTTTTGGAAGTTTCCGTTAATGTAGTTTTGAATATTCATTTTATCCATTCACTTAATATCAATTTTGTAACCCATTTATTATTTTCCTTTTCAAAAACTAAATGCTCTCCTGTTGGACCATGTTCAGCTTCCATATAAGCTAAATTTAATTCTTTATTAAAAATAGGTGTACTCAAATAGAGTATGCCATCTGATTTTAATAATTTTTCAACTTTTAATAATGAATCTTCAGAAACGTGATATTCAATTTTTAAATCATTATTGTTGAAATGATAAGTAGTTAATTTATCTTGATTTATGCTTTTGAAGCCAAAATTAATCAGCTTTTGATTATTTAATTTGTTTATTATTTGATTTCTAAGAAAAGCTGTGTCCTTTGATTTTAAAGTTATCGATAAGTATTCTGTAATCGTTGGATATTTTAAGGTACCATTAATTTTAGTAGGATAACTTTTACCTTCTACATTAGTTATATAAATGTATGGGTCATTATATCTTTTGAAATTAATATGAGATGTATCATCTAATACTTCATTTAGAAAAGTTATTTTGAACTCATCTGTGATTATTGGATTTCCATTTATATCATAATTTATTACGTGCGGCTTGTTATAGTGACATGAGAGAGTCAAAAACAAAACAAATAAATATTTATAATATAATTTCAATAGAATTATTTTTTAAATATGAGATCCCTGCCTGCGCAGGAATGCAATAACCTTAATTTCAACCACCAAATCTGGATGCGGCAATTGATGCACAGCAACCGTTGTTCTAGTGGGTCCTGTTTCTTTTTCGAAAAACTCAGCATAAGCTTTGTTGTAATCTGCAAAGTCATTCATGTTTACTAAAAACGACGTGACGTCCACGACATCTTTTAGGCTTGCGCCAACTTTAGCTAAATTTTTTTCAATGTTTTTTAATACTTCTTGGGTTTGCGTATAGGCATTTAAACGTTTGGTTCCCATCTCATCTATGATATCAACACCTGCAATGGTATTGTCTGGTCTTCGAGAACTTGTTCCTGAAACGAAAATAAAATCGCCAACTTGCTTTACATGTGGATATGCGCCTCTTGGTGTGACATCACTACCGGTTCCTGCGGACGCAGGAATCTCATCGTTTTTATTGCTCATTATCTTAGATTTTCGATATTCAATTTCCTAAATTGATTTAGGACTTGAATTTTTAATTTGTTCATTTTTCAAACTATTCTTCATTTTACTTTTTCAAACCTACTAGATTTTAGATGCTGTATCAAGTTCAACACATACCTCAAGTTAATTCTGTTTCAGTACCTTACTGAAGGCTTGCTGCGCGCAGCCTAAGTAGAAAGCTTAGGATGGGATTCCTGCAATTCTATCATCTTCCAGAATCGCTTCAGTTTCCGCGTTTACTTTTTCTAAAATGTCTTTTAAATCATCTTCTGATGACATTACTTTATCAGTTAACATATTCAAAATAGCCTTGTCTTGGGCTCTACCTTTTAGCATAGCATGTCTATAACCAATGTTTTCATTAAAGGTAACCAAACTATATTTTGAGGAATACTCATTTGGAAATTCTTTTTCCAAAGCCATTTCAATTTTACGTTTTTCTTGAAAAATAGGATTGGATACATGTCCTTTCATTTCATGGAAATTATCAATCGCTAAATCGGCAATGGCATCGGTATCTTTCTTTCGGTTTTTTTCGTAAGCTTTAAATGTGGCTTCCCAACCTGCCTCGCCGTCAGGCAGGCTTTCTAAATTTTGGTCCAGTACTTTGTCGAATTCAACAACATCTTCAAACGAGGCGTTCATGCCTTGGCCATAAAATGGCACAATAGCATGAGCAGCATCTCCCATTAACAGTGTATTTCCTTTATAGTGCCAAGGCGAACATTTTACGGTGCCTAATGCTGCTGTTGGATTGTCAAAGAAATCTTCAACAAGATTTGGCATTATTTCCAAGGCATCCGGAAATTCTTTTTGGAAGAATTCTGTGACCAATTCGGGTGTTGTTAAGTTATTGAAATTGTAGTCCCCTTCATCAAAACTTAAAAATAAAGTAACCGTAAAACTGCCATCTAAATTTGGTAGTGCAATAAGCATAAAACTACTTCTTGGCCAAATATGTAAGGCGTTCTTGTAGGTCTTGTAATCGCCAGTTTCAGTTGGAAGAATACTGAGTTCTTTATAACCATGGCTTAAATAATCTTGTGAAAAACTGAATAAGAATTTTTTGCTTAAATAGTAACTTTTACGCAAAGCGGAACCTGCGCCATCCGTGGCGATGATACAATCGGCATCTTCTATAAACTCATCTTTGGAGTCATAATCTTGAAATAACGCTGTGGTCCTTTCAAAATCAACAGATTTACATTTTTTGTTGAAATGGATGGTAACATTGTCGTGTGTTTCGGCTTCGGTCAATAACAAAGCGTTTAATTCGCCTCTGGAAATTGAATTGATGTATTCGTAGTCCCTTCCACTATAATTGGATAAAAAGGTGTTGCCTTCTTTATCGTGAAGCATTCTACCGTTCATAGGAATGCATAATGCTTTCACTTTGTCTTCTATGCCGACAAGTTTCATGGCTTTGATTCCTCGGTCTGAAAGTGCCAAGTTAATGGAACGACCAGCAGATATATCTGTGGTTCTCAAGTCTGGTCGCATTTCGTAAACGGTTACGTTAAAACCTCTTTGGCCCAGTCTTAGTGCTAGTAGGCTTCCGCAGAGTCCTGCTCCAATTATTAGTATGTTTTGAGCCCGAGCCCCTTCTAAATCTTCCCCATTGTGGAAGCCTTTTTCACTGTTATCGGTAATTTTGTTATTATTCATTTTGTAAACTAATAATTTTTTATGTTGTAGAAGCTAGTTCCAATAATTATAAGAAGGGACTGTTGTTCTTTTTAAATCTTAAAAGTATTGAAAATCGAGAATGTTAATTGCGTTCTCAGTTCCCTTCCTCAGGAAGGGGCAGGGAAGCCTTTTTCAGGATGTGCTTTAACTTTTCAACCATCAAATAAACATCCTCAAATGAATTATATAACGGTACAGGCGCACATCTAATTACGTCTGGTTCTCGCCAATCACTAATGACTCCTGCTTCAGTTAGTTCATCGTATAATGATTTTTCAGCATTCAACACTTGAATCGATAATTGGCAACCACGTTCATCAGGATTTTCCGGTGTGATGATTCGGATGGTGTCATCACCCAAACCTTTCAATAGATATTCAAAATAACCGGTTAGTTTTTTCGATTTTTCTATCAGTTTTTCAATTCCAACCTCATTGAACATATCCAGCGATGCTTTAATAGCAGCCATTGATAAAATTGGTGGATTGCTCAATTGCCAACCTTCGGCTCCTGGCAACACATCAAATTCATGTCGCATATTAAAACGTGTGACCTTATTATGGCTCCACCAACCCGTAAATCGGTTGAGGTTTTTATCATGGGCATGTCTTTCGTGGACAAAACATCCAGATAAACTCCCTGGCCCTGAATTCATATATTTATAAGTGCACCAAACGGCAAAATCTGCTCCAGAGTTGTGTAAGTCTAAATTAACGTTTCCTGCACCATGCGCGCAATCAAAACCCACTTTACAATCGTTATGGTGTCCAAGATCCGTAATACGTTTCAAATCGAAAAACTGACCCGTATAATAATTCACACCTCCAATCATAATAAGGGCAATCTCATGGCCATGTGTTTTGAGAATAGACTCTAAATCCTCGTAGCGTAATAATTCTTCGTCTTTTCTAGGTTCCCAAAGGATTAAACCGTCCTTATCATCAAAGCCATGATGTCTCAATTGTGATTCTACGGCATATTTATCGGAAGGAAAGGCATCACTTTCAATCAGGATTTTATAGCGTTCCTCAGTTGGTTTGTAAAATGAAACCATCATAAAATGAAGATTCGCAGTTAAGGAATTCATGGTTACGACTTCAATGGGTTTTGCACCCACTAAATTCGCTGTAGCTTCTGTTAAAAATTCATGATAAGGAAACCAAGGATTTTTGGCGTCTGTATGACCTTCAACACCAAGGTTAGCCCAATCTTCTAATTCTTGATTGATATACGTCTTGGTTGATTTCGGTTGCAAGCCAAGGGAGTTTCCACAGAGGTATATGAGTTCATTTCCGTTTTCATCTTTTGGAATATGAAACTGGTCTCTATAGTGCGATAATTCGTCTAATTGGTCTTGTTGTTTTGCATAATCAAGACCTGGTTTATAATTGGACAATTTGTTAGGTTTTTCGGTTATTATACCAAATAAACAACAAAATGATGAATTAAATTCCTTTCTATTTAAAGATAAAATAGAACTGTAACTAAGGCTATGCTTATATTTTCTATATTAATCTAAAGAAAATATAATTCAAATTTAGCATCAATAATTTTGTTATTCATTTGCTATTAACAAAAATAAGGATTTAAAGTGAAGGATTAAAGGCGTATTTTTAATAAGAAATTTAGTTATCTTTAAAGAAAGATATGAGTTATGGGAAAGACAAAAGAATATTCTAATGGAGATGTCACAGTGATTTGGGAAGCCGAAAAATGTATTCATTCAGGTATTTGTGTAAAAGGTTCACCAAATGTATTTCAACCTAATGAAAGACCTTGGGTTAAGATAGATGGTGCTTCAACTGACGAAATAGTTAATACAGTTAAGAAATGTCCGTCTGGAGCTTTAAGTTTTTATATGAATAATGAAGATGACAACACCTCAGAAACGCTTGAAACAAAAGTCGAAGTTTTAGAAAATGGACCACTATTGGTTTATGGCACTTTGAAAGTGACCCATAAGGATGGCAACGAAGAAACTAAAAACAAAACTACAGCGTTTTGCCGTTGCGGTATGTCTCATAATAAACCCTATTGTGACGGCGCACATGTAAAAGAAGATTTTAGGGATTAATTCAACTAGACATTTTGCATTCTGCCTACGGCTTTTGCAAAATGAGTTTCATTAAAAAATAAAGCACTTTACCTTTGCAGATAAAGTGCTTCGAATATATAGACGCCAAAAGGCGGAAAATGTAAGCTATACGTTAAGAAAAAACGTGAACCTTACATTATAGGTTGCAAAAATACAGTCTTATTTCTCATCATCCAAAGTAATACTAACATCCGTAAAATTTAGATTCCAGTTGCCACCTTCCATTTTGTGATCAGTGGCAATTTTAATACCGTTGTATTCCTTATAATTTTCGAAGGTCGTCGCCATAGTTGGTTTTTCAGCATTTCCTTGTCTAAAATTCCATTCTTTAATCATATAATCATTATCATAAAAAATATCATAAGCATCGCCTGGTGTGTAGCCACCTTCCTCTGGATAGGTCAATGTGATCATATTCATTTTAGTTTTGCTAATTGGTGCTTCTACGTTTTTGGCTTCAGAAATGCTTGCTGAGGTATCCCAAACCAATTGAAATGGGACTAATAACCAAAATTTATCATTGACAAAATTACGATCCGCATTTGGAGGCACACTGTCCAATCTTGTTCTATTGAACCTTACTATTTGTTCACCAGCATGCATTACGATACTATCGGTTTTAGGATACCACTTCCAAGCTCTGCCGTCTCCTTTGATCGTATCTCTGTCAACTTTAAAGGTGAATTTTACTTCTTTAACGTTTTTCCAATTTTCGAAACCATGCGCGTTGGCAATTTTTCTGGCAACTGTTGGTTCTTTTTGAATTTCTTTTAAGTGATTTTCTGACTTATCCGATTTACATGCTGAAACTAGTAAAAGGCATATCAAACTTATATATAAAGACTTCATATTAAAAAGTTGTTTAAATTACGCTCAAAATTAATCAACTATGAATGAGCATACTAATTATTTTGAAGTAAATAAAGCCACTTGGAATGAAAAAGTAGCTATACATGCACAAAGTGATATGTATAATATAGATGCTTTTAAAAATGGAAAAACATCGTTGATGCCTTATGAATTAAAAGCATTAGGCGATGTAAGAGGTAAATCATTGTTGCACTTGCAATGTCATTTTGGTCAAGATACTTTGAGTTGGAGTCGGATGGGAGCCAAGTGCGTTGGTGTGGATTTGAGTGATGAAGGTGTGAAATTGGCGAAACAATTAAATTCTGAGTTACAGCTTGATGCTGAGTTTGTTTGTTGTAATGTTTTAGACACCTCCAAGCATATTTCTGAAAACTTCGATATTGTATTTACGAGTTACGGAACTATTGGCTGGTTGCCAGATTTGAAACTTTGGGCAAAAATGATTTCAGAACGACTGAAAGAAGGTGGTACATTTTATATCGTAGAGTTTCATCCCATTGCTTGGATGTTTGATTATAATGAAGGCCAACCAAAAATGATATACCATTATAGCCAAGATGACGTAATTTATGATGAATATGAAGGCACCTATGCTAATCAAGAATCAAAAATGGTAAGTAAAGAATATGGCTGGAATCATGGATTGAGCGAAGTAATTAATTCACTTATTGACGCCGGATTACAAATTGAATACCTCAATGAATATGATGAAAGTCCATATGATGTGTTTCCTGATTTGATTAAAACGAAATCAGGAATGTATAAAATGAAGGACCAATTGTTTCCTATGATTTTTGAGTTGAAGGCAAATAAAATGAAGTCGCTTTAACCGCTCGGCTCTGACCTGCAAGGTTTCAAAAGCTTTATAGACCTTGAAAAAAGATATAAATACCTACAAGGTTTTTGAAACCTTGCAGGATCAAGAACTAATTTAATGCTTTTCGTCTTCTTTCAACAACTCAGGAAACTTAGCTTTGAACCTGTTCAATCTTGGAACAGAAACATTTCTAATATAGCCCTGATTTGGATGCAGTCTTTCATAATTTTGATGGTAATCTTCCGCCACCCAAAACTTTTGAAAAGGATATACTTCGGCGGCAATGGTCGCATCTAATTCTTTAGATAAAGCTGCCTTTTTATCTTCAATGATTTTCTTCTGTTCATCGTTTTGGTAAAAAATAATGGAGCGATACTGTGAGCCACGGTCTGGTCCTTGACCATTAACCTGTGTTGGATTTTGAGATCCAAAATAGACGTCAACTAAGCTTGCAAAACTTACAACCTCAGGATCGTAAATGACTTCTACGGCTTCAGCATGACCTGTTCTGCCAGTGTTGCTGGATTCATAAGTGGGATTTTTAGTGTGTCCACCTGAATAGCCACTAATGACTTCATCAACGCCTTTAACACTTTCGTAAATGGCTTCTACACACCAAAAACAGCCACTAGCAAAGTAGGCTTTTGCTTTTCCGTCATTTAAAGGTACGGCAATCGGTTCTGCGTTGATAACAGCTTGTTGTTCTGGGTTGGTCTGTGCTTGGTTATGGCAACTAAATAATAAGGTAATGGCTAAAATGCTTAGTAAGTTTTTCATTGTCTCCTGAATATTTATTTCAGGATATCATTAATTGAAACCCTGAGTTTGTAATTTCTTTTTTCGTATAGTCGTAAGAAGATACAAATCCTTATGTCTAATTATTCTAAATTTATCTTAAATAAAAAAGCCCTTGCAAATGCAAAGGCTCAGAATTTATGATGTATAGTGTTTTTACTTACTAAGTTTAGCAAATAATTTTTCCATTTTCGTTTTTTCTTCTTCAGCTAAAGCCGCATCAACTAAGATACGTCCACTATGCTCATCGGTAATTACTTTTTTACGAGAGGCAATTTCTACTTGTACTTGAGGTGGAATGGTAAAGAAAGAGCCTCCAGAAGCACCACGTTCTATAGCAACAACAGCTAAGCCATTTTTTACATTATTTCTAATTCTATGATAAGCCTTAACCAAACGCTCGTCAATTTTTTTCTGAAAATCGTCAGACTTACTTAAAAGGGCTTCTTCTTCTTTTTCAGTTTCCTTCAAAATTTCGTTAAGTTCACCTTTTTTATGCTTTAAATGCGCATTACGATCTTTCAAACGGTCTTTAGTTTCAGAAATGACTTCTTTTTTCTGCTCTATTTGAACCTTAAATTCCTTAATGTGCTTTTCTGCCAATTGAATTTCTAATTCCTGAAATTCAACTTCTTTGGTCAATGAGTTATATTCCCTGTTATTTCTAACATTCTTTTGCTGCTCACTGTATTTTTTGATTAAATTTTTGGCTTCTTCGATTAAATTTTTCTTTCCTTTAATCTCGTCGTCAATAATAGTTAAGCTATCATTTAGCTTTTCCATTCTTAAGTTAAGTCCTTCAACTTCGTCTTCTAAATCTCTAACTTCTAAAGGAAGCTCGCCTCTGACATTTCTTATTTCATCTACTCTAGAGTCAATTAATTGTAAATCATATAGTGCTCTTAATCGCTCTTCAACAGAAACTTCAGCTTTTTTTGCCATAATTATAAATACTTTATCGGATTTGTATTTGTCTTTGATAAAATGATTGCAAAATTAGTAATTTTTTTCGAGAGATAGTCCACTAAAAACGATTTTGTGAACTGTTCGCTTTCATAATGTCCAATATCGGCTAAAACAATAGCATTTTCTGCACTAAAAAAATCGTGATATTTTAAATCTGCAGTAACCAAAAGGTCTGCGTTGGCAGCCTTTGCGGCCGAAATGGCAAAACTACCAGAGCCACCTAACACGGCAATGCGTTTTATAGATTTATTTAAAGATTTTGAGTGCCTTATACATTGGGTATTCATTTTACTTTTAATAAACTTCAGGCAATCCTCGGTTTCCATGGCATTTTCGAGTTCGCCAAGCATGCCAATTCCAATATGTTGATTGTTATTTTCTAAGGTTGAAATTTCATAAGCAACTTCCTCATATGGGTGTGCGTCGAACAATGCTTTTAGTACTTTTGATTCCAGGTGTTTTTTGAAAGTGACAGAAATGGCGGTTTCAGCTTCAGTATGTAATTTTCCTTTTTGACCAATTACAGGGTTGGAATTTTCATTGCCCAAATACGTGCCTTTGCCTTCAATATTAAAACTACAAGATTCGTAATTACCGATACTTCCTGCTCCTGCTTCAAATAAAGCCGTTCTCAAAGCTTCGGCATTTGGTTTTGGAACATAAGTTTGTAGCTTTTTAATGGTTCCAGATTGTGGAATTAAAATTTTCTTATTCGTTAATCCTAATTGGTCGCAAATAATAGAATTCACACCTTGAAGTGCATTGTCTAAAGCGGTATGAATTGAAAAAATAGCAATATTATGTTTTATGGCTTTTATGACCACGCGCTCCACATAAGTTTTTCCTGTTAACTTTTTTAAACCTGAAAATATAATAGGATGGAAGCTCACAATAAGGTTACAATTGTTTTCAATCGCTTCATCTACAACGGCTTCAAGCGTATCTAAAGTAACCAAAATTCCCGAAACGGTCTCGTTTTTATCCCCAACTAGAAGGCCAACATTGTCAAAATCTTCAGCATAAGCTAAAGGCGCTAAGTTGTGTAAATGATTAATTACGTCTTGTATGATCATAAGTGTATATTTGTTTCAAAAATAATATAATTTAGTCGTCGTGAACTTTATCCGCATCATATTGTTTCCTGTTGTACCGATTTATTACCTGATCACTTGGTTACGAAATTGGTTATATAATGTTGGAATTAAATCGTCTAAATCTTACGATTTTCCTGTAATCTGTGTTGGGAATCTCAGTACAGGTGGCACAGGGAAAACACCAATGATTGAATATTTAGTTCGACTTTTAAAAGACGAAAAAGATATCGCCACATTAAGCAGAGGTTACAAAAGAGTAACCAAAGGTTTTGTGTTGGCGGATGAAAATGCCAACGCAGATACCATTGGAGACGAACCTTTTCAGTTTTACAGAAAATTTAAAGCGCTTACCGTTGCGGTAGATGGAGATCGGCAAATTGGTATAGAGAAACTTAGAAGTTTAAAACCACAACCTGATTTGATATTGTTGGATGATGCCTTTCAGCATAGAAAAGTAAAAGCAGGATTTAATATTCTGTTGACCGCTTATAATAATCTCTACTATAAGGATATTGTTTTGCCTACAGGAAATTTACGCGAACCTCGTTTTGGAGCCAAACGCGCCGATTTGATTGTGGTTACAAAATGTAGTAAAACGATTTCTGAAGCTGAAAAGCAAAAGATTACTTCAAAAATAAATTTAAAAAGGCACCAACAACTATTCTTTAGTTACGTGGATTATGCATCCCATGTAATCTCTGTATTTGATGAATTGGAATTGAGCAAGCTTCCTAAGTTTACATTAGTTACAGGCATTGCCAATGCCAAACCATTGGTAGATTTTTTAATGCAAAAGGGATTAGAATTCGATCACTTGGAATATAGTGATCACTATAGTTTTAGGATTTCGGATATTGAAACCTTAGCTTCAAAATCATTGATTATTACTACGGAAAAGGATTATGTGCGTTTGTCGGATCATGAGGAGTTAAAAGATAAATTGTATTATTTACCTATTCAAATAAAAATAGATAAATCAGCACAATTTAATGCAGCGGTTAAAGCATTCGTTAGCTAAAGAAACTGGACACTATTTTTTCACCAGAAAGTGCCGCATGCAGCTTGTCTTCAAAATCCTCTTGCTTGAACGGTTTGGAAATAATATCATCAAATCCAGCTTCACCAAACTCGTGCATTTTGTCTTCTAAAGTTACAGCGGTCAACGCAAAAATAGTTAGTTCCTTGTCGAAGGTCCTAATGATCTTTGTGGCTTCTAATCCACTAATGCCTGGCATATGGATGTCCATTAATACAACATCGTAAGCCACTTCTTTTACTTGTTCTACTGCAGCTTCACCATTATCAACGACATCACAATAGAGATCCATTTTGTTAAGAATCTTCTTAGTGATCATTTGATTGATCTTGTTGTCTTCTACAATGAGAATTTTAACGTTACTTAAATCCAAACTTTCCATCTTATTAACTTTTTTAACTTCTTCTAATACAGGTTTTTGGGCGTCTTTATCATATTCTAATGGAATTTCGAAAAAGAATGTTGAGCCTTTACCAAGCTCACTCTTTAAGTAAATCTTACCATTTAGAATTTGAATTAATCCCTTTACAATCGATAAACCTAGACCAGTGCCGCCATATTTACGGTTAATTTGGACAGAGCCTTGGGAGAAACTGTCAAACATTTGATCTTGTTTTTCTTTTGTAATACCAATACCATTATCTTCAATTTCAAAGCGAAGATTGTACGTATTGTCTTTTACATCAATTTTGTACGCTCTCACCCAGATGTCTCCATCTTTTGTGAATTTAATAGCATTTCCAAGTAAGTTAATTAAGATTTGGGAAATCTTTAATTGGTCACCAACAAATGTTTCTGGCAATCCGTTTTCATAATCAAAGTGAATTTTTGTGTCTTGGTCTTTTGCAGAATTGCTAAGTGCCGAAATCACATTTTCTAATTTATTTTTAAGGTTGAAATTTTCTGGATCCAATTCAACTTTATTAGCTTCAATTTTATTGATTTGTAGGATATCGTTAATAAAAGTAAGTAGGTAATCTCCAGAAAACTTTAATGATTTTAAATGTGGAATTTGATGTTCTTTTGGTTCTTCATCCAATAACATATTTGTAAGTCCTGTTACTGCATACAAAGGTGTGCGCAGCTCATGGGTTACGGTCGATAAGAAATTTGCTTTTGTTTTAGAGGCCAATTCTGCTTTCTCTTTTGCGACAATAAGTTCATCGTTCTTTTTGTGAAGCATGGTGTTGGTGTTCAGCCTAATATTGTTGTTCTTATATAGCGATAAAGTCAATAAGGACAATATGGTAATTAATGCGATGCTTAAAATGGTTGTAATTCTCGTAAACGCACTTTCTGCCGTAACCTCATCGATTTGCGCTTTCAATTGGGCATTTTCGGCATCCTTATATTTATTAATCGATTGTCCAGAAATTCCTTGAGTCAGGTTCTCGCGCTTAATGTTTAAAATGGAATCGGATAAATGGATGTGCTTTTTTATATAATCGAACGATCTTTTATAGTCTCCCTTTTGTTCATGGATATCGCTTAGGGTCACGAAAGCTTCATTCACATTTTCCAATAGGTTATTTGTTTGTGCGATAGACAGACCTTCTTCGGTTTGTGATAAAGCCATGGCGGGATTATCCATAGCAGAATACACTTTCCCACTTTCTATTAAAGCACTGCTTAGACGACGTTTCTGGTCGTATTTTTTTGCAACGATGATAGTTTTCTCAAGCTGTGCCTTTGCTTCATCGTAACTTTTTTGTGCTATATATACCTTGGCTTTATTGAGGCTAACCTCAGAAGTATATTCTTCTAAATCTTCTTGTTCAAAAAGATTATTCGCCGACTTGAAATAACCTAATGCATTTTCGTATTCTTCCTTAGTGCTGTGAATAACGCCTTTAATGTTATAGGTAATAGCGAGATTAGCGTAATCATCATTTTTGCGTTGAAGCTGTATCGCTTTGGTCAATGAGATATTAGCTTGATCTTCTTCACCAACTAAAAATTGAACCTTAGCAATTTTAGTATGAATTTTACCTTGACTGGATTTGTCATCAATTTTAACAGCAACTTGCAATGCTTTATCAAAGTTGTCTAAAGCATTGTAATAATTACCACGCTCACTATCCAATTTGGCTTGGTTAAGGTGCTCATAAAGTCTCAAACTAAGCATCTCTTTATCCTCAACGCCATCTTGTTGCGCAAAAATAAGACTACAAAAACATGCTAAAAAAACAAATATGTGATATCTGATCTGGGACATTCAGCTCTATTTAATTAAAACAAATATAATTATTTATTCGATAAAAGTGATTATTTGTCCGATTAATTGCAAATTAAATCTAAAATTCTTGAGCTATAACCCGTCTCATTATCGTACCAACCTACTATTTTTACCATATTTCCGATGACTGAAGTCATTTGAGAATCGAAAATACAAGAATGTGGATTACCAACAATATCAATAGATACGATAGGATCTTCGGTATATTCAAGAATACCTTTTAATTCATTTTTCGCGGCATCTTGAAAAATTGAATTCACTTTTTCGATAGATGTGGGAGTCTTCACATTTATGGTAATATCCGTTAAAGAACCATTTGCAACCGGAACTCTGATGCCACAACCACCAATCACATCTGATAGGTCTGGGAAAATTTTGGTCAGTGCTTTAGCTGCACCAGTAGTTGTAGGCACTATGGATTGACCAGCAGCTCTAGCACGTCTTAAATCCTTGTGTGGTTGATCGTGCAAACTTTGATCTGTAGTATAGGAATGAATGGTGGTAATGTAAGCTTGCTCTATGCCGAAATGTGCTTTAATTAACGCAATCATAGGAGCCGCATTGTTAGTGGTACACGATGCATTGGATATGATAGTTTCTGTACCATCCAAAATGGCATCGTTAACACCTAAAACAATCGTTTTAATATCATCTTCTAAAGCAGGAACAGAGAGAATGACCCGTTTTGCGCCATTAGTGATATGATGTTGAAGTTCTGCTTTTGTTTTGAATTTCCCTGTAGATTCTATAACAAAATCGGGTTGGATTTCAGACCAATCGATGGTTTTTGGATGTGATTGTCTATATAAAGGAATAGAAACACCATTCACTATGATGTGCGTCTCATCATAAGAAACAGAATCCTTTAAAACACCGTGAATACTATCATACTTCAGTAAATGGCTTAGCGTCCTAGCATCGGCTAAATCATTGATGGCAACAATTTGAATCTGTGGATGTGCTAATGCCAATCTAAAGACACGACGACCAATTCTGCCAAAGCCGTTAATGGCAACAGCAATCATTAATTGATGTGTTTTTGGGCTTTGTAAGATGATCTTACCAAAGCACTACTTTCAACATGTCTGAAACCTAAATCTAGACCAATTTCTTTGTATTCATCAAACTGATCTGGATTGATAAATTGTTTTACTGGTAAATGCTTTTTACTAGGTTGTAGATATTGGCCTATCGTAACCACATCTACGTCATTGGCTCTTAAATCGTGCAGGGTTTCAATCACTTCCTCGCGTTGTTCACCAAGTCCTAGCATAATACCAGACTTGGTTCTGCGCTGTCCTTGTGCTTTTAAATATTTCAAAACGCTCATACTACGATCGTACTGTGCTTGTATTCTTACTTCTCTTGTTAAGCGTCTTACTGTTTCAATATTGTGTGAAACGACTTCTGGTCCTACATTAATAATACGGTCAATATGTTTTTCAATACCTTGAAAATCTGGAATTAATGTTTCGAGGGTTGTTTCAGGATTCATACGTCTTACGGCTTTTACGGTTTCTGCCCACATGATGCTTCCCATGTCTTTCAGGTCATCCCGATCTACACTTGTTAAAACAGCGTGTTTAATCTGCATCAATTTTATAGAACGTGCTACTTTTTCTGGCTCGTCCCAATCTACCGTTTCTGGTCGTCCTGTTTTTACGCCACAAAATCCGCAGGATCGTGTACAGACGTTTCCTAAAATCATAAAAGTTGCCGTGCCTTCTCCCCAACATTCTCCCATATTTGGGCAACTTCCTGAGGTGCAAATGGTGTTTAGTTTGTACTTATCGACTAAGGTTCTAAGTTCTGTATATTTTTTTCCAGTAGGTAGTTTTACGCGTAACCATTTCGGTTTACGTTCGGGTAAAATATTTGAAGCTACTTTGGTTTCCATGCCATTTTTAATTTCTGAAAGCAAAGATACAAAGTAAATAATGAAATTAGTTAGTTCAAATGAAGGGTGACTAACAAGAAATTTTAGTTGCTTTTATTACAGTTAAAGAATTAAATAGTTGTGAGCTGAATAGGTTAAGCTTTCGTAATAATTTCAGCCAATAGTTTTTTGGATCTCAACAATTTAACTTTCACATTATTGATGGGTTCATTAAGTTCTTCCGAAATTTCCTTGTAGCTCAATTCTTGAAAATATCTTAAATTAATTACTTCCTGATAATGAGGTTTTAGTTTTTTTATGTCTCGCAAAAGATTGGCGAGATTTTGTTCTTTGATAATTTTATCTTCTGGTGTTGGCGAATCATCAACAATATCAAAGAAATTATCATCATTATCTTTTGAGGTGTTATTGATTAACTTTTTCTGTTTTCGGATTAAATCAATATGAATATTTTTCGAAATTGTAATCAACCAGGTCTTAAATTTATAAGCGTCGTTATAAGTGCCAATCTTGTCAAAAGCTTTAGAAAATGTTTGGATTGTGATGTCTTCAGCATCATTTTCGTTTAGTGTTCTTTTGAGCTGAAATGCATATACATCGTTCCAAAAAGTATCGAGAAGAAAATTAAACGCGGTTTGTTCTTTGTTTTTGGCTTTGTTTATGGCGTCTTTTACTTCCAATGTTTGGGTTTAGATATCAGATTAGCAATAAAGATACTTAATTGTAAACTAATTAAAAATAATTCTAAAATTGGAGCGAGGATAATGAGGTCGGTTTCTTCGAGTTTTTTAGCCGTAATTCCGAAACTGAGCCACTGGATTATAAATCTTAAGCTGATGAATGCCACAACCCAATACCATGTGAATCCTATAATTAATAGTGAAATTGCAAGCATCCAAAATAACAATTGGGTCGCGTAAAATAAACCTAATAAAAGTTTATGCTTCAATTTATAAAATGAAGCCGTACTAATATGTCTTCGTTTTTGAAGTGTCCATGCTTTAAAAGACGATTTTGGCTCAGAAACCGTAAAACTTTCTGTTGTGAAACACAACGCTGTGTTTGATGCATTCGCAACTTCGTTAATAAATAGGTCATCATCGCCAGACTTAATTGCCATATGATTGTTGAAGCCACTGTTATTAAAAAACAATTCTTTTCTATAAGCCAAATTACGACCAACTCCCATATAAGTTATACCCAACTGTGCATAGGAAAAATATTGCAGAGCAGTCATTACGGTCTCAAAACGAATGAGTTTATTCAGAAAAGAAAACTTCTTTTTGGCATAAGCACCATATCCTAAAACTATTGATTTTTCATTTGAGAAATTTCCACTTAAATGGGCCAACCATTGCTCAGAATTTGGCACACAGTCTGCATCAGTAAAAACTAAGAAATCATGTTTAGAAGCTTTTATTCCTAGTGTAAGTGCGTATTTTTTATTTCCCCAGAATGCTTCGCTAACTTTTACATCCACAACTTTGATATTATTATGTTTGGATGAAAAATCCTTCATAACGTCTAAGGTGTCATCAAAAGAACTGTCGTTGACCAATACAATTTCGAAATTGGAATAGGCTTGATTTAATATAGAAGGAAGATTTTTCCTTAAATTCTCCGCTTCATTTTTAGCACAGATAATTAGGGAAATGGGAACTTCTTTTTTAAATCTTGTTTCAGCACGCTTGATGCCAAAAGAGAATAAAAAGCTCAGATAATAAATTATTTGAATACTAACAACTGCAATAAATGCATAAAATAGTATTAAGGGAAGAGTCATTAACGCCTACGAATGTTGAGGTTCGTTACAGTCTTTGTATTGGTCTGGAGTTTTACCACAAAAACCACAAGATTCTCCTTCTTTATTAAGCATTGGATTTTGGCTTGCACAAGTACCAGCAAATTTACCGTCTTTTTTAGCCCAAATTTTTATAGCAATTCCTCCGACTGCTAAAGCTAATAATCCCAATGTAAGTAAAAGTAGTTTCATCTGGTAATATCTATTGTTTTTAATTGTCAGATGGAAGATTTTTAATAGTCATTCCGTTCTATAATTTCGATTCAACTAAAAAATGTTTCCTGCTAACGCTTAAATTTGATGCAAAGATAATGTTTTTACATTTAATTTCTAATCAATTTTGTTGTGACTTAACTCCTTGATCTTGTGTCTTATTGGTATTAATCAATTTATTATTAACTAATTAATCAAATATGAAAAAATTATTTGCAGAGTTCTTCGGAACGTTTTGGCTTGTATTTGGAGGTTGTGGTAGTGCAATATTTGCTGCCGGAATTCCAGATTTGGGAATTGGATTTGTAGGCGTCGCTTTGGCATTTGGTCTTACAGTATTAACCATGGCTTATGCCGTTGGTCATGTCTCTGGTGCACATTTTAATCCTGCAGTGTCCATTGGTTTATGGGCTGGAGGAAAATTTGAAGCTAAGGATTTGTTAGGTTATATTGTCGCACAGGTTATTGGGGCTATAGCTGCGGCAAGCGTATTATACCTTGTTGTTTCTGGGAAATCTGGATTTGAAGGTGTTGGTGGCTTTGCGGCCAATGGCTATGGCGAATTATCTCCAGACGGTTATAATATGGTTTCTGCCTTAATAGCAGAATTTATTTTAACAGCATTCTTTCTATTGGTTATTTTGGGAAGTACTTATCCTAAAGCGCCTAAAGGTTTTGCTGGAATCGCTATTGGTTTGGCTTTGGTGCTTATTCATTTAATTAGTATTCCTATTACTAATACCTCTGTAAATCCTGCGCGCTCTTTAAGTCAGGCGTTATTTGCAGATGGTTCTTATTTATCTCAAGTTTGGTTGTTTTGGGTTGCACCAATTGCTGGAGCCATTGCAGGTGGTCTTATTCATAAAACCTTGTTTTCTAAGGACTAGTTTAGAATATATTTATCAATAAAAGAGGCGCAATAATTGATTATTACGCCTCTTTTTGGATTAATTAAATGTGTAATTAATAAAGTCTTATTCTTCTTTTAAAGAAATTTCTGCAACTTCAGTGTCATTTTCGTTCGCATTGTCGCCTTTTGTACCAATTTTAATACTCAATGCCAATGCATCTTCCATATATGGAATTTGTTTCAACTTACGATCAGATTCATCCAAAATACCTAAGTTAACCATACGGTCTTGCAGCTCAGCCCAAATCTGGTACTGCTGCTCTTTTGGTAATTGAGGTAATGTAATGACATCAATCATTGACGTTTTTTCAACAGGATTAATGTAAGCTACTGTTTTTAAATCCTTCGCACGATCGTTACCATTGAAAACATATTTCTTAGCATCAGGATTGTTAAGCTTCAATAATTCTTTAGATAACTCGTCTAATTTAGAATTGTTGTTTTCAATATCGCTTCGTAGATCAAAAATTTCTTCCACTACAACATTGTTTTCATTATTCAACTCTACATTTTTCTGATATAGCATAAACGATGTTGCAGCAAATAATACGGCTGCAGCACTAGCAGCTATGCTCAACCAAGAGGTCTTTCTTTTCTGCACCAATTGAATCACTTTAGTGTCATTAGTGTCATCTAAGGCTTCTAAAATGTCGTTTAAAATATGGTTTGGTACATCAACAGCTCCTGCTTTTGTTACAATTTCTAGATTATCCTGAAGTTTTTCATAAGCTTGTGCAACTTCTGGATACGTAGAAATAAAGTGTTCAACTTCTTTGGATTCTTCCAAAGATGTGTCTCCAACCAAATACTTATTAAGTAAGTTGGATTTCAAAAAGATTTGTAATTTATTTTCCATGATCAAATATTTTATGGATTGTAAACTTTTTTAAGTTCACGCAATCCTATTTTTAATCTAGATTTAATAGTGCCAAGTGGAATATCTAATTCGTCGCTGGCTTCTTGTTGTGTCATACCTTGAAAAAACAAAGCATCTAACACAATTTGATATTTTTCTTCTAGTGTCCCAACATGTTCTTTGATGTCCATGACATCTTGGTTAAAATTTGTTGTTGGTAAGATATATACGTTGGAAGTATCAATTTGGATTTCTTTATGGTAACGATTATTAAAACTCCTTAGCTTATCTATGGCTGTATTTCTTGCAATACGAAAGAGCCATGTAAAGAGTTTTGCCTTGGAAGCATCATACTTTGAAGCGTTTTTCCATACCTTAATAAAAGTTTCCTGCAGGGCATCTTGTGCGACCTCCTCATTAACTGTAATTTTTAAGATCACACCATAAAGACTGTTCGAATAATTTTCGTAAAGTAAATTTAGCGCACGTTTATCTCCTTTCTGAAGATAGTCGATGATTTTTTGTTCTGTAGGTGAAATACTCAAACTGTTAAAATCTTATTTTTTTATTTTTAAAACGTCCAAAATTGAATTACGAACGTAAATATACTTAATTACACCATATAATGGTGCTCAATATAAAATATTAGAATAGTTTTATCTTCGTAAGAGGTTGATTAATAGCATTTTCAAAAAAAATTGTTCTAAACACAAAAGTCACAATCTATATTGTGACTTTTGTTTTATATGATATTAACTTCAGTTTCAATATTGATATTAAACAATCGTTTTACTGTAATTTGTATTAATTGCGCCAATTCAAAAATTTCTTTTCCATTGGCATTACCATAATTAACTAAAACCAAGGCTTGTTTATTGTGTACACCATAATCTTTAAACCGCTTTCCTTTAAAACCCGCCTTTTCAATAAGCCAACCAGCTGGAATTTTTACGGCTGCTTCTGATATTTTATAGGAAGGTACATCTGGAAAATTACCTTCTAATTCCTGGAATTCTTCAGCCGAAATTATTGGATTCTTAAAAAAACTGCCACTATTTCCAATCTCTTTAGGATCTGGTAATTTACTTTGTCTAATGGCGATTACAGCATTCGAAATGTCTTGGATGGTTGGATTTTCAACACCATTGGATTCCAATTCGTTTTTAATAATACCATAATCGGTGTGTAATTGATGATTAACTTTAGTCAGTTCAAGGTTGACGCTTGTAATGATATATTGGCCTTTCAGATTTTGTTTGAAAACAGATTCCCTATACCCAAAATTGCAATCCGATTTAGAAAAAGTTTTTAACGATTGATTAGCTATGTTTATGGCTTCACAACTCACAAAAATATCTTTCAACTCCACGCCGTAAGCACCAATATTCTGAATAGGGGCCGTGCCAATATTGCCAGGAATTAAGGATAAATTTTCAATGCCTCCATAGTTGCGCTCCAAACACCACAATACAAAATTGTGCCAGTTTTCGCCAGCCATAGCTTTTACAATGACCGTGTTTTCAGTTTCACTTACAACTTCAATACCTTTTAAGTTAATATGAAGCACCAGAGCTTCGATGTCTTTAGTTAACAACATATTGCTTCCGCCGCTTAAAACAAATAGGGGCTTTTGATGATAATCCTTCAAAACACTTTTTAGGGTTTTAATGGAAGTGACATCACAATAAGATTGTGCTTTAGCTTCAATACCAAAGGTATTATATGGTTTTAATGAAGCATTCTTAATTATGGACATTAGTCTTTATATACTTTTAAAGCTTCTTCTAAGATTTTTACCGAAATTCTTAAGCTTTCTTCGTTTAAAACATAAGCAATACGTATTTGGTTCAATCCAACACCAGGTGTAGAGTAGAAGCCTGCCGCAGGAGCAACCATAACGGTATCATTATTATAATCAAATGATTCCAATAGCCATTTGGCAAAATCATCAGTGTTTTTTACTGGTAATTCTGCAATACAGTAAAAAGCACCATTAGGTTTGGCCACTTTTACGCCTTCTATTTTTTCTAAGGCTTCGATCAGTGTATTTCTACGTTTAACATATTCTGCCTTTACGTCATCAAAATAACTTTGAGGTGTTTCTAAAGCCGCTTCACTTGCGATTTGAGCTAATGTTGGTGGACTCAATCTTGCTTGGGCAAATTTTAAAGCTGTCTTTATGACCGCTTTATTTTTAGAAACCAAATAGCCAATTCGTGCGCCACACATACTGTAACGTTTAGAGACCGAATCGATGACGATGGCATGTTCTTCTAATCCAGGTTCTTGCAAAATGGAATAATGTTCAATACCATCGTAAACAAACTCCCTGTAAACTTCGTCTGCAATTAAAAACAAATCGTGTTTTTTTACGATGGCTGCTAGTTTTTTAATTTCGGCTTTAGAATATAAATAGCCAGTTGGATTTCCTGGATTGCAAATTAAAATGGCTTTGGTTTTTGGAGTAATGAGTTTTTCAAATTCTTCAATTGGAGGTAGTGCAAAATTATCTTCAATCTTGGATATTACGGGAACCACATTTACACCTGAGGCATTCGAAAACCCATTATAATTGGCGTAAAATGGCTCAGGAATGATGATTTCATCACCTTCGTCCATGATACTTCCAAAGGCGAATAAAAGTGCTTCACTTCCTCCTGTAGTAACAATGATGTCATTGTGGGTAACGTTAATGGAATTACGCTTATAATATTCAGCGATTTTTATTCTATAACTTTCGGCACCTTCAGATCGGCTATAGGCTATAGTTTCAAGATTCTGATTTTTAATTGCATCGAGAGCCACTTGCGGCGTTTTTATATCTGGTTGACCAATATTTAGGTAATATATGTTTTTGCCTTGTTTATGGGCTTCTTCAGCATATGGTACCAATTTTCTTATTGGCGATTCTGGCATGTTAGTACCTTTGTTTGAAATTTTTGGCATTTGAATGATTTTTTTAAAATGCTAAGGTCTGAAAATTCTAAAGTAATTCTGAAAAAAATGACTAAAAAAAAAGAGTCCTCAACCAGAGAACTCTTTAATTGTTTATATTATTATAATTGAATTATTGCTCAATCATACTTTTTTCTTTCTTTTCTAAAACACTGGTCTTATTAGAATCGACCACTAAACCTTTTATTTTTAAGGCTACGGTTGGTGTTTCAGCATTTGAGAACACAGTTATGGTCTTTCTAATCGGATTAACCCTTTTAGTATCGTATTTCACTTCAATCTCACCTGTTTCTCCTGGCATAATTGGACCGTCTGGCTTTTTAGGCACTGTACAACCGCAAGTCGATTTTACGTTAGAGATAACTAAAGGCGCGTTACCAGTATTGGTAAACTCAAATGTTCTAACGCCATCAGCACCTTTTTCAATAGTACCATAGTCAATTACGTCGGTCTTAAACTCTATTTTCGCTACTTTCTCTTGAGCAAAAGAACCAAAACTCATTAATCCTACAAATAAAACTGCTATTAAATTTTTCATCATTTTTAATTTAAAATTGATTATTCAAAACTACTTACTTTTTCCTTCCCATCAAAATTTATTAGATGTAATACACTTCATTTAACAGATTTTATGGTTTTACAACCTATATTCTTACACTAATAATTTTTCAAAAAAGGAATTATACCAAATGAATTTTGAAATGATTGAAAAGAAATTTGAATTATTTTTTCTTTGTATGAAATATGAAATAAGAAACCTAATCATAGCCTGAGTTACCATGCTATTTTTTACTGAAATACAAAGGAAATAGAAACAAATTTATTCAGTTATTTTGACATTTATTTGGTATTATAAGTACTTTTGTCAGTTACATTACAAAAACAATACCAAAATATGGAAATTCCATCTAAATATAACGCAACGTCAGTAGAAAATAAGTGGTACGACTACTGGATGCAGCACAATTACTTTCATTCTACTCCAGACGAGAGAGAGCCCTATACTATTGTAATTCCGCCACCTAACGTAACGGGAATTTTGCATATGGGACACATGTTGAACAATACTATTCAAGATGTATTGATTCGACGTGCTCGTTTATTAGGCAAAAATGCGTGTTGGGTACCTGGTACAGATCACGCCTCTATTGCTACAGAAGCGAAAGTTGTTGCTAAATTAAAGGCTGATGGTATTGATAAAAATGATTTATCACGCGAGGAATTTTTAGAACATGCTTGGGAATGGACAGAAGAATACGGTGGCGTTATCCTAGAACAACTAAAAAAATTGGGATGCTCCTGTGATTGGGATAGAACCAAATTCACCATGGATGACGATATGTCTGAGGCTGTAATTAAGGTATTTGTGGATTTATACAACAAAGGCTTGATTTATAGAGGTTACCGTATGGTCAATTGGGATCCTGAAGCACAAACTACATTGTCTGATGAAGAAGTGATTCATGTTGAAAAACAAGGTTTACTCTATTATTTAGAATATAAGGTTGAAGGAAGTGATCAAAAACTAACCATTGCCACTACTAGACCAGAAACTATTTTTGGAGATACTGCTATTTGTATAAATCCAAACGATGAACGTTTCGCACATTTAAAAGGGAAAAAAGCGATTGTACCTATTTGTGGAAGAGTGATTCCGATTATTGAAGATGACTATGTAGATGTTGAATTTGGTACAGGTTGCCTTAAAGTAACACCTGCTCACGATGAAAATGATAAGGTTTTAGGCGATAAGCACAATCTCGAGGTCGTTGATATTTTCAATGACGACGCCAGTTTGAATAGTTATGGGATGCACTACGAAGGACAAGACCGGTTTTTAGTAAGAAAGGGTATTGTAAAAGAATTGGAAGACGCAGGTATTTTAGTGAAAACTGAAAACCATATCAATAAAGTAGGAACATCAGAACGGACAAAAGCCGTAATCGAACCAAGATTAAGTGACCAATGGTTTTTGAAAATGGAAGATTTGGCAAAACCAGCTATCGATGCCGTTTTAAAATCTGGAGATGTCAAACTTTTTCCAAAGAAATTTGAAAATACCTATCGCCACTGGATGGAGAATATTCGTGACTGGAATATTTCGCGCCAATTACTATGGGGACAACAGATTCCTGCATACTTCTATGGTGATGGGAAGGAAGATTTTGTCGTTGCGGAATCCATTGAAAAAGCAGTAGAATTAGCAAGAACAGCTTCAAACAACGAACAATTGACAGCTGATGACATAACCCAAGATTCTGATGCGTTAGACACATGGTTTTCATCTTGGCTTTGGCCAATGAGTGTTTTCGATGGTATCCGTAATCCTGAAAACGAGGAAATAAAATATTATTATCCTACCAACGATTTAGTGACTGGACCAGATATTTTATTCTTTTGGGTGGCACGTATGATTATTGCGGGCTACGAATACAAAGACGAAAAACCATTTGAAAATGTTTATTTAACGGGATTAGTTAGAGATAAACAGAGGCGAAAAATGTCTAAGTCTCTGGGCAATTCACCAGATGCTTTAAAACTTATTGAAGAATATACTGCAGATGGGGTAAGAGTAGGTTTGTTATTGAGCTCTGCGGCCGGAAATGATTTAATGTTTGATGAAGCACTTTGCCAGCAAGGAAGAGGTTTTGGAAATAAGATTTGGAATGCTTTTCAATTAACTAACCTATGGGAAGTTGCAGATATTGAGCAGCCTAATTCTAGCAAAATAGCGATAGAATGGTACGAAGCCAAGTTTCAATCCGTTTTGATAGAAATAGAAGATCATTTTAGCAAATACAGATTAAGTGACGCTTTAATGTCTATTTACAAGTTAATTTATGATGACTTTTGTGGATGGATGTTAGAAATGGTAAAACCAGCTTACCAGCAACCCATTGACAGAACAACATATGAAAAGGTAATGTCGATTTTTGAAGATAACTTAAAAATCGTTCATCCATTTATGCCATTCTTAACGGAAGATATTTGGCAATATATTAAAGAACGCTCACCTGAAGACGCTTTAATAATAGCCAAATGGCCAGAAGCAAAACCAATAAATGAAACTTTGATTTCAGAATTTGAGTTCGCTTCCGAAGTTATTTCAGGAATCAGAAATATCAGAAAACAAAAGAATATTGCGTTTAAAGATGCGATTGGGTTTTCGGTTGTAAATAATGAACATGTTGCCAATACCTTTGATGAAGTGATTTCAAAACTAGGAAATTTGGAAAGCTTCGAATATGTCACAGAGGCTGTTGAGGGTGCATTAACCTATAGGGTAAAATCGAATGAATATTTTATTCCTATGGAAGGGAGTATTGATGTGGAGGCTGAAATTAAAAAGTTGACCGAAGAGTTGACTTATACAGAAGGTTTTTTGAAATCTGTACAAAAGAAATTATCTAACGAACGATTTGTTGCTGGTGCACCAGAACAAGTGGTGGCTTCAGAGAAAAAGAAAGAAGCGGATGCTTTGGCTAAGATTGAAACGATTCAGGCTAGTTTGGCCAGTTTAAAATAATTAAGGAATTTTTAACCTGCAAGGTTGCAAATAAAACCTTGCAGGATGCTGTTGCACACAGACCAGAATTTTTTCGAATAAATATAATGAAGTCTATACTCTAACCTCTAAAAGCGAAGCGATCTTAAGTCTATTCATTACCATTCATTAATCTTATTACTATCCAATTTTACAAAAATAAATAGTAAAATAGTAAAACCCCAAAGTCCAGAGCCACCATAACTAAAAAAGGGTAGGGGAATCCCAACCGTTGGAATCAAGCCCATAACCATCCCTATATTAATTGTAAAATGAATAAACAAAATCGAAGCTACCCCATAACCATAAACCCGACTGAATTGTGACTTTTGGGCTTCGGCCAAATATAGAATCCTAACAATAAGAAGTACAAATATGAGCACTACAAAGCTCGTTCCTAAAAAACCCCATTCTTCGCCTACTGTGCTAAAAATGTAATCGGTATGCTGTTCTGGCACAAACTTTCCAGTCGTTCTAGTCCCTTGTAAAAACCCTTTTCCAGAAACACCTCCAGAGCTAATGGCTTGTTCGGATTGAATAAGATTATAGGCTTCGGCTTTTTTCATACGTTCTAGTTTCGCTGGATCTTTTTCTAAACGTAACCAAAGGCTAATTCTATTTTGTTGATGGGTTTTGAGACCGTGTTCATAAAAAAGTTTCACACCATAGGCAAAGCAAACGGAAACTAAAAGAACTGCTATATATTGCAGTATGGATCCACGCTTTTTCTTCCGCAGAAAGTAAATACTTGCGATAATACCTGCTGTGACTAAAGCTGTAATTAACACACCAAACTTTAGTCCTAAAACAGCGAGAACGATTAATGAAACCGCAATAATTAAATAGACCTGTTGTAAACCTTCACGATAAAACACAAAGAAAAAAGCTAAATATACAATGGTGCTTCCGGCATCATTTTGGAGTAAAATCAATAAAGCAGGAATAAATATAATGGCGGCAACTCTAATTTGATCCTTAATAGTGGTCATATTTGTTTGAAGGTCGCTTACGTATTTCGCAACCGCCAGGGCTGTAGCAAATTTGGCAAATTCACTCGGTTGAATGGTCATGCTGCCAATGCCATACCACGAGCGCGCACCATTAACATCCTTTCCAAAAATGAATAAGCCTATCAATGCCAACATAGCGACTAAATATATCAAACTTGCAAATCGCTCATAAAATTTGGCTTCAACAGAAAGAATAAGTACAATAAGGACAAAGGTTAGCCCAACAAAAATTAAATGTTTGCCATATAATTGGGAGGTGTCAAAATAACTTGTGACTTCGCCAACATGAGAGGCTGATAAAATATTGAGATAACCAAAAGCAACTAAGAGTAGAAATAGCACAATAGTGATCCAGTCGAATTTAAAACCTCTATGATTTTCTCTCAACATTAATTTTTAAAATTTTGCTGGTCAGATTCATTTTGAATCATGTTGCCGGATTCATCCTCAATGGCATAATTTTCAATAACCTGAAGCGTTGTTTCACCATTAATTTTAAAAGGTTCGCCTGAATACGGTTTTTTATATTCATTTTCCAAGCTATGAGTTAGAATCCATCGTTCTAAGTCGGTTCTTGTTATTTCTCCTTTAATGTGTTTTTCAATCATTAGACTTGCCATTTTACCGGCAAACCGACTTCCCCAATAACCGTTTTCTACAAAAACGGCAATGGCGATTCTTGGATTATCCTTCGGCGCAAAAGCCACAAAAATAGAATGATCTGTAAGTTGGGTTTTTACACTATCAATTTTTACGAAGTTTTCGGCAGTCCCTGTTTTTCCACAGATTTCAATGCCTGGAACTTGGAGATATTCTGCCGTTCCTTTATTGTAAACGTCAAACATCCCTTGTACCACAGGCTCAAAATGACGTTTATCTATGGTTGTATATTTTGGTGTTTTATATTTCTTCGGAATTGTATCGTCTTCAATATCTTTAATAATATGCGGTGTATAGTAATAGCCACGATTCCCAATAGCCGCAGCCATATTTGCTAACTGGATTGGTGTAGCCTCGACTTCGCCTTGTCCAATGGCATTAGAGACAATATAAGTAGAACCCCAACGATTGTCACCGTATGCTCTATCGTAGTAGTCGCCATTAGGAATTCGTCCTGGTTGTCCTACGGACAAATCGTTGTTCAAAAAGTTTCCGAGTCCAAAACTTTTAGCATGATCTGCCCAAATGTTCATGCCTTTTCCTGCATCGTCATATTTGTCAATGATACGACGGTAAACATTAACAAAATAAGCGTTACAAGATTGTGCAATGCCTAAATTCATATCTGCAGGACTTCTATGGTGGTGGCAACCTGTTAATTTTTGACTGCCATAATAGTAGCCCATTCTACAAGTAAACTTATCATGGGTGTCAACCACGCCTTCTTGTAAACCAATTAATGCATTTATAACTTTGAACGGAGATCCTGGCGGATATTGTGCCTGTAAGCCTCTGTCGAAAGTGGGTTTGTTCACTTTATCTAAGAATAAGCTAGAAAAATTTTTGTTTCGCTCTCGTCCAACTAATAAATTAGGGTTGTAACTTGGGCCAGTAACCATGGCTAAAATTTCACCACTTTGAGGATCTATGGCAACCATACCTCCGCGTTTGTGCCTCATTAATAATTCACCATAGGCCTGAAGTTCTGAATCAATAGTTAAGGTAATGTCTTTTCCGGGTTTAGGTAAAGTATCAAAGACACCATCTTTATACGGTCCGATATTTTTATTGAATCGATCTTTCTGAATAAATTTTATCCCTTTTACCCCTCGCAAAACCTCTTCATACGTTTTTTCAACCCCTTGCTTACCAATTAAATCGCCTAATTTGTAATAAGGCTGACTTTTAATAGTTTTACGGTTAACTTCTCCTAGATCGCCTAATACATTCGCACCAATATTAGTTTGGTAGGATCGAAGCGATCGTTTTTGAATATAAAATCCTTCAAATTTTCGCATTTTCTCTTGAAGCACTGCATAATCCGTTTTTGAAAGCTGCGGTACAAAAGGAGACGGTAATCTCGGTGAGTAATTGGTGGCTCTTGCTAATTTTTTATGGTAATCTTCTGTAGTAATTTTTAATAATTTACAGAACTCTTCTATTTGTGAAGAATCTAAAGGCACAACTTCCCTGGGAATGACCATCACATCATACGACGGTTGGTTAGCAACCAAAAGTTTGCCATTCCTGTCATACACATAACCACGTTTAGGATAATTGTACACTTTTCTAATCGCAGTATCTTCAAAAATATCGTAAGCTGAGCTATTGTAAACTTGTAAGTAAAATAGACGCGCAATAAAAACAAGACCTACAAGAACTACAGTAGATAAGAGTAATAATTTTCTCATTTTTTATTTCGGCTAAATAGAATTATAATCAATACACTAAGTATTATAGTGAAAATACTAGAAAATAACGTTTTTTGAACGATTAAAATTATATTGGAAATGTTAAAAATTTCTAATGAAAACAATACCAAATGATGAATTACCGTACCCAATGAGATATAGGTGATTAAACTGCCCATATCAGTATTCCGAAATTTTATACTTTGATGCTCGTATTGCATGCCGAAAGAATTTTTAAGAAGAATTGGTCTAGCATAGGCTAAACAGACTGCCGCTGCTGCATGAACACCTCCAGAATCTGAAAACATATCCACCAGCATACCTAATAAAAAACTTACTAACAACAACACAAGTCGTTCTTCCCTAATAGGAAATAGGAAAATAAATATGATATAAATATAGGGGTTGATATAACCAAATAAGTCAATATGGTTGCATATCATTACTTGTACCAATAATAGTAAAACAAACCGAACGATATTTAGACCTGCAACACTATTCATCTGAGCTGTTTTCTAAATCTTGAATTTCGTTTTTATCTAAATTTTCTATAATATAAACCGTTCCTACATTGGTCATGTCGTTAAATAATTTCACTTGTATGGTATAAGTATCTCCACCAATATCGGTTTCAAAACTATCAATAGTTCCAATACCAATACCTTTTGGGAAAATCGAAGATTCACCACCAGTTTGTATAGTGTCCCCAACTTTTACAGGTGCAAATTGAGAGACATCTTCAAGTTGCACATAAATTGGAGATTCGCCATTCCACTTTAAAGACCCAATATGGTTGGTCGCTTTTATTTTGGCATTTATTCGGCTTCGTGTATTTAAAATAGACAGTACTGTTGAATAATTTTTGGAGGTGTTATCAATAATTCCTATAATTCCATTGGAAGTCATAACACCAAAATCTCGTTTTATACTGTCGTTTTTACCTTTGTTTAAAGTAAGGTAGTTATTGGTAAGCGAGTAACTATTTTTATAGACTTCAGCCGTTGTAATTCGATATTTTGATTTGGAATAGGTTGTGTCAATGTACGATGAATCTACTGTTCTATTGATGTTTAAAAGCTGTTCTCTTAAGCGTTTGTTTTCTTCAGCAAGAATTTCATTCTCCGTTTTCAAATTGAAATATTGATCCACGGAATTCATAGTGCCATAGACACCACCAGTTAAAAAATTGGCGGAATTTATAAATTTACTCCTGTGGTATGAATGCGATTGAATCGTTAAAGCTAAGGCAATACTAAAAAGCAATAAAAACAACAGAAAGGTTTTGTTTCTAATAACAAAATTAAAAATTTGTTGCATTATTTACGGCTTATTTAATCAATACGCTTTTGTATTTAGGTAAGTTTTTAAGTACAATTCCTGTACCTCTTACAACGGCTCTTAATGGGTCTTCGGCAATATAAACAGGAAGATCTGTTTTTTGGGACAAACGTTTGTCCAAACCTCTTAACATAGATCCTCCACCTGCTAAATAAATTCCGGTGTTATAAATATCTGCTGCTAATTCAGGAGGTGTTTGCGATAAGGTTTCCATTACGGAATCTTCAATACGTAAAATGGATTTATCCAAAGCTTTGGCAATTTCACGGAACGAAATCTGAACTTGTTTCGGTTTTCCGGTTAACAAATCACGACCTTGAACGCTCATGTCCTCCGGAGGTAATTCTAAATCTTCAGTTGCAGCACCAATTTGAATTTTAATTTTTTCAGCCGTTCTATCTCCAACATATAAGTTATGCTGCGTTCTCATGTAATAAATAATATCATTTGTAAATACATCACCTGCAACTTTTACAGATTTATCACAAACAATACCACCAAGGGCAATTACTGCGATTTCGGTAGTTCCACCTCCAATGTCAACAATCATGTTTCCTTTTGGTTGCATAATATCCACACCAATACCAATTGCTGCTGCCATTGGTTCATGGATTAAATATACCTCTTTACCATTAACACGCTCACAAGATTCTTTTACCGCTCGCATTTCTACTTCAGTAATTCCAGAAGGAATACAAACGACCATTCTTAAAGCTGGATTAAAGAATTTCTTCTTTAGTGCAGGAATGTTTTTAATAAACATGCTTATCATTTGCTCCGAAGCATCAAAATCTGCAATAACGCCATCTTTCAATGGTCGAATGGTTTTAATATTTTCGTGTGTTTTTCCTTGCATCATGTTGGCTTCTTTACCAACGGCTATGATTTTTCCGCTAATGCGGTCTCTTGCTACTATCGATGGATTGTCAACAACAACCTTGTCGTTGTGGATTATCAGTGTGTTTGCGGTTCCTAAATCTATGGCTATTTCTTCCGTTAGGAAATCAAAAAATCCCATATGCTATTCTTAATTATTTGGGTTATTTTAGTCTTCTTTTTAAGACCATCTGTAAAAGTAGTAAAATATACGTTATTTCTACATTTAAAGATGTTTATTGCTAAAAAATTTGTATTTAATTTACATATTGGTCGGATAAAAGACATAAGTCTGCTTCCCTGTTAGAACCAAGAATCAAGACTTGAATCTAACTATCTGATAAAAAGCAATATATAAATTACAATATTTTTTTTCTTTATTTTTTAGTTCTATTAAAAGTCGTCTGTAATTTCTAATCAAAATAATTTTGAGTTTTTCCTAATGAAATACTACACAATCTTGACAGCTTAAAACCGACTATTTATTTTCAAGTGAATGTATTAAGACTTGTTTCATTTTCAATTATAATCAGTCAAGTAATTGAAATGATTATAAAATTGATGATACGTTCTTTATTGCGTCATTTATCTTGGTTCTAACAGCAAAGCGGTCTTGACTCTATTTTCTAGTGTTTAAAATGACGCGTTCCAGTAAAGACCATTGCCACATTATGGTCGTTGCAGTAATCAATACTCAATTCATCTTTTATAGAGCCTCCTGGTTGAATTACAGCAGTTATACCAGCATGATCCGCAATTTCTACACAATCAGGAAATGGAAAAAATGCATCACTCGCCATAACGGCTCCATTTAAATCAAAGTTGAAAGATTTTGCTTTGTGAATCGCTTGGTTTAAGGCATCAACACGACTTGTTTGCCCTGTGCCACTAGCACATAATTGCTTGTTTTTTGCTAATACTATAGTATTGGATTTTGTGTGTTTGCAGATTTTTGAGGCGAAAATTAAATCGTCTAATTCACTCGTAGATGCTGTGGTTTTTGTAACTGATTTTAAACCTTCAAGTGTATCTGTAACGTTGTTTCTATCTTGAACTAAAACACCGTTCAAACAACTTCTAACATTAGTTTTTGGCATCTCAATATCTTTCAAAATTAAAAGGATTCTGTTTTTCTTTCCTTTTAAAATTTCTAAAGCTTCAGCAGAAAAAGATGGTGCAATCACCACTTCGCAAAATAACTTATGAATTTCTTCAGCAGTTGCTACATCAATTTCGGAATTACTGATTAAAACGCCACCAAAAGCAGAAACAGGATCGCCAGCTAAGGCATCTACATAAGCTTGGTGTAACGAATCGCGTTGCGCTAAACCGCAAGCATTATTATGTTTTAAAACGGCAAAAGTAGGAGCGTCGTTTTTAAATTCCAGCATCAGATTCACAGCGGCATCAACATCCAAAAGGTTGTTATAACTTAATTCCTTACCATGGAGTTTTGTGAAAATGGCATCAAAATCTCCAAAGAAAAAGCCTTTTTGATGTGGGTTTTCGCCATAACGCAACACTTTTCCATTGTTTTCCGAAATTTTTAAAGTCGGAATGTCATGATTCTTGTTGAAATAATTGAATATTGCAGAATCATAATGCGAAGACACATTAAACGCTTTTGCCGCAAATTGTTTTCTATCGGCTTCAGAGGTTTCACCATTTTTGGTTTCCAATAATTCCAAAAACTCAGCATAATCGTCAACCGAAGATACACAAGTTACATCCGCATAATTTTTAGCAGCTGCTCTAATTAAGGAAATGCCTCCAATATCAATTTTTTCAATAATATCTTGGTTGCTTGCTCCAGAAGCTACGGTTTTTTCAAAAGGATATAAATCTACAATGACTACATCGATTTGTGGAATATCAAATTCTTTTAATTCAGCAACATCGCCATCGTGATTTTGGCGATTCAAAATACCTCCAAAAACTTTAGGATGTAAGGTTTTTACACGGCCACCAAGAATTGATGGATAGGAGGTTACGTCCTCTACTGGTACGACATCGATTCCTAAATCCTTGATAAATTTTTCTGTGCCTCCAGTGGAATAAATGGTAACGTTGAGGTCGTTCAATTTTTTGACGATAGGTGCTAATCCATCTTTACTAAATACCGAAATTAGTGCCGATGAAATGGTTTTGTTGCTCATAATGTTGTGTTGTGTTTTTGATGGTGCAAAAATACGCATATTCGAAAAGAATTATTAGTGCTAAAACCAGTTTCTTTAAGTTTTTTGTAACAATAAATTGTTGAAAACGTCCTATCTTTAAAATGTTTTAAAACAACCTTTGCATGCTGGTCTATTTACGTTTACTGAAAGAGAGTTTTTCATTCGCTTTAAATGCGCTTCGTACCAATAAACTCAGAACATTCTTGTCACTTTTAGGTGTAACGGTCGGCATATTTTCAATTATAGCTGTTTTAGCTGCGGTAGATTCGCTCGATAAAACCATCCAAGGACAATTGAGTTCTTTGGATAGCAATACCATGTATTTGGCAAATATGTCTTTTGGACCAACTGATGTCCCGCGTTGGCAAAGGGAAACTTTTGATGAAATATCCTATAATGAATACAAAACTTTAGATGCTTCATTGTCTGAAGCGGAGCATGTGGCGTTACAATTATTTGTGAAACGTGAAAATATTAGATATGAATCGGAATTGGTAAGTAGTGTCAATACCGTTGTGGTTTCCCATGAATTTACGGATATTCAGGTTTTGGAATTTGAAAAAGGTCGTTTTTACAACGAATCTGAATCGAATTCCGGAAGGCCTGTGGTGGTTATTGGTTCGGAAATTGCAAAATCCCTTTTTGGCGAACTTGAACCGATTGGAAAAAAAGTGCGACTTTACGGTCAGAAGTTTACGGTTATCGGTGTGGTTAAAAAGGAAGGATCCGGATTGTTTGGGGACAGTAACGATGTGTCTATTTTTCTGCCTGCAAATTATGTAAGGAATAGATATGGTGATAATAATCCAAACATGAAATATATTGTTATTATCAAACCCGAAAAGGATGCCGATATTGCAGGCTTAAAAGCTGAAGTTGTTCAAATAATGCGAACTAAAAGAGGTTTGAAGCCTGATGAAATTGATACTTTTTTTATAAGTGTTATTTCAGGATTACAAGATATGATTGATACCATTATTGGCAGCTTGAACTTAATCGGATGGGTCATAAGTGGTTTTTCTCTTTTGGTTGGTGGTTTTGGAATTGCCAATATTATGTTTGTAAGTGTGAAAGAGCGCACCAACCTCATTGGAATTCAGAAATCATTAGGAGCAAAGAATAAATTCATCCTGTTTCAATTTTTATTTGAAGCGGTTATTTTAGCCGTTGTAGGTGGCGTTGTAGGCTTATTCTTAGTTTGGATAGGCACCATAATAGGAAGTAACCTTACTGAAGATTTCACTTTTGTACTTTCTCCTAAAAATATGTTTCTCGGATTTTTTATTTCCTCGATTATAGGTCTGATTTCAGGTGTTATACCAGCAATGAAAGCCTCTCGATTGGATCCTGTGGAAGCGATACGTACTGGAATGTAGATTTTCAGTCCTCAGTGTACAGTGTTCAGTAGGCAGAGTTGAATAAAGTGTATGCCTTACTAGCTTCAATTTTTTTTAGGTTTACATTTTTTAGTCCGCTTTATCCTTTGCGCCTTTGCGAGAAATTTGCAGTGTTTAGTTATAGAATTATCTCTAGAGAATAATTTCTTTTTTCAAGAGATAAATCAATCTACAGAAATTCGAATCCCTTCACTATGGCTGCTAAACTCAGGAGCATACATACTCTGAATGGTGCTAATGCCATTGCTCATGTCTCCTGCATTGTTCACGCGTAAATCATATTCAAATACATAAACGCCTTTTGGCAAATAGTCCATAAAAAAGTTAGTGGCTGCATCTTTGGTACTTTCGTAATAGCCCAATCCATCTTGCCATTTGTATTGCGATAATACATTTATGGGTTCCAAACCAGCAGCTCGCATGTCTTTTAAATGCACAAATTCCATGGTTCTATCCGTTCTCAGTTCAATTCTGACCCTAATTAAATCGCCAACTTTTAATATTGAATTTGAAGTAATTCCTGCCTTGCCGGCAGGCAGGTCCGTGATTTCCTCGCCTTTAGCCGTGTTCGATTTTAAGAATAGTTTCTTGCTGAGTTTCAATGGCGTTTCGGCTGAGGTGATTTTATCTAAATCTTCAAAATATTGCCAGTACAAGGCTCCCCAAGCAATGCCTTCACCTTCCTGCTTGCCGCCAGGCATGGTTTTAGTGATGGTCACATCTGCTTTCTCTGGTGTAATTTCTGAACCATTCCACGAAGTTTTATAATAACCTGTTCCAGCTTCTACTTTAACGTTTTCCAATGTTGAAGGTGAAATGGTTTCATTGCCCACTTTAACTTCCAATTGTTCTGTAGTGCTGAGCCAATCACTTCCTTGCAATAACAACGCATAAACGGCTTCAGAAGTTGCTTTGGTCGTTTTCCAGCTATTGGTTTGTTTATTTTTTAATAACCAGATTTTTAGGTTGTCGATGTCTTTGAGATTCTTCGCTTCCGCCTTCGCTTTTGCTTCTTCGGACAGGTCGCTCTGAATGCTATTACCAACTTCCGAAAATACCTCAACCATCAACGCTTGGGTTTCAATTGGAGCTTGGTGCCAATGCCAAGAGTTGGTGTTGTTTTTCCAGTACATTCCTAGTTCATCAGAGGTAACACTGTTTTCTTTTAAGGAGTTTAAGATTTTAGCTGCTGTTTTGGCATCAGCCATTCTGTGCATGGTCATTGCCATTAAGCCTTTATCGTATAATGAACGACTTAACCAATACTTTTGAATCTGAGTTTGGTAATAGTCCATCATTTTTTTGACTTCTTTCGAAGGCGTATGTTCAGGATAAAAACTTCGTGTGTATAAATAATGCAGTTGCGTATGTGATAGATGGTCTTTGCTTAAATCTGCCTCTTTATTGTATTTTCTGATATCCTTATATTCTTGTACGAATTCGGTATCTAAATAATCTAATGCATTTTGAATCATATTTTGTTGGTCACTGAGCGTGGTCGAATTTTGGTCACTGAGCGTAGTCGAAGTGACATTCAGTTTCCTAAGATGCCCAAAACCAGCAATGATATGCTGTGTGATAAATCGATTGTCACGGCCACCATTAAACCAAGGCCAAGCGCCAGAACTATGCTGATTGTTTCGCAGTTTCCTAAGAGCAGATTGCAATTCATTATTCATCTTATTAAGGTCGAATAATAATGCGATTCGTTTTTTCTGTTCCATTTCAGATTCAGCATCACGTAACCAAGGCGTTTCTTGAATCAATAAGGATTTCAACTCTTGATTCTTTTCTAAATTAGAAAGTAAAGCATCTGTTGATTTCCATTGCTTAAAAACCGTTTCTATTTTAGGATTTGATTTTACAATATGTTGGGCCAAAGCATTCGCATAATATCTCGCAAAGGTTTGCTCATTGCAATCATAAGGATATTCCATTAAATATGGCAAAGCTTGAATGGCATACCAAACCGGATTTGACGTTATTTCTAGTGTCAGCTTATGGTGGCTGAGGGTAGTCGAAGTCTGGTTTTTCAATTTATCCAATGTAAAAGTTTTGGTCTGGTTAGAGCGCATCCACATCGGAAGTGTTTCTGTTACCATCATTCTGTTACTTAGAACAGGTAAGGCATTTTGCTCGCCATCGCTGAATTGTTTCTCATTTTCCAAATCAATGGCTGTCGCTATAATTTTGTATTGGACTGCTTGAAGACCTTTGGGAATTAATAGTGACCATGAAGCTTGAGTATTCCCATTAGCGTCAACGGTAAATTCTTTATCTGTCAAGTCAGTAATTAATGTGTAATTTCTACCTATCTCACCTTTAATTATATTGGGTAAAAATTCATCAGTCACAGGATTAGTTAATTCTAATCTCACAAGACCTGATAATTCCTTGTTAGTGAGGTTAGCAATTTTGGTAGTAATCACAATTTCATCGCCTTCTCTCAAAAATCGTGGTGCATTAGGTATGACCATTAATTCTTTTTGGGTAACGGTTTCTAGTTGCTTGACTGCACTTTCCAAAGTTTTAGTATGTGCCAACAATTGTAGTTTCCATTTGGTCAGTGCCTCTGGTGCTTTAAAGTTGAAACTGACGTTACCTTCCGCATCGGTTTGCAATTGTGGAAAGAAGAAAGCAGTTTCGTTTAGGTTTGTTCTTATTTGGATGTTATCTAAATCAATTTCTTTTTTATTTTGATTAGGATTACTTCCACCTGAATTTTTTGGATTCCATTCTTTGTCACTTTCAGTTTTCGTTGTTGCACCATAACCTACAGTTACAACTTCTTCCAATACTGCAGAATCTTCCCTGGCCATCAAATCTGCTTGTGGTGCGGATACTCTTTTACTATAGCTAATACTTCTTTTGACGAAAGAATCATTCCCAAAATAAAACCCAAACCAATCCAATTCATCATAACCTTGATAGGGATAGCTCTGATTGATACTAAAATTATTAAACAATCTAAAATGAGTCGTTCCAAAGCTCTGTCCCGAATTTTTGTGGATGCTTCCATAATAAACAGGATTATGAATAGGGTTGAAGTTCCAATTATGAGCCCTAAATTCATCTAAAGACGCATCGTACATACTTGCTAACAATTCCGCAGAAACTTTATCGCCTTTTGGGCCTTTGATTTTAAAACTCCAAGTTTCGTCTTGTCCTGGTTGCAGTTTGTCTCGGAACGTTGTCGTTTCGATTTCCAAATCGGTTTTAGGATAAGGCACATTTACATTAAAACTCTGGGAGTGAAATTCATTGAAAGCTGCAAATGATGTATGAACCGCAAATCCTCCTAAATCACTTTCCAAAACAGGAATCGTTATCGTTTTTTTAGAATCATTAAGTTCAACCAATTGTGTCATTATAATTGTGTTGTCCTTTTCAATTTCAACCGTGACGGTTAGGTTTTCTGCTGCCGAGCCTAAAGTTAGTTTTGCCATGGAACTGGTTTCGTAACTCGCTTTGTCCAATTGCGCTTCATATAATTGGTTGTCGGCAACGGTTTTGTCTTTATCACTAAAAAGTGCCGTGAATATTTGATCTTTTACGGTTTGCCCAAACTTATCTTTGCTTTCTGCAACAAGGATATACTGTCCGGATTCCCATTTGTTCAGTTTTTTTAGGGTGATGGTTTTCGCGTTTTCAGTATCAAAAGATGTGCTGTAAACTTCCTCGCCTTTTGGCCAATTGGTCAATTGACCTTCATTGTCATAAGGTTCGTGCGGAAATAGTTTTATAAATTCTCCATTAGAAAGCGTTTGATAATCTGGTGCTTGCCAAGGTCTGGTTCTCAATACACGGTCTGATGCGTTCAGTTTATAGATTTTTAATTCTCCTTTTGCAGGTACAAATTCGCCATTGAGATTTTGCGATGTTAGGGTCAATTCTATTTCTTTGGTCTCTTTATCAATTTTTTGAGGCGCCACAATGTTGAGTGTCATAGCATGATAACCAACATTGACGATCGTAGAAGTTGAACGTGTTTCGCCATTAATATCGGTAACATCTGCTGTGATTTCATAATTAAACACAGGAAGATTGTCTTTTGACACACTTTCATCAGGTATGGCTTTGAACGTAATTTCAAACTCGCCTTTGGCATTTGTTTTGGTGTCTCCAAAGGTAATTTCTTGAGCTTCTGAGTTAAAATATGGTCGTCTCCAATAATACCAACCTGGAAATCTTACATTTCGTTTAACGCGATAAACTACTTTGGCATCTGTAATGTTGCTACCAGCAAAAGCAATGGCTGTACCTTTAACTGTAATACTATCGTTGACCTTATAGGTTTCGGTAATCGGCTGAAATTCAGGTTTAAATTTTGGTCGTTTGTATTCTTCAACCGAAAAATAATGATGTCCACTGCCCACTGTATTTGATAATGCTCTGATATAGAACTGACCTGTTAAACCTCCGTTGGGAAGTATGAATTCACCATGAAACGATCCAAATTCATTGGTTACAAACTTTAATTCCGAAACTTTCTCGCCATTCACATTATGCAACTCTGCCGTAATTTCTTTGTCATCAGCAACCGATGATTTTCCGTCTTTCGATTGCGTAATGATGCCTTTAAAATAAACCGTTTGTCCTGGTCTGTAAATGCTTCGGTCCGTAAATAAAAACGTATGGTATTGTGCATCGTTATTTTCGTTTTGATCGTAGGTTCTGTTGATATAGTAATCGCCGAAATAGGCCGTGTCGTCTTTTGAATTGACTTTTATTTGAACGTTTCTGTAATAATTATTGTCTTTACTAAATTCAAATTTTCCAAAGCGGTCGGTTGTAAAACTCTTGGTCAAGCGCTTATCATTTCGGTTGTTGGAATAAGACACCTCGGCATTAATGTTTGCCATTGGTTTTCCATGGTGCCTATTGATGATTTGAAAAAAATAAGTGTCGTTTTCAGAACTTTCCACCAACGCCAAATCCGTAACCTGAATATGAGCCGTGGCAAAAACGTCAGTGTCAGAATTTGTGTCTGCTTTAATAAGGTATAAACCATTGCCCATATTAGGGACTACAATTTCAGTACTATGAATTTGATAATCGCCTTCTGTTTTTAAAGCGCTCGAAAAAGTTTCAACAGGTTTCAGGTTTTTGAAAAACCCTTGTTTTTCATCTGCTCTGTAAATTCGATTATAACGTTCTATTTGACTTTGTGAAACCTTATAAATTTTGAAATCTAAGTTTTCTAAATTTTTATACGTCACCAGGATTTTTGAAGGTACATTATTACCAATAAATTCTTCAGCTTGCAACTGTAAACTCGGTTGACGTATATTGGCATTTAATACCTCGCATTTTTGCGCTCCAATACTCTTTGGAAATTGAGCAATTGCCGAATTGCAAAGTTCTATGGCTTCTTTTAATTTCCAGCGGTTTTTGGTGTTTACTGCGTTGTCTTCAAGATTGTTGTTGAATGAATTGCCTTGTTTCTGATAAACCGTCGCTATTTCATAATCATATAAGGTAGATAATTCTGAGGCTTTTAATTGTTCTGATTTCGACTTTAATGTATTCAGAAGTAAATCATCCACATTTGAAAATACAGCATGTTGCTTTACAAAATTCAACCGTTCAATATCCACATCTACAAAGGCTTTTGAGATTTGGTCTTTAGCATGAAACTTTAATAAATCTTGATAGATTTTGAGAGCATTTCGTTGAAGGGATAAGGTGTCTTTGGAGGTTAAATCTAACTTCATGAAAATATCAGTATCGGCAATAAAATCTTTAGTGTCAATCGTAAATTTATAGGCTGGTTGTGTGATACTATTTTCGTCTGTTTTATAAAAACTTAAGGCATTGTGACTTAGTAAATCGTATAACGTTGGTCGATATGTTTTTGAGTGGTCAGCTTCATTGAGAAGTATGCTATATTCCTTTAATGATTCTTGTTGCAATACATCTTTATTTTCAAGAGAGCGCTGATAGTAACGGTGAATTTCATTGAAAATAGTTTCTAAATCCCAAGTTCTAAAATCATCACTTACTTTTTCAGAGGTTTTGGTTCTGTTGTAAAATTGGTAGCGACTTTGCTGGAAATATTGCCAATACATGGTGGCCAACATATTTTCTAAAAGGTGCTTGGTTACAATGTCTTTGGTGGAATCGATTTCAGATTTGAAACGATTAACGATGTTAAGTTGGGCATCTTCTTCAAGCGTTAACATATATTTACTAATATGCAACAAAGCCTTAATGCGTTGTTGGGTATTTTCCGCTTTAACCGCATTTTTATAAATAGTTTCTACCAGTTCCGAAGCGCTTTTTGTAAGTCCTTCGTTTTCAAGTTTGGTCACTTCTTTCCATTGACTATCAAAATCATTTTGGGCATTGGAAAAAGAAGCGAAGCAGATGAGCATAAGTAAAGATATATAGTTTTTCATGTGATAGTATTTATGACAAAATACATTCAAAATGTATTCCAAAAACAGACCAAATGAGTAAAAGGTTCATTTCGATGAGTGAAGTTAACAATTTGTTGAGGAAACTGAACGTTATTAAATCATATATTTGTGCCACAACCCAATATTAATATGTTGAGATTACTGTTTGTTTTATTGCTATCATCATTCTGTTATTCCCAAACATCCTTAGAAAATGCTGAGGCATTTATCGCAAAGAAGGAATATGTAAAAGCACAAAACGAAATGACCGTTTTTTTAGAATCAAATCCAAACGATTTGGAGGCCATTGAACTTTTGGGTGAGGCTTATGGTTATCAAAAAAAATGGGATGCTGCCATAGAACAATTTCAAATTTTAAAACAGAAACGACCTGAAAATGCTGACTATCATTATAAGTATGGTGGCGCTTTAGGTATGAAAGCGTTAAGCATAAGTAAATTAAAAGCCCTCGCCATAATAGGCGACGTTAAAGAGTCGTTTACAAAAGCAGCGCAATTAGACCCAAACCATATCGAAGCACGTTGGGCATTGGTGGAATTGTATGTGTCTTTGCCAGGTATCATTGGTGGAAGTACTGACAAAGCCTTGAGATATGCTAATGAATTACAAAATTTGTCAAAGGTCGATGGTTATTTGGCGAAAGGTTATGTTTACGAATATGATGACGAGCCAGAACTGGCTGAAAAATATTACAGATTAGCCATAAAAGTAGGCGGTTCTGTAACTTGTTATGAAAAGTTGTCTAAATTCTACGAAGCGCAACACCAACCAGAAAAGGCGATTGGTAATTTAGAAGAAGCACAAGAAAAACACCAGCGCAATGCCATGCACTATCAAATCGGTAAAGTTTGTGCTGATTATAATATTCAGCTCGATAAAGGTGAGAAGTGTATCAAAGCCTATTTAGCTAATCATTCTGCTCAGGATGGTGTGCCAAAAGCATGGGCTTATTATCGTTTGGCTCAAATTAATAAACACCGCGGAAATAAAAGTGAGGCTTTAAAATACATCAATCTTGCTCTTGATGAACTTCCTGATATCGAAACTTTTATGAAGGAAAAAATAGTGATTCTAGGACTTTAAAAGTTCAGCATGATTAGTAAGAAATGATTTTTGAATCTTATGAAGATTTAGGCAAAAACCATTGCGTCTAAACTAAATTCTCCTTTTCAATTAAGCACCACTTTAAATATTATTTATCCATGCAAATTGAACTTTAATCACACGATCTTTTTCGATGTTTAGAAAATCGAGATAGGCCTGCGCAGCAGGCGATTGTTTTTTTGATGTTAACCAAATCAGATTCCAAGTAGTTTTTAGCGGCAATCCTTTAACTGGAATTATCTGTAATTCTTCATTGGCCAATTCATTTCTAATGCCAATTAATGGCATAATGGAACAGCCCAATCCTGAAAGTACGGCTTGTTTAACAGCTTCGTTGGAAGTCAATTCCATGGTTTTACGCGCTGCGAACTTGTTTTTCGCAATGAAGGACTCCATGGCATTTCGTGTTGCAGAGCCTGGTTCGCGATAAATTAAAGGCACCTCTTCAAAAAGCTTTTTCCTTGAGAGGCTTTTATCTAGTTTAAGTTTCGTACTGGCAATGAAGAATAGTTTGTTTTCCATCAAAGTAATTTTATCAACCTTTAATTTTTCTGGCAATACTGAAACTAAGGCAAAATCAACCGAATTCTGTTCCAAACTTTCTATCACACGAGATTTGTTGGTCACATCCATGAGCAATTCAACACCCTCGTTTTGTATTATGAAATCAGACAAAAAATACGGCATGACATATTTACCCGTGGAAACCACTGAAATTTTAAGTCGGCCAGAAAGCTGTCCTTTAAACGCGAGCGTTTTATAATTAATGGACTGTACTTCATTTAAGATTTTTTCTGCTGCTACGGCAATTTCAATACCAAAATCTGTAACGTATAATTGTCTTCCCACTACTTCAGTAAGCGGAATCGGAAACTGTTCCTGAAAATTTCTTAGCTGAATGGAGACTGCTGGTTGGGTCAAATGTAAGGCTTCAGAAGCTTTTGTAATGCTCTTTAATTCAGATATTTTAAGGAATATTTGAAGTTGATGTAAAGTATAGTTCATAAATATTGTTTATGCATAACATAACAAATATAAATAAAAATAAATGAATTAAATGTCTAATCTTTGTGCCATCAAAATAAATTTAAAACCATAATCTATTTAAAATTAATTATCATGAAAACAAAAGAAGTGGCAAACAATGAAAAAATCAAACAAAAGATTCAGTTGGTAAAAGGGGATTTTACACCTTCCGAAGCCGTTCACATCATCAGAAGTCTCATAGATGAAAAAATCAACTTTCACAAGATACAGCGTCTACAAATTTGGGAAGGTAATCACAAATGCAATACAGAACAGCTTGATGGGCGTATTAAAGAGCTCGAGAAGGAAAAAGAAATTGCACGCGAGTTTATCAATAAATCGAGAAGCTCCGGACAGAAGTTACAAATTAATGGAACTCTTGAAATAACTGTAGCATCATAATGGAGAAACAAAACTATAGACAACTAATATCGATCTCAAAATCGAACGTACTTCCAGCTTTTGGATTGGCCATATTAATATTTTTTAACGGTTTGGCATATTTAAATAATAGCATCTTTTTGGATAAGATAATCATGGGCAGTTTCATTGTTGGATTGGTTCTGTTTTCCAAAGTACGAGGCGAAAGTAATATGGAAAAATCAGATACTGACGAAAACTTCTAATCGAGTATTAAGAGTTCTTCCAAACTACTATTGATAGTTCAAGACCCTCTCAAATAATTCGATTTTGCGAAAAGATGAATGCAAAACCAATAATAATTTATAAATGAATCTTGAAACACAAATGAATTCAAAAACCTACCAAAGTGTTGAGGTAGGACAACCGATAATTGCAAAAATCGTGACCTCGATGTTATGGCTTCTGTTTCTTGGAAACGCTGCCTATCTCATTATTAATTTTAACAACATGCCAGATTGGCGTTGGGAATCTATATTCAAAATCAATGGGTTTACCGTTTTAATGTGGACGACTGTAACGTTTTTTAGTGCAGTCGTATGTAGTTATGCCAGTAATTATTTGACCGGATTTCGTTATCATTCTCGATTTATGGTACTCAGTCTAGGCTTTACTTTGTCTGTGATGTTATTGGTGTTGGCAAACCATATTGGTCTATTAATTCTCAGCTGGTTAATCATGGGGGTTTTTATGTCTCAATTGATTGGAATTGATAAACATTGGGGAGAAGCACGAGAAGCCTTAAAAATTACCCAAAATTACTTTTATATTGGTACGTTTTTTTTAACAGCTGGGTTATTGTTAATAGCATTTTTCAGTGACGAATTCACAATTAGCGGATTATCAATTGTTGCAGTGGACTTACCCATTTATATAGTGCTGCCTTCAGCGCTCTGTATCATTTTAGCAGCAATTGTGCAATCAGCCATGTTTCCATTTCATCGTTGGTTATTATCCGCGATGACGGCTCCGACGCCTGCTTCGGCTTTGATGCATGCTGGTTTTGTAAATGGCGCAGGAATTCTATTGGCACTTTTTGCAACTCTTTTATTTGCCTCAAACACGTTAACGATTCTCTTCGTTATCGGTGGGTTTACAGCTATAATCGCACAGTTTACGAAATTGTTACAAGTGAATGTCAAACAAAAACTGGGATGCTCCACCATTGCCCAGATGGGTTTTATGATTATGCAATGTGGTCTTGGATTTTTCAATGCAGCAGTTGTTCATTTGATTCTCCATGGGTTTTATAAGGCGTATTTATTCTTGTCTTCTGGGGAAGAAATTGTACAAACCAAACCAAAACAACCAAAACAGCTTAAAATCAAACCGCTTCAAGCCTTTGTCGTGTTGCTGTTTGGCGGGCTTGGAGCTTATTTGTTCGCATTCTGGACAGGCAAAGCCATAGCCATGGATAGCTCTATTTTTTTAACATTAATTGTTGCCATCACAGTAGGCCAGGCGACTTATAATATTATCAAAGAACAAAGCCTTTCAATAGCGCAAAAAATTGTAGTTCCGCCGATTTTGTTCGTCGCAGGTATTGGGATCTATGCCTTAATGTATAATGGTGTCACCGTTTTAATGGCAGACATGCCAATGATCGCAAAAGCCATGCCATTGACTTGGGTACAAATTATATTCGGGATCACTTTTTTACTTGGCTTTTTCATAATGAAATTAGGTGTTTATAAAAAATTACCATGGTTGTATGTCAAGTTGATGAATATTTCCCAGCCGCACAAAAAATCAGTATTAATGTATAAATCAAAATCAATATGAGTTCAACTATTCTAAATAGAATTGAAGAAGCATCAAAATTCATCGGAAAAACTTGGCCATTATATACGTTTGTGGCTTCCAATCCACTGTCCGGATATGAGAATTTATCGTTTAAGGAAGCTGTTGGTTTGGCACAGAAACATTTTGGTTCGAATGCATTTCCAGAGGCAAAATTGTATCGTAAAGCTATGGAAAATGGCGATATTGACAAGGCTGTTTTGGCATCACTTTTAAAAGAAAATGGTTTTTCCGAATCATCAGAAGTTTATTTGAAGCTTTTAGAATCTCAAGAATTTATAGAAGAATTAAACAAAAATCATACTTTAGACCGTATTATGGCAAAATGGTTGTCTGCTTTTATGGATGAAGGTTTGGCGGAATGGGAAATTCCGTATAAAAGTGAAGGATTCTACACTGCATGGCGATTATTAGTTATTTATGATTCAGAAATTGGTTTAACGACTTTAAAAGACATTCCGAAATCAAGTGCTGAAACTTTGGAATTACTCTTAAAGGATTATTCTGAAAATGATCATAAAAACATTTTCACATATCACTTAACAGCGCTTCCAGGATGGACAGGCTATATCAACCATCGTGCGCAATCCAATTCAGATTGGCAACAAGAATATCGGATAGACTTGGCGGATTATTTGGCCGTACGATTATGGACGGCAAAGAAGCTCAACCTTTCGTTTCTTCCCGATACTAAAAATGAATCTGCGAACACCAAAATTCCACGATTACAATACATTTGGTTGAAAGCATGGGAAGAAACGTGGCAAAAACAATTAATCCATACTTTGGAGAGCAAATCAATAGACATTGAAACGACTGATCAAGTTGACGCTTCTATTCCAGATGCGCAGATGGTATTTTGTATCGATACGCGTTCAGAATTGATTCGAAGACATGTGGAATCGAACGGAAATTACGAAACCTTCGGATACGCTGGATTCTTTGGAATTGTTATGGATTATAAGAGCTTAGAAGACGACTTCACGCGTAAATCTTGTCCACCAATTGTGAATTCAGCATATGTTGTTACAGAAGTGGCACAGGACGGAAAGAAAGAGCAGTATTCGGCTTATGGAAAGAAAAATGAAGTCAAAAATTTTGGTGATTATTTCTTAAAGCGCATGAAAAATATGCTGCCATCGGCTTTTGGTTATGTTGAAGGTTCTGGGTTTTATTATGGATTATCGTTAATCGCCAGAACTTTGGCGCCTGGGATAATATACAGAAAGAGGCAAAAAAATGCATCGAAGATGGAATCGATCTGCCAGCCCAATATCAATAAAATGGTTAGGGAAGATGAAAGTTCCCTTGGCATCCCATTGGAAGAAAAAGTGGGTATTGTAAAATCTGCCTTCGATTTAATGGGTTGGAAAAAATTTGCACCGTTGGTGGTATTTGTTGGACATGGAAGCCATTCTGCCAACAACCCATTTGGTTCGAGCTTGGATTGTGGCGCCTGTGCTGCAAGTCCTGGGAGACACAATGCACGAATGTTGGCGAAGCTAGCTAATTTACCAGAAGTGCGAATGGCATTGTCAAAAACCCATGCGATAGACATTCCAGAATCCACACTGTTTATTGGAGCCGAACACAACACGACGACCGACGACATCGTTCTTTTTGATTCGGAAGCGCCAGAATCGTTTGCTCAACTTATCAATGACCTGAAAGAAAATTTATCAAAAGCACAGCAAACGGCTACCGAAAATAGATTGGGCTTTAAAGGAAGTAGTGTGTCTAAGTCACAGCAAAAAGCAAACAATTGGGCCGAGACCCGACCAGAATGGGGACTGGCAAAAAACGCAGGTTTCATAGTAGCCCCAAGGAGTCTTACCAAAAATTCAAATCTTGATAGTCGTTGTTTTCTTCACAGTTACGATTGGGAAATGGATACTGAAGGAAAAGCTTTAGAAGGCATCATGCAGGGCCCTATGGTTGTGACACAGTGGATTAATAATCACTATTATTTTTCTACAGTTGATAACAATCTTTATGGAGGCGGAACGAAAATTACTCATAATATAGTAGGGAAATTCGGCGTCGTACAAGGTAATGGAGGCGATTTAAAAATGGGATTGCCGTTACAATCACTTTACCGAACAGATGAGGATATGTACCATGAACCGTTGCGTTTGTCTGTGATAATTCAAGCGCCTTTAAATCGCGTAACCGACATTTTAGCTAGAAATTCTCAATTGAAAACATTACTAGACAATGAATGGATTTATGTATTGGTTATGGAGCCCAAACAAAAAAACGTCATATTTAAATATTCAGAAGGTTTAAAATGGGAAATGATGTCTAATAATATTTTGAACACTTCAATTAAAACTCCAAATGAATCAGAATTAGTCTTAACCTAGGTATATGTGTATATTATGAAAATATACCCTTAACGACCATCAAACTTTTGATGGTCGTGCTGTTTTAATTGCGCCCATAGATATTAATGAGCAGGTTATAGTGCTAATTTTTGAAACAAAATTGGATATAAAAAGTACACTAATTTCCTGCAAAATTGAACGTGAACATTCTTCATTAGTTAGTCTAAAGATTAAGATTTGGACGGACTTAAAATTACAGGTGTATAACCGCCAAAAATGCGGCATAACAAGACAACATTCCGAAGAAGGCAGTTTTTTTGAATAACAAGCATATTTTGTTGTTATTGACCCGTGAATATTTAAATATGGCTTAAAATAAAGTCAATAAAACTTGCAAAACTAATAGTAACACTATTATATTTGCAATCAAATATTTTAGTTATGATTAATTTACTTTCAAATTTAAAGATTCAAGTCCCGGATAAGATTTACCTAAAAGATCCAGAATCATCCGATTTAGGGAAACGTATCATTGGGCATAGTATTCTTTTAATAGATGACATAGGTTTTGATAGTTTTACCTTTAAAAAGCTGGGTTTAAAAATAGGATCTAACGAAAGTTCCATCTATCGCTATTTTGAAAGTAAGCATAAACTCCTTCTGTATCTCACTTCTTGGTATTGGGCCTGGATTGAATATCAGATGGTGTTTGCTACCTTTAATATGAGAGATAAAAAGGCACAATTATTCAAGGCCATTGAAGTCGTCACCCAAAAGATAAAGCAAGATGTAGCTTTTAATCATATTGATGAAATCGTGTTAAATAGAATTATTATCAATGAAAATTCTAAATCGTTTCTTACCAAAGCCGTGGATAGCGAAAACGAAGAAGGCTATTTTATAGTGTACAAACGTTTAGTGAAACGCCTAGGCGAAATGATCTCTGAAAATAATTCAGATTATAATTTTTCACTGACCTTGGCGAGTACAATTATAGATGGTGCACTCCATCAGCACTATTTGGCTGACCACTTCATGTCTATTACAAACTGTGATGGCAACACCACACCTACAGATTTCTTTAAAGAATTGACTATTAAAACCATTAGTAAATAATTATGGCTAAACAAAAAACAGTAATGTCTCCATGGCAAAGGCTTGTAGGTCTTTTAAAATTAGAGAAAAGAGATGTTTTACAGGTCATCTACTACGCCATTTTTTCAGGCTTTTTAGCACTTACATTGCCTCTAGGCATACAGGCAATTATAAATTTAATACAAGGAGCTCAAGTAAGTACGTCTTGGATTGTTCTTGTTATTTTGGTCACCTTAGGCGTTGCATTTGTAGGAATACTACAACTAATGCAAATGCGAATTATAGAATCTATCCAGCAACGTATTTTTACAAGGGCATCTTTTGAGTTTACTTATCGTTTTCCAAAACTAAAGATGAACGAATTGCGTAATTATTATCCACCAGAATTGGCCAATCGATTTTTCGATACGCTGAATATTCAAAAAGGATTGGCAAAGATTTTAGTGGATATTCCAGCTGCGATACTTCAAATTGTGTTTGCCCTGATTCTGTTATCTTTTTATCATCCGTTTTTCATTGCTTTCGGTGTTTTATTATTAATCCTAATCTATATCGTATTTAAATTCACGGCAAAAAAAGGTATGGATACAAGTCTTATGGAATCCAAAAACAAATACAAGGTTGCACATTGGATTCAAGAAGTAGCAAGGGCTGTGGTCAGTTTCAAACTTTCTGGCAAAACGAGTTTGGCAATAGAAAAGAACGATGAATTGGTAAGTGATTATTTGGAGGCAAGGGAAAGTCATTTTCGAATTTTAGTCATTCAATTTATACAAATGATAGGCTTTAAGGTCATAGTAACAGCTGGCCTTTTGTTGATTGGTGGATTGTTGGTTTTAAATCAAGAAATGAATATCGGTCAATTTGTTGCGGCTGAAATTATAATTCTTCTCGTCATTGCATCTGTTGAAAAACTCATTTTAGGTTTGGAGTCCTTTTATGATGTGCTCACTTCTTTAGAGAAAATGGGTCAGGTTGTAGATAAGGAACTGGAAAAACAGGAAGGAGATAAACCAGAATTTCAGGAAGATTTTAATATTGAATTAGACAAAGTATCTTACGAGGTGCCAGGTAGAGAAGACCCTATTATTAAAAATGTCTCATTAATAATCAAACCAAAGAGCAGATTATTGGTAAAAGGCGAAAGTGGTTCGGGCAAATCGAGTTTACTGCGCTTAATTGGCGGAATTATAGAGCCTACAAATGGAAAGGTGTATTTAGATAAGTTCATGTTACGCAATATTAATCTCAATCATTATCGATCTCATTTAGGATTGTCATTAGCAGACGAAACACCATTTGAAGGCACCATAAGAGAAAATATTACTTTCGGTAATCCTAATATCTCCGATGATCAGTTAATGTGGGCAATCGAAAATGTTGGACTTTATCAATTTATTAAAGAAAGTCCTAAAGGTCTCAATACCATACTGTATCCTGAGGGCAAACAGATCTCATTTACAACCGCTAAAAAAATTGTACTGGCCAGAGCTATAGTCGACAAACCAAAGGTGCTTATTTTAGAAGACCCCTTAGAGCATTTTGAGCCGGAAGAAGTTAATAAAATAATTTCGTTCTTAACGAGTGATGATAATCCTTGGGCACTAGTGGTTGTAAGTATGAGTAATGATTGGTCACAAAGTTGTACCCAAGTTGTGACGCTCAAAAAAGGTGAAATTATTTAAAGAAAGTTATCATGCTAAATATATCTCATAATCAATTACATAAGTCTGTTGATATTACGGATTCCAAATCTGGAAAACATGTATTTCACGGACGATATTATAAGTATTTCAATCGTTTCTTAGGAGCGTTTGCCATTATCGGTATCATCATTTTATTTCTACCATGGACGCAAAACATAACAGGTAGAGGTCAAGTAACCACATTAACACCAGACCAAAGACCACAAACTATTCAATCTCCAATTCCTGGTAGAATAGAGAATTGGTTGGTAAGGGAAGGGGATTTTGTTGCTAAAGGCGATACGATCATGAAAATTTCAGAAATTAAGAGCGAATATTTTGACCCTAATTTAGTGGAGCGTACCGCACAACAACGTGATGCAAAATCACAATCCGTAGGTTCTTATGAAGAAAAAGTAAAAGCACTGAACCGGCAAATTGATGCTTTAGCCAATGAGCGTGGCTTAAAGTTAGAGCAAGCAAAAAATAAATTACTTCAGGCAAAGCTTAAGGTGCAGAGCGACAGCATAGATTTTGAAGCGGCCAAGACCAATAAGCAAATTGCACAACGTCAATTTGACCGTACCGTAACCTTACAAGAAGAAGGCTTTAAAGCCACAAGGGATGTGGAAGACAAACGATTAAAACTTCAGGAAACAGAAGCGAAATTAATATCACAGGAAAATAAATTGTTAGCGAGCAAGAATGAGGTACTCAATGCGCAATTTGAAATTTCGAGAGTTAATGCTGAATATTCAGATAAGATTTCAAAAGCACAGAGTGATAAGTTCACAGCCCAATCGAGTCAATTTGATACCGAAGCACAAGTATCTAAATTAGACAATGAATACTCAAATTACAAAATGCGAAACGATTTACTATTTATTACGGCGCCTTACGATGGGTACATTAATAAAGCGATTAGGGGAGGCGTAGGGCAAACCTTTAAGGAAGGTGAAGCCTTAGTTGGTATTATGCCAGCTCAGGTGGATTTGGCAGTAGAAACCTTTGTGGATCCTATTGATTTGCCTTTATTGAATTTGGGAGAAAAAGTACGCGTCCAATTCGACGGTTGGCCTGCCATAGTGTTCAGTGGTTGGCCAAATGTGTCTTACGGAACTTATGGTGCCAAAGTCGTGGCTATAGAAAATTTTATCAGCGCTAACGGTAAGTTTAGAGTCTTATTGGCTCCAGATGAAGAAGCCGAAAAATGGCCAGACGCCATAAGAGCTGGTTCAGGTGCCTACACGATGGCATTATTGGAGGATGTCCCAATTTGGTTTGAGTTATGGCGACAACTAAACGGATTCCCACCCAATTATTATCAGCCAGAAGGCGCAACAGCTAAAAAGAAACAAGGATGAGATTAATACTTACCATAGTTCTCATAGGTTTTAATTGTATAGGGTTTTCACAGACAGAAGACTTATCTAATACCCTTCGTTTTGATGAATACTTAGGATACGTTAAGAAGTTTCACCCAATTGTGAAACAGGCCCAATTGGTCATTGATGAAAGTCAGGCAAAATTGATGAAATCCCGTGGAGCTTTTGACCCAAAGATTGAAGTAGATTACAATAGAAAGAAATTTAAAAACACGGAATATTATGATAAACTCAATGGGACCTTTAAAATTCCGACTTGGTTTGGAGTAGAACTAAAAGCAGCGTTTGAAGAAAACACAGGAGACTATTTGAATCCTGAAAATTTCGTACCACAAGAAGGTTTGTATAGTGCAGGAGTTTCTGTACCTCTAGGTCAAGGATTGTTCATCAATAATCGAATGGCAGCTTTAAAACAAGCCAAATTATTTAGGGAACAAGCCAAAGCAGATCGAGATATATACGTCAACAATATATTATTTGAAGCCTCTTTAGTGTATTTCGAATGGTTACAAGCGTATAATGAATTGAAGCTATTCGAAAATATTTTGACCAATGCACAACAACGTTTTGAAGGGATACAAAAAGGCGTTGAGGTTGGTGAAAATGCAGAAATTGATGTTACCGAAGCCAGAATTGCAGTCAACAATAGAAAATTGGGTTTAGAGCAATCTAAAGTAAAATTAATAAAAGCAGCTTTGGAACTGTCTAATTTTTTATGGTTGGATAATAATGTGCCAGTTGAGCTACAGCCCAATGTGATTCCAGATGTGAATTCAGAACCAATTATAGATGCTACCTTTAATATCAATCAATTACGAAGTGATGACGTTGTATTGGAAGCACATCCAAAAATGCTGTCCTTGGGTTATAAGTTAGAAGGTTTAGAAGTGGATACGAGATTAAAGGCCAATAAATTGTTGCCAAAAATTGATGTGGAATATAATTTTTTAACAGAGGTGCCAGAAGTAGCTAGGACATTTAATACTGCTGAATATAAAGGAGGCGTAAATCTAAGTTTTCCATTGTTTTTAAGAAAAGAACGTGGCGATTTAAAGCTAGCAAAACTAAAATTACAAGACACGGAATATGAACGCGATGCGACACGTGTTAATCTTCAAAATAAAATCAATGCGTTAAGACAAGAATTGGAATCTTATAGTGCACAAAATGAAATTACAACTGAAATGGTTTCAGACTATCAGCAAATGCTAATTGCAGAAGAACGTAAATTCGAGCTCGGGGAAAGTTCACTGTTTTTGGTCAACTCTAGAGAGTCGAAATTGATTGACGGACAATTGAAAGCTATAGAAATACAGAATAAATTTTTTAGTACCAAGGCGAAGTTATTTAATAGTTTGGCAGTGAATCCGGAGTTTTAGTATTTAGTTACCTCAAGATGACTTACTGTATTACTAGCGTCAGTTCGAGTGATTTTTGAGGTACGAAAAAATTATATCGAGAACATGGGTTGACGTTAATGTCAATTTTTGGTAAGCTACAAAACTTCTCAATACAATTCTTCATTCTTCAGAATCACCCGAAATGACGTTCAGGTATCATTTATAGTACTTCTCATTTCAAAAAACTTATAGTATTTTTACACTAACGAATATTACTATGAACGTACATTTTATAGCCATTGGTGGTGCTGCAATGCACAATTTAGCCTTAGCACTTCACAATAAAGGTTACAAAGTCACAGGAAGTGACGACGAAATATTTAACCCTTCAAAATCACGATTAGAAGCTAAAGGGTTGTTGCCAAAGTCCTTTAGTTGGTATCCTGAAAAAATCACATCGTCCTTGGATGCCATTGTTTTAGGAATGCATGCCAAAGCAGATAATCCTGAATTGTTAAAGGCCCAAGAACTTGGCTTAAAAATCTATAGTTATCCTGAATTTCTTTACGAACAATCCAAACACAAAACACGGGTTGTCATTGGTGGAAGCCATGGGAAAACGACGATTACCTCAATGATTTTGCATGTGCTGCATTATCATGATAGAGATGTGGATTATATGGTTGGCGCACAGCTCGAAGGTTTTGACGTCATGGTAAAACTTACCGAAGACAATGATTTTATGGTGTTGGAAGGCGATGAATATTTAAGCTCTCCAATTGATAGGCGACCAAAATTCCATTTGTACAAGCCTAATATTGCGTTGTTGAGTGGCATTGCTTGGGATCATATCAACGTATTTCCAACCTATGAAAATTATGTGGAGCAGTTTAGCATTTTCGTGGATTCTATTGTTACAGGTGGAAGCATCAATTATAATGAAGAAGATGCTGAAGTCAAAAGCGTAGTGGAAGCCTCCGAAAATCAGATTCGCAAGATTGCCTACAAAACTCCAGAGTATTCGGTTGAAAACGGTGAGACCTTATTGGAAACGCCTGAAGGGCCAATGCCTATCGAAGTATTTGGTGCTCACAACTTAAATAACTTAGCTGGTGCCAAATGGATTTGCCAACATATGGGAATTGATGAAGACGATTTCTACGAGGCCATTTCTACGTTTAAAGGCGCAAGCAAACGATTGGAAAAAATTGCCGAATCTAAAACGAGCGTCGCTTATAAAGATTTTGCACACTCGCCGAGTAAAGTGGAAGCCACCACTAAGGCCGTAAAGGAACAATATAGCGACCGGACTTTAGTGGCTTGTTTGGAGTTACATACCTATAGCAGCTTGAATGCGGAATTCTTAAAAGAATACAAAGGTGCCTTAGATGCAGCAGATGTCGCCGTGGTATTTTATTCGCCTCATGCTGTGGAAATTAAGAAATTAGAAGAAGTTACCAAAGAGCAAATTGCCAATGCTTTTGAACGCGATGATTTGATTATTTACACCAATCCAGATGAATTTAAAGACTTTTTATTCTCGCAGGATTTTGAAAATAAGTCGTTGTTGTTAATGAGTTCTGGGAATTATGGTGGTTTGGATTTTATGGAGGTTAAGGGGCTTTTTTAGAATTTACATCGATTAATAATTACTCTTATTTTAACAATTTTAACATGAAAAAAACCATACTAACTCTATTTACATTACTAATTGGTTTATCGCTATTTGCTAAATCAGGCAAGGTAGTGCTATCGGGACACGTCGAAAATCATTCTGAGAATTCTATTATGATTACTTACCTTAATAATCAAAAATTAGTTTCTGCTGAATTAGATGCTAATGGATATTTTAAAATGTCCACTAGAATAGAGGATGGATTCTACTTTCTCAAATATGGTCGTAATACAGCATATATCTACCTATACCCTAAGGATGAGCTCAATATAGTTTTTGATGCTAACCATTTTGAAAAGTCTTTAATTTTTAAAGGACATGGCTCAGAACGGAATAATTATCTCGTTCAAAAATCAATTAAAGAAGCTGAGTTAACTGAAGATTTGGAAGCGTTTTATAAAGTCAGTGAAGACCAATATCTTAAAAATATTGAGAATATTAAAACTATACATAGAGCCTCAATGGTAGAATATGATTTGGAAGATTTTTTTAAAAATGCGGAGTTAAAATCCTTAGAGTATGATCGCCTGTTGAGTATTCAGAATTTTGAAAACAGTTATAAGTTTTATCTAGGAGATGAGATTTCTCTTTCAGAGGATTTTTATAAACCTTTAGAAGAATTGGATGTAGATGATATGGATGAATACAAGTCGCAGCCTTATTATCGTTATTTAGTGAATTCTGCATGGGGCAAACGTATTGAAGAGGCTTCTGATGTCGATGGAATGTTTGCCGAGCTACGTAAAGTACCTTCACAAGATTTGGCGATTACCTTAACCAATAGTTTTTACTCAAAAATATCTTCGAACAAAGAACGTGCTAAGGATTATCTCGATCTTATAAAGCGAGTGACATCGCATCAACCTTTTATTAATGCAGCAGAAAAGCAATACCAAGAAGTCATTGACTCTAGAGGTCTTAAAAAAGGAGATGATTCGCCTAAATTCAGTTATGAGGATATTGACGGAAAAATGGTAAGTCTTAATGATTTTAAAGGAAAATATGTTTATATCGATGTTTGGGCAACGTGGTGTGGCCCTTGCATCAAGCAAGTACCTTATCTCAAAGAATTAGAAGAGCTTTATCATGATAAGAATATTATTTTTGTGAGTATTTCAGTCGATAAGAAAGATGTTAAACCTAATTGGAAACAAATGGTTTTAGATAAAGAACTCGGTGGAGTTCAACTATTTGCTGATAAATCTTTTGATAGTGACTTCATGAATGCTTATGCTATAAATTCTATTCCACGTTTTATACTTATTGATCCAAATGGTGATATTGTAGATCCTGAAGCACCAAGACCTTCGTTTGATAAAACTAGGACACTATTAGATGAGCTTTTGAATTAATTCTCAATCTTCTCAATCATTTCCCGAAACAGATTCAACAGAAAAATCAGTTTTCCTGCATCACCAGCGGCTCTGAATCTTTGATTTTCTATTTTGACACCATACCAATCTTGTTTCCCATTTTCATTGAGGATCCATTTGATTTCGAGATTAGCAATAGACGTATTTGAGATATCAATTTCAACATCCCAACCTAATGGGCTGTCTAACGTGGTTATTTGAATGACATCACCTTTTTCCCATTCGCCGTCAGCATTTTCTTTAAACCAATCTTGTATCCATTCTAAAATTTCCATTTGTAACTTTTGTTAAAATTATAACTGTCAGTTCGAGTGATTTTTTCTTTCTAAAAATCGTATCGAGAACCTTATGAGTTCCATAGATTGTTCTCGATACATTTAGTTAATTTTCGTTTCACTTCAATTAAATAAACACTCGAACTGACGGATCTGGTCAGTTTTCTTGTTTTTTCTATATTAATAATCGTATTGAGAACCTTATGAGCTCCATAGATTGTTCTCGATACATTTAGTTAATTTTCGTTTCACTTCAATTAAATAAACACTCGAACTGACGATAATAGGTCATATTTTAGAAACAAACTCCAAGAACACTTCCTTATGCTTTTCTAAATCCATATTTGGTGAGACTGAAACTCGTGCAATATAATCTTTATCGCCTTCTTTTGTGGTACCTTGGGTTGAGGTGGCGGGAATCGTCCAATAACAGCCTTTTAACTGTCCATAACTCACACAGTATTTACTTTCGTTAGGGATTTCAGTAATCATTAAATTGATTAATTTATGATTTAAGGCTCTTTTGTAAGTTTCTTTTTCCTGAGCTGAATTGCCTTTAGTAGGAAGATCTAATGAAAATACAGAAGGTGTGAATCCTTGTTCGGCGAGTTCTTCGGAAACAAAATTAATTTTCGCATCAGGCAAAACCTTCTGGATAAAGTTGACAAAGTCTCTAGTATTCTTATAAGCGTCCACAATCCTTTGATTCATTGACGGCATTTGCTGCGCTAAGATTTCGTATTGAAGATCTGTTGCTTCATTATCGCATAGCTCTAAATGCAGTGCTATCTTGTCCATCAGAGGTGCTGCTTTTTTATTGGCAACGCCATAACCAGCAGTACATTTCCCTCCACTCGGAAATTTTGAACCACTGGCATAAGAAATAGTTCTCACAGTTGAAAGTATTTCACCTTCTCCTAAAAAGTTAACATTAGGACAAAAAGTTTGGTCTAAAATAAAAACGGGATCGATGGCCAAAGTCCCATTTTCCGTTTGACGCTCTTGACTTAAAACTGCTTTTAGTTGTTGCAAATCTGGAACTTCAACTCTTGGATTGGTCGGAATTTCGGCAATGATATATGGTATTGCATCTTCATTGGCGATTTTAGCTAATACAGTTTCCAAGCTGGTCACCATGTCGTTATCGCCATCCACTTCTAAATCCACAATTTCAACAATGTCCATACAAGCAGCAACGCGTCTGGCTTGGTCATTGGTACCACCATAGCAATTGGTTGGTACAATAAATTTAATCGCTTTACCGCTATGGTTTTGTTGGGCATCATGAATTAAACCCATCATAATCGCATACTGAATAGATAATCCACTAGAACCAACTAGCGGTTGAGTGGTTACGCCAGTAATGTCTTTGATAGAATTTAAGACTGATGTTTTATTGGCTTTAAGATTACTTTTTTGAGGACTAAAAGAAGATTGGTGCGTCAATGCTTCTAAAGCCACCAAACAATTAGAAGGTGTCATCGCAATGGTTTCCCGCCGTCGTACATGTTGAATTGCTGAAATGTAACTGTCGTTTTTAGCACCGTTAACTACTAATATGCTGCCTAGATCCTCATAAAGATGAATATAGAAATCAATATTTATATTTCGATTAATGCTCTCGATTCGGTTCTGTTGCGACATAAATATAGTGCTGCCTTCAAATTCTAAGATAGCATCTGCATCATTAGTTTTTATTAGTTGGAAATCATAACCATAAACGGACTTTATTAGTTCAGCATCAAAATACTCTGGTAAGTGATCAGTGTATAAGATTTGGGTTTTTTTGTTGTCCAATAGATTTTGTCGAAGAATTGCTAAAATAGGAATCGTTTGTGACGAAAAACTAATCACTTGTTCTGGTTTAAAACCGTTTAAATTAGCAATAGCCCATTCTAAAACGGAAGATAAAGGATGACCTAATCTAATATAATCGTAAGCCGTTGGTAAATTATGAAGTACTGATGACTCAGCATTATTGGCGTTGTATAAATTTTCAAATTGATCTAAAAATTGTGATTTAGCTAATTTTTCATTGTAAATATCTAAGCGATGCGTTGTTAGGTTAAGCCAATCTTTTGGCATGTTTTTTAGAACGTCTTTTATGTAATTCAGCATTTTATTGTTTTCCATAACTCCGAAAATTAAATAGTTTGCAAAGATACGTTAGTTGGGTTTCTATTAAAACCTTACAGGATGTTTTATTTGTGAGTCATTGACTCGATTTAATAGTTATGAATTAACCAAGCTCATTTAGTTTCAAAAGAGCTAAATCTTAAGTTGACCATATACTATTTCAAATTTTTGTACGTTATAGAAATAAATCAACTAAAACCAACCCACCATAAAAGACAATTACGTTTCAACCATTAATCAACTTCTTTAATCATGAAACGAATCATTTATGTCTGCTTTTTCGCCATTTTATTAGCTTCCTGCTCAACTTCCGAATCAAATCAAGAACCAGATTCCAACTTTTATGCACTTACGGTTGGCAACGAATGGGTGTATAAAAATTACAAGTACAATAGCGTTACAGAAACGTACGATTATACAGGAGTCATAGATTCCGTAAGTATTGTAGGAACAGAATTAATTGACCACAATAACTATTTTAGATTTAGACGTTTGACCACAGGAAATGAAGCTGACATCACATTCTGCAATCCCAATGGAGAGCATTTTGAGCTACTTAGGGATTCAACGGGTTATTTAGTAAGAGATGATGGAAGCATTAAATATGCTAAAAATGATTTTACTTCAAGAATTGTTAATGATCAAGACTGGGGAACGATTTACGAGCAGCTCATTGCCACTGATAACGAAATTACAGTAGAGGCAGGCACGTTTGAAAGCACCTATACACAGCGTTTTGTTATGCTACACAATGGTGACCAAGCTGATGGTCTGGATCATTTTTATTATGTTGATGGCGTGGGATTGATTTATGATACGTCTTCTCTCGTATCTCAAGATATTCCAACTATCATACGACGATTAGATGCTTATGCGGTTGAATAAAAAAATTATTTCAGGTGTTCGTTAAAAAAAGCAATCGTTCGGTCCCAAGATAAGGTTGCGGCTTCTTTATCATATCTTGGTGTCGTATTATTGTGAAAACCATGATTTACGCCTGGATACATATAGGCTTGATAGTCTATTCCGTTTTCGATGAGTATTTTTTCAAACTCTGGCCAACCTGCATTCACTCTGGTATCTAATTCGGCATATTGGAGTAGAAGAGGTGCTTTAATCTTTACAGCATCTTCGGCCTCTGGTTGTCTGCCATAGTATGGAACGGCAGCACCTAAATCTGGTAAGCGAACAGCCATCATATTGGAGATCCATCCTCCAAAACAAAACCCAACCACACCAACATTGCCATCGCAATTCTCATGATGCTTTAGGTAGTGGTAAGCCGCAATAAAATCTTCGAGCATTTCTTGCTGGTTCCGCTTTTTCTACATGGTTCTACCGTCGTCATCATTTCCTGGATAACCTCCAAGAGGCGATAGGGCATCTGGCGCTAGGGAAATAAACCCTTTTTTTGCCGTGCGTCTTCCAACATCTTCGATATATGGATTCAGTCCTCTGTTTTCATGCACCACAATGACACCTGGCAATTTGGTTTTGTTATCTATTGGTTGCGACAATAACCCTTTTATGGTGCCACCACCTTTTGGAGATTCGTAAGTGATATATTCGGAATCTAAAGTGGGATCATCGGGTTGTACCAACAAACTATTTACATAATCAGGAGACATAAAACTTAATAGTGATGACACCGTTAAACCGCCAACTGCATATATGCCGAGTTTTTCAACGAACTGTCTTCTGTTGAGTTTATTGTGTGCATAATCATCGTATAAATCGAAAACTTCTTGACTAATATCTTCTTTTTTTAAGTCTTTCATATTGTTGGGTTTGGATTAAAAATTATAAGGTACAAAATATTAAAATACCGTATCTAAAAATTGTTTTATACTCTCCTGATTTGCTCTTATTAATTCCTCACGAGCAGCTTCTATATCTCTTGGCTTTTTATCTTGGGATAATTTGAATTTCCCTTCCCAATTCGTAATTTCAATTTCAAAGAGTTCAATGTATTTAAGATTACTGTCCAAACGAGGATTATCCGCTTCCAAAACATAATGGTGGTTTGGCGCTTCAAGAAATTCGGTCATAGTAATTAGCGATTGTTTTAAGGCCATGTTGTCTTTTACAGCCTTTACTTTTCCGGTTATATGCACTTTTATATAATTCCATGTCGGAAGCTGGGTTGTGCTATAAATACTAGGCGAAATATAACAACTGGGACCACTAAAAATAACAGTAACGTTATTATTGTTTTTTAATAATTCGGTTTGTGGATTATAAATATCAATGTGTCCGATTAATTTTCCATCGTCATAAATTAGCGGCAAGTGTGTGATGAAAGGTTGGTTGTCTTTAACGGAAATTACCGTCGCCAAAGGATACGTTTTTATCACTTCTACAGAGTGATTTTTTTCGTTGTCTTGATGGTGTTTTGGAGGGTACAATTTATTTTTGATTTACGATTGTTGATATATGATTTCTGAATACTTAGTATTGAACAATTCATTCAGACTCCAAACTGTATTAAATGATGATCGAGATGTTTGTACTGTAGTTGTCCCCATTGTTGCGCTGTAAAATAGCCGAATGCAGGATGTGGCTCCCATTCGGTTTTTGCTTTCTCTGCAAAAGCTTCATCAATTAAGGTTTTAAGCGTACTAATTTCGCTATTGAATGCCTTATCCTCTTTAGCTTTTAAAAACTTGGCGGTTGGCAAACCTTTACGCCATGGCTTGTCGTTGTATAGTGCTTTTTTAAAGAAAACTTTAGCCAACCAACTGGGTTTTAAACCGTAATTTTCTTTTTGTAGCATTATATTAAATGGGCCTTGGCAGTGCCATGCCATTTGCCCAACGTTCATTTTTCCCCAATTAGCCTGAGAATTTTCATTTAAGTTATCAATTCTAGATTTTATTTCATGATAAGCATTTTCTTCAAAAATAGATTTCATATTTCCTGTTTTTAATTGATGCTTAAATTTACAATTTTTTATCTTTAGAGCATGTCAGGGAAATCAACTTCGTTTTCTATTAAAAATTGGTCGCAAGACGATCAGCCGCGTGAAAAGCTCAGGGATAAGGGGAAAACATCACTAAGTGATGCTGAATTGATCGCCATTTTAATCGGATCTGGGAACCGAGAAGAAAGTGCTGTGGCACTCTGTAAACGTATTTTTGCAAGCGTTGACAATAATCTGAATGCTTTGGGAAAATTGTCTATTGCACAATTAATGGAATTTAAAGGTATAGGAGAAGCCAAAGCGATAACCATTGCTGCAGCATTGGAACTGGGGAGACGTCGACGTTTGGAAGACACGCTCCAATTAGATAAAATAATATCGAGCCGTTCGGTTTTTGAGGTGATGCAACCCATAATTGGCGATTTGCCACATGAAGAATTCTGGATTCTATATCTCAACAATTCTAATAAAGTCATTCATAAAAACCAATTGAGCAAAGGCGGAATTACGGGAACGTTAGTCGATGTGCGCTTAGTACTAAAAAATGCGCTCGAGGTTGGTGCAACGGCCTTAATACTTTGCCATAACCATCCATCAGAAACGTTAAAACCAAGTAAATCCGATAGGGAAGTGACCCAAAAATTAAAAGTGGCGGCAGAAAGTTTGGATATAAAAGTTCTGGACCATCTTATTATAACCGAGAAGGCGTACTTTAGTTTCGCAGATGAGAACATTCTTTAGGAATGTTAAATTCCAAAAATAAAACACAAAATTACAAATGTATTATTCCAACTTTGAAATTTTCCTAATTCAAGAGTTAATAATTTAAAATAATTTTAGATTCTAAAAAAATAGAGTAAATAACAATATTTAGAATTTGGACTTTTGAAGTTGGAATTTGTTATTTTTAGATTTTTGGAATTTGCGAAGCCTTATGTTACTAGTTTACACACATAAAATCACACCACGAGTTACCTATACGTTTAAGCATATTTGTAAGCGTATTTTAGGAATAGAGGTACGATTTACTTCAAAAATCGAAGATTTTATTGCGCACGACAGCCTGAAGATGTCCTATACAAAACAACCGTTGAGTCATGAGTTGTTTGTAAGAAGTAATGAGTTGTTGTTTGAAACTGGTCTTTCCGATATCGATATTAACGTGCAACAATGGGATAATACCAAGGGATTTTTTCCTACGGGAGAACGTAGCGATTTACCATTCGATATTTTTGCCGCATCTTTTTATCTGCTGAGTAGATATGAAGAATATTTACCGCATGTAAGAGATGAATATGGTCGGTTTTTGGCATCTGAGAGTATAGCTTTTCAGAATAAATTTTTAAATCAACCTGTTGTAGATATTTGGGCTTATAAGCTGAAGGACATTCTGATGGAACGGTTTCCTGATTACGAATTTCCCACACGGAAGTATCGCATTCAACCGGTTATTGATGTGCCAATGGCCTATTACTTTAAGCAAAAAGGGTTTTTAAGAACCATTGGCGGTACCTTAAATGATCTTAGACGTTTCAAGCTAAAACAATTGTATTTGCGGTATTTGGTGCTCATGGGTTTTAAGCGAGACCCTTACGATACGTTTAAATGGATCATTAGAAAACAGAAACAATACGATTTTAAGTTTATGGTGCTCTTTCTTTTGGGCGATTATTCAACTTATGATAAAAACATCAATACTAATAAAAAACTATTTGTTTCACTTATTAAATCGGTTGCGGATTATTGTGATGTTGGCCTTAAAGCATCATACCTCTCTTTAGATGACGTATCTATTCTTAAAAAAGAAAAACTTAAGATGGAAACGATAACACATACCGATTTAAAAGCGGTTCGCCATTCATTTTCAAAATTGAATATACCAACTTCGTATCGTAATTTAGTGGAATTGGAAATCCATCAGGATTTTACGATGGGCTACATCAATACCTTAGGTTTTAGAGCAGGTACATGTACACCATTTCAGTTTTACGATTTGGATTATGAAGTGCAGACACCATTACAGATCAATTCGTATCAATGTTTGGATTATGGGTTGTTAAAGTACCATTCAGAATTAGATAAAACAGAACATTTACAGAAAATAATCAAAGAAGTTAAGGCCGTAAATGGTACTTTTATTCCTATATTTCATAATTATGCATTTAGTAATCTAGACCGTTGGAAAGGCTATAGGTCGCTATTTAATTTAATATTAGAATCTGCTGAATGACAAACCCTATAAAACATGTTTTTTTCGATTTGGATCATACCCTTTGGGATTTTGATAAAAACTCTGGTTTAACGTTCGAAAAGATTTTTAATTTGAATAAAATTGAAGTTGAACTCAATGATTTTTTGTCTATATACGAACCCATAAACTTGAATTATTGGAAACTCTACAGAGAGGAAAAGGTCACAAAATCAGCTTTACGTTACGGAAGATTACGAGAAGCGTTTGATGGCGTAGGCATTACGGTTGAAGATGAAATGATTAATCATTTGTCTGAAGCTTATATTGACAACCTTTCTTCATTCAACTATTTGTTTGATGGGACTTTTGAAATTCTGGATTACCTAAAAAATAAATACGAATTGCATATCATTACTAATGGTTTTGAGGAGGCACAAGAAAAGAAAATGGTAGCTTCAAATATTAAACCTTATTTTAAAACCGTTACGAATTCTGAAATGGTAGGCGTAAAGAAACCTAATCCTAAAATTTTTAACTTTGCCTTGGATTTAGCCAATGCTAATGCTAAAGAGAGTATTATGATTGGTGATAGTCTGGAAGCAGATATCGAAGGCGCACATAAAATTGGAATGGATACCATTCATTTTGATTATAAAGATGCCTATAATGGTCATGGTTATAAACGCGTCACAAATTTAAAAACACTTATAAATCATCTTTAAAAAATATAAAATATGTTCAAGAAAATAATTTTTACAGTTTCATTTATTCTTATGAGTTTATGTGGAACGGCACAAAAAGACATTAACAATTTTAAGTACGTCCTTGTACCAAAGACCTTCGAGATTTCTAATAGTGAAGATCAGTACCAGCTGAATTCCCTATTAAAATTCTTATTCAATAAATATGGATATGAAGCTTATTTTACTAGCGATGATTTACCAGAAGATTTAAAGATTAGTAGATGTTTGGCACTAAACTCTGAGGTTGCCAAGGCAAAAGGAGGGTTGTTTAAAACCAAACTAGAAATTACACTGAAAGATTGTTTCGGTAACATTGTAATGACCTCTCAAATAGGAGAATCGCGAGAAAAGGATTATCAAAAGGCCTATACTGAAGCCATAAGGGAAGCTTTTGAAACCTTTCAAAATTTAGATTATTCATATGTTGCATCACAAGATGAAGATACAGTTGTGCAATCATCAGTAGAGAGCGATTATGAAGAAAAGAAGGCTGATGTTGTGATAGCTCAGCGTAAAGCAGACAAAATCATTGATGAAGCCAAGGACGTTGATGATGAAACCATAGCGGTTCTGTCTAAGCCAGATACTTCAGAAATATATTATGCACAACCTATCAAAAACGGTTTTCAACTGGTAAATTCTGAACCAAGAATAGTTATGATTTTACTCAATACCGCAGCAAAAAATGTGTTTATAGTGAAGGGGAAAAGTGCCATTGTTTTTAAGGAAGATGGTTTTTGGTATTACTCTGAAAATAATGGAGAACTTGAAGAGCAACAATCAATGAACGTTAAGTTTTAAAACGAGTTTAATGCGTATTCATTCAAAGCCTTCCCTTACTTAAAAGGCACTTTCGGATGGGTCGCAGTATTCAAGGTTAAACGTCTACTGGAAAAAATCACCAAAGACTGTTTTATTTAAAATATAATTAAAAAACCACATTATACTTCTTACTGAACACTGCCTACTTTTCCCTTCGGGAAATGTCCGCAGTAAAAACGGGAACTAATACCCATACTTGTCCTTCCAAAGCGACTTCAAATAATTCCGTTGGGCCTGCTCACGAGCATTATTTCCAGGATTGTATAATTTGGTGTTGGCAATCTCTTCTGGCAAGAACTCTTGAGCAGCAAAGTTATTTTCATAGCTATGGGAATATTTATAACTATCGCCATAACCTAATTCTTTCATCAGCTTTGTTGGTGCATTTCTTATCGCTAAAGGTACAGACAAATCACCTGTGTCTTTAACTAATTGTTGTGCTTTACCAATAGCTTCATAGGCAGCATTGCTCTTTGCAGAACTGGCTAAATAGGTTGTGCATTGACTTAGAATAATTCGTGATTCGGGATTGCCAATTACAGAAACCGCTTGAAATGTATTATTCGCAATTACCAAGGCGGTTGGGTTCGCATTTCCGATATCTTCACTTGCTAAAATTAAAAGTCGTCTGGCAATAAACTTCACGTCTTCGCCGCCTTCAATCATGCGTGCTAAATAATAAACAGCTGCATTTGGGTCGCTACCACGAATCGATTTTATGAATGCAGAGATAATATCGTAATGTTGTTCTCCAGTCTTATCGTAGCGAGCCGCTTTACTTTGGACTTGCTTTGTGACTAAATCGTTGGTTATTATAATATCTCTATCTTCAAATGACGCCACTAACAATTCAAATATATTCAGCAATTTTCTAGCATCACCTCCAGAGAATCGTAATAAGGCTTCCGTTTCCTTTAATTCAATATTTAATTTTGAAAGGGTTGTGTCTTCTGTAATTGCACGCTGCAATAACGCTTCTAAATCGTCTTTACTGAAGGCATTCAAGGTGTAAACTTGACATCTAGAAAGCAAAGCAGAAATGACCTCAAAACTTGGGTTTTCGGTCGTAGCTCCAATTAAGGTCACCCAACCTTTTTCAACGGCTTCTAAAAGAGAATCTTGTTGCGATTTACTAAATCTATGGATTTCATCAATAAACAAAATCGGATTTTTTGCCGTAAATAATCCACCGCTTTTTTTAGCTTTATCAATGACTTCCCTTATAGCTGCAACTCCAGAATTTATGGCACTCAATTTAAAAAACGGACGCTCCGATTCATTAGCAATGACATTGGCTAATGTGGTTTTACCAATACCAGGTGGTCCCCAAAGTATCAACGAAGGAATCACACCACTTTTAATTTGTTGGTACAACATCCCGTTTTTACCCACTAAATGTTGCTGACTTAGATAGTCGTCGAGTGTGTTTGGTCTTAAACGTTCGGCTAAAGGTGTATTCATAGTTCAAAATTACAAAATGCTTTTGTGATGGATCGATTATTTTAAAATTTATAAGACGCGTTTAAAAATCTTTAATTTTTTCACAATCCTTCAAAAGCCTTGAAATCTGTTTTAATTTTTAAGTGCATCTACGTTTTATTTATAATTGAAGTATCTGCCATTTTTTCATACAATATCAGTTTGGCTATAAATTTGAAATGCTTTCTTTAAATTTACTCATGAGCAAGAACCAACACTTCAAATATTCTAACAGTATTATTGTCTACCCACTGATAATTCTGTTCACTATTTGGTTGGTGTTTTGGTTTCAAGTTAGAATTGATAGTGGTATAAAGGCATTTGGCATAAGACCACAAAAAATTGAAGGCTTATTAGGTATTGTCACTAGTCCGTTTTTGCATGGAAATATCAATCATATTTATAGTAACTCTATTCCTCTCTTTGTATTGAGTTTAGCCTTGTTTTATTTTTATAATAAAATTGCTTGGAAAGTTATTGGCTTTGGCATTTTGTTTTCAGGATTTTTAACCTGGTTGATTGCCAATAATGGAAACCATATAGGAGCAAGTGGTTTGGTGTATGTATTGGTCAGTTTTATGTTCTTCAAAGGCATTTTTGCCAAGCATTACAGACTTATTGCATTGTCCTTATTGGTTATTTTCCTGTATGGAAGTATGATTTGGTATGTATTCCCAATTAAAAGCGGCATGTCTTGGGAAGGCCATTTAGCTGGTTTGATTACAGGGTTGATCTTTGCGTTAATATTTAGGAAGCAAATAGCGAAACCTGAGCGTTACCAATGGGAACAGGCGGATTACAATGAAGATGATGATCCATTTATGAAGCATTTTGATGAAGACGGTAATTTTATTGAGTTTGAACCAGAAGTCGAAAAAGAAATTGAAATCGAATCTGACATTGAAAAAAATTTAAAGCTTGAATCAAATGAGAATCAGAATACTAATATCAATTACATTTTCAAAAAGTCCAATAATGATCCTGCCAACTGACGACTGAAAAACTGAGAACTAACTCCGTTGCCTAACAGCTTCATATAGAAACGCACCACAAGCCACAGAAACATTCAATGATTCTATCTCTCCTAAAATAGGAAGCTTTGCTTGGTCGTCCACCACTTTTAAAACCGAAGGATTAATGCCTCTTCCCTCAGAACCCATAATTATAGCGCAAGGTTCTTTAAAAGAAACGTCGTATAAATAGTTGTCTGCTTTTTCCGTTGCAGCTATAACTTTTATTCCTGAAGATTGCATGTGGAAAACCGCATCTTTTATATGATCTACTTTACAAATGGGCATTTTAAAAATGGCACCAGCGCTCGTTTTTATAGTGTCTCCATTTATAGGCGCTCCACCTTTCTTCTGAATGATAATACCATGGACGCCAGTACATTCTGCTGTACGAACAATAGCTCCAAAATTTCTAACATCACTCAATTGATCTAGCAATAGGAACAATGGTGTTTTGCCAGATTCAATAACATTCATGACGAGATCATCAATATCATGAAAGGCAATCGGCGAAATTTGAGCCACCGCACCTTGATGGTTACCACGTGTTAATCGATTTAACTTCTCTATGGGCACGTAAGAAGCGTTGATGCCTTCGGAACGGATTAGATTTTCTAATTCCTTATATAGTTCGCCATGCAGTCCCTTTTGCATAAAAACCTTATCGATAGTCTCGTTAGATTTTATAGCTTCTATAATGGCTCTAATTCCAAAAATTGTGGTGTCTTTTTTCATTAATATTATAATGTCCTAAATTAAAGATGATATTTCTATAGATTTAGTAATTTGATTGTAAGTTGCTAATATCCCTAATGGATTTTTATGCTGTAAAGGTATTGAAACAGTTTTAAAAAGTAGCAGTTAAACTCACATGAACTTTAGAGTCCGATAATTTAAACTGACGATTGTCAGTCTTGCCAACGGAATAATTTAATCTGAAGAGGCCAGCATTGGTCAGTAATCCCAATCCCAATCCAAAACCAAAAAGCTTTTCTTTACTTAAGGTGAGTTTATTTTCAAAATACGCAGCATCTATAACCGAATGCACATAAATACCGCTACTTAATCTATAGCGGTATTCTGTATTAATGACTCCAAATAGATTAGCCACTAAACTGTTTTCTTCAAATCCACGAATAGAGTTGATGCCTCCAAAACGAAATAATTCATTATCTAAATAATCATCAGACGTTAACAGCGATCCATTTAGTCTAGTATAAAAACTATTCTTATTATTAAGGTTAAAGATTTTATAAGTGTCTATACTAAATACAGTTTGGTTTTGTGTTCCTAAATTATTTTTTCTATCTCCAAAACCAGAAGAAAAATCAAGCCAAAAATTAATAGGAAATAAAGGGTCGTAAAATTGGGGCTTTGTATAATTATAATGAAGCGTATAATAATTGGTTTTATAATCATTTAAAATTTCGGTATCGTTTTCCAATAGGTTAGTAGAATTAGTAGCATTGATTCCGACTCCAATTTTATGCCGAGCATTTATTTGATAATTAATCTTGGCATATTGTTTAGCGGTCAAAAAGGTAGAGTCTTTTCTAAAAAGATTGAGACCAACCTGTAGTCCAACTGGAGAAGCGAATAAATAAGGTAAATCTGCATCTACATTAATGGTTTGTTGGTCAATTTCGTCACTTTTGTAGAAAAGGTTTAAAGTTTCGCCGTAGTTGAGGTTATTGATTAGTCTTAAATCCAAATACCCATCAAATTCAATCTTGTTGGTGTTTTCATTAGTTCCAAAACCTAGGAAACCATCAAAGTTGTTGGTTCTGTTTTTTTCTATGTATAAGTATAGCGTTGTGGAATCTTGGGTAAAAAGCACTTCAGGGTCTTTAATCTTGCTGGCAAAACGCAAATCTTCTAAAAGCTCAACTTTATTTCGAATGGCTTTTAAGTTGAACGATTTACCGGTTTTAAGCTTTAAGAAACGTTTTATATAAGACTTTGGAAACTTCTCGTAACCCTTTACAATAATATTATCGATACGTCTTTTTTGGTTGGTCACAATTTTGAGATCTGCCGAAATTAATTCAGGATTCAACTTGGCCACATTAATAAGTTGTAAGGTTGAAAACGGATCACCTTGTTCAGCGATTTTAGAATTGAGGTTTTTTAAATAGTTTTCAGCCTCTGTTATTTTTATCTCGAAAAAACCATCGCCAGATTTATAATTGATGCTTTGCAATAATTTCACGTTAAAACTAGAACCATAATAGATCCTTATGTTATCAATTCGTTTGCCTAATGTAAGTTCTGCTTCAAAAAGGGAGTCATTTTGTTTGGTGACGCTTTCAGTTAAGGCGTCAATAAATCCAAGATTGGTTAATTGGCGCTTTAGACTATTGATTTCTAATTGTAACCCGTTATAATTGTCAAAGCGTTTTTGGTACCCTAAGGAGTCGATAGCCTTTGTTGCGGTTTCATTTTCTCCTGCAATATTTAAAATAAGTGATTGACCAATGCTTAGATTTGAATAAACCAGAATTAGAACAAGATAAAGAAAACGGCTAAAAATAGGCATCAATAGTGTACAGAATATCGCTTATGTAACGTAAAAATAGAGGATATTATATATGAATAAAATAAAAGTTTATATTTCTTTGAAAAATTAATTCACAACTGTTTGAATTATAAATATATATTTCTACCTTTGCAGCCCTCAAAAGTGAGGGTTAATAAAATTTATATAGAAATATATGCCAACAATTTCACAATTAGTACGAAAAGGAAGAGCCAAAATAACCAAGAAGAGTAAATCGGCTGCTTTAGATTCGTGTCCTCAAAGACGTGGTGTATGTACTCGTGTTTATACAACGACACCTAAAAAACCTAACTCAGCAATGCGTAAGGTGGCAAGGGTTCGTTTAACAAACGGAAACGAAGTAAATGCATACATTGGTGGAGAAGGTCACAATTTACAAGAGCACTCGATAGTATTGGTTAGAGGTGGAAGGGTAAAAGATTTGCCAGGAGTTAGATATCACATCGTTCGTGGTGCTTTAGATACAGCAGGTGTATCTGGAAGAACACAACGTAGATCTAAGTATGGTGCAAAACGCCCTAAAAAGTAATTAAAAACTTTAAGAAGAAGACATGAGAAAAAGAGCAGCAAAAAAGAGACCGCTTTTACCAGACCCAAGATTTAACGATCAGTTAGTAACACGCTTTGTTAATATGATGATGTGGGATGGTAAGAAGTCTGTGGCTTTTAAAGTATTCTACGATGCAATTGATATTGTTGAAGAGAAAAAAAATGATGACGAAAAAACGGCTTTAGAAATTTGGAAAGAAGCGTTGTCTAATGTGATGCCTCACGTAGAAGTACGTAGTCGTCGTGTTGGTGGTGCAACATTCCAGATTCCGATGCAGATTCGTCCAGACCGTAAGGTTTCAACTGCGATGAAATGGTTAATTAGCTATTCACGTAAAAGAAACGAAAAATCTATGGCGCAACGTTTAGCGGCAGAAGTTTTAGCAGCAGCTAAAGAAGAAGGAGCCGCTGTTAAGAAAAGAGCTGATACGCATAAGATGGCAGAAGCAAACAAAGCATTCTCACACTTTAGATTTTAAGAAATGGCAAGAGATTTAAAACTTACAAGAAATATAGGAATTGCGGCTCATATTGATGCTGGTAAAACAACAACAACAGAGCGTATTCTTTTTTATACGGGAGTTTCACATAAAATTGGTGAAGTACACGATGGTGCTTCTACAATGGACTGGATGGAGCAAGAGGCAGAAAGAGGTATTACAATTACATCTGCTGCAACTACTTGTGACTGGGTTTTTCCTAAAGAAAATGGTGAACCAACTGAAGATGCACAAAGTTATCACTTCAATATTATTGACACACCTGGTCACGTAGATTTTACGGTTGAGGTTAACCGTTCTTTACGTGTTCTAGATGGTTTAGTGTTCTTATTTAGTGCGGTGGATGGTGTTGAGCCACAATCTGAAACAAACTGGAGACTAGCAGATAACTATAAAGTGCCAAGAATTGGTTTCGTTAATAAAATGGACCGTCAGGGCTCAGACTTTTTAGGAGTTTGTCAGCAAGTTAAAGATATGTTGAAGTCTAACGCCGTACCAATTGTTTTGAACATTGGTGATGAAGATAACTTCAAAGGTATTGTAGATTTAGTTAAAAACAGAGCTATTGTATGGCACGATGACAACTACGGATCTACTTTCGATGTGGTTGATATCCCTGAAGATATGAAAGATGAAGTGCGTAAGTATCGTGCTTTATTAATCGAAGAAGTAGCAAGTTATGATGAGAATCTACTTGAAAAATTCATGGAAGATGAAAACTCTATTACAGAAGAAGAGGTGCATGCTGCACTTAGAGCTGCTGTAATGGATATGGCTATTATACCAATGGTATGTGGTTCGTCGTTCAAAAATAAAGGGGTGCAGTTTTTATTAGATGCTGTATGTCGTTATTTACCATCGCCTATGGATAGAGAAAGTGTAGTTGGAACTAATCCTGACACTGACAAAGAAGAAAGACGTAAGCCTAGTGTTAACGAACCTTTTTCAGCATTAGCATTTAAAATTGCAACAGATCCTTTCGTAGGTCGTTTAGCGTTTTTTAGAGCTTATTCAGGTCGTTTAGATGCAGGTTCTTACATTTTGAACAACCGTTCAGGTAAAAAGGAGCGTATCTCACGTATCTACCAAATGCACTCTAATAAACAAAATGCGATTGATTTTATCGAAGCAGGTGATATTGGAGCGGCAGTAGGATTTAAGGATATTAAGACTGGTGATACTATGTCTGATGAAAAACATCCTATCGTTTTAGAATCTATGGACTTCCCAGATCCAGTAATTGGTATCGCGGTTGAGCCTAAGACAAAAGCAGACGTTGATAAATTAGGGATGGCTTTAGCTAAATTAGCAGAAGAGGATCCAACGTTTACAGCAAGAACTGATGAGGCTTCAGGCCAGACTATTATTTCTGGAATGGGTGAGCTTCACTTAGATATTATTGTAGATCGTTTACGTAGAGAATTTAAAGTTGAGGTTAACCAAGGTCAGCCACAAGTAGAATATAAAGAAGCTATTACACAAGCTGCAGATCATAGAGAGGTTTATAAGAAACAATCTGGTGGTCGTGGTAAATTTGCTGATATCGTATTTACGATTGAGCCAGCAGACGAAGGTGTTGTAGGATTACAATTTGAATCTGTAATTAAAGGTGGTAACGTTCCTAAAGAATTTATCCCTTCAATTGAAAAAGGATTTAAAATGGCAATGGTCAATGGACCTTTAGCTGGATTCGAAGTAGATTCTATGAAAGTAACTTTAAAGGATGGATCTTATCACGATGTCGATTCAGATCAATTATCATTCGAATTAGCTGCGAAATTAGGATTTAAGAATTCTGCAAAAGCTGCTAAAGCTGTAATAATGGAACCTATCATGAAACTAGAGGTGATTACACCTGAAGAAAATATGGGTGACATAGTAGGTGATTTAAATAGAAGAAGAGGACAAATGAGTAGCATGGGTGATAGAGCTGGTGCAAAAACTGTAAAAGCTACTGTGCCATTATCAGAAATGTTTGGTTATGTTACTACTTTAAGAACATTATCTTCAGGTAGAGCAACATCAACTATGGAGTTCTCTCACTATGAGCAAACCCCTCAGAATGTATCGGAAGAAGTAATCAAAGCAGCTAAAGGAGTTGAATCGTAAATCTTAAGAAAATGAGTCAAAAAATCAGAATAAAATTAAAATCTTACGATCACAACTTAGTGGACAAGTCTGCTGATAAGATTGTAAAAACAGTAAAGAGCACAGGTGCTGTAGTAACGGGTCCAATTCCATTACCAACGCACAAGAAAATTTTCACTGTGTTACGTTCACCACACGTTAACAAGAAGTCTAGAGAACAATTTCAATTAAGCTCTTACAAGAGGTTATTGGATATTTACTCTTCATCTTCTAAGACGATTGATGCTTTAATGAAGCTTGAATTACCAAGTGGAGTTGAAGTGGAAATCAAAGTTTAAGTATATAAACTTTGATTTACATCCTGAACTTGCTTCGGGATCTCATTAAGAGAAATTAAAAATGTCCCACCGATGCGGTCGCGGGAAAAACGGTAAAAAATACAATTCAAGGCTGAAACGTATTTTCAGCCTTGAATTTTAATAACAAATAGTAATAATCAATAAATAATAATTATGTCTGGGTTAATTGGAAAAAAAATCGGTATGACCAGCATTTTCGATGAAAATGGAAAGAACATTCCATGTACAGTAATCGAAGCTGGACCATGTATCGTTACCCAAGTCAGAACTGAAGAAGTGGATGGTTATAATGCCCTTCAATTAGGTTTCGATGACGCGACAGAAAAAAGCGCTACTAAAGCAGCTCAAGGGCATGCTAAAAAGGCTGGTACTTCTGTAAAACGCAAAGTTGTTGAATTCAAAGGTTTTGGTGAGGAGTACAAATTAGGTGATGCTTTAACAGTGGAACAATTTATCGAAGGGGAATTTGTGGATATCGCAGGGACTTCTAAAGGTAAAGGTTTTCAAGGTGTAGTAAAACGTCACGGATTCGGTGGTGTAGGTCAAGCAACGCATGGTCAACACAACCGTTTAAGAGCTCCAGGTTCTATTGGTGCAGCTTCTTATCCTGCGAGAGTATTCAAAGGAATGAAGATGGCCGGAAGAATGGGTGGAGACACAGTAAAAGTTCAAAATTTAAGAGTTTACAAAGTAGTTCCGGAAAAGAACTTACTAGTGGTAAAAGGATGTATTCCTGGTCACAAGAATTCTTATGTAATCATTGAGAAGTAATGAAGGTAGCAGTTTTAGATATAAACGGAAAAGATACGGGTAGACAAGCTGAGCTTTCTAAAGACGTATTCGCTATAGAGCCTAATAATCACGCTGTCTATTTAGATGTTAAGCAATACTTAGCAAATCAAAGACAGGGAACGCATAAGGCTAAAGAAAGAGCAGAGATTTCTGGAAGTACACGGAAGATTAAAAAACAAAAAGGAACAGGTACAGCACGTGCAGGTTCTATTAAGTCTGGTGTATTTAAAGGTGGTGGTCGTATGTTTGGTCCAAGACCAAGAAATTACGGTTTTAAATTAAATAAAAACCTAAAGCGATTAGCACGTAGATCAGCATTAAGTATTAAAGCAAATGACAAATCAATTTTAGTGATGGAAGACTTCAGTTTTGATGCTCCAAAAACTAAGAATTTTGTTGATGTTTTAAAGGCTTTAGAGGTTGAGAACAAAAAATCTCTTATTGTGTTGGGTGGTACAAATAATAATGTATATTTGTCATCACGCAATTTTAAAGGTTCTGAAGTTGTAACAGCTTCTGAATTAAGTACTTATAAGATTATGAATGCTAATAAAGTAATTCTAATTGAGAGTGCACTAGAAGGAATTGAATCGAATTTAAGTAAATAGAACAGATGAGTATCTTAATAAAACCTATAATCACGGAAAAAGCAACCATGCAAAGTGAGTTGTTAAATGCTTATGCATTTGAAGTGAATACAAAGGCGAACAAGGTAGAAATCAAAAAAGCGGTGGAAGCTGCTTATGGAGTTTCTGTAGAAAAAGTTCGTACGATAAATGTCCGTCCAGATAGAAGAACACGTCATACAAAGACTGGTATTCAACATGGTAAAACAAATGCTGTTAAAAAAGCAATTGTACAACTGGCGGAAGGTGAAGAAATAGATTTATACACTAACATGTAATTTTAGACATTAATGTCAGTAAGAAAATTAAAACCGATCACATCAGGTCAGCGATTTAGAGTAGTAAATGGATTCGATGCCATTACTACTGATAAGCCGGAGAAAAGCTTGCTTGCTCCGAAAAAAAGATCTGGTGGTAGAAACAATCGAGGAAAAATGACCATACGCCAAGTAGGTGGAGGTCATAAGAAAAGGTATCGTATTATCGATTTCAAACGTAACAAAGCTGGCATTCCAGCTGAAGTTAAGTCAATTGAATACGATCCAAACAGAACAGCATTTATTGCATTGTTAAACTATCAAGATGGTGAGAAACGTTACGTTATCGCTCAAAATGGTTTACAAGTAGGTCAAAATATTGTATCTGGTGAGACAGGTGTAGCTCCAGAAATTGGAAACGCAATGCCTTTAAGTGAAATACCTTTAGGTACAATTATTTCTTGTATAGAGTTACGTCCTGGTCAAGGTGCTGTAATGGCGCGTAGTGCTGGTGCATTTGCTCAATTAATGGCAAGGGGAGATAAATTTGCTACGGTAAAATTACCTTCTGGTGAAACTAGGATGATCCTAATTACTTGTATGGCTACTATTGGAGCAGTTTCAAATTCAGATCATCAATTATTAGTATCTGGTAAAGCAGGTAGAAGTAGATGGTTAGGAAGACGTCCAAGAGTAAGACCAGTAGTGATGAACCCAGTCGATCACCCAATGGGTGGTGGTGAAGGTAAATCTTCAGGTGGTCATCCAAGAAATAGAAACGGTATTCCTGCTAAAGGATTTAGAACACGTTCTAAGACGAAGGCGAGTAATAAGTATATTGTAGAACGTAGAAAGAAATAATTAAGATAGTATGGCACGTTCATTAAAAAAAGGACCTTATATCCACTATAAATTAGAAAAGAAAGTTGCAGAAAATGTAGCTTCAAACAAAAAGACAGTTATTAAAACTTGGTCTAGAGCTTCAATGATTTCTCCGGATTTCGTTGGCCAAACGATTGCAGTTCATAATGGTCGTCAATTTGTTCCAGTTTTCGTTACAGAAAACATGGTAGGACATAAGTTAGGAGAATTTTCACCAACACGATCGTTTAGAGGTCATGCAGGTGCTAAGAATAAAGGTAAAAAATAAGAATCATGGGAAGTCGTAAAAAACAAATGGCGGAAGCTATCAAGGCCGAGAAAAAGCAGGTTGCTTTTGCTAAGCTAAATAACTGTCCTACATCACCAAGAAAAATGCGTTTAGTTGCGGATTTGGTAAGAGGTGAAAAGGCAGAGAAAGCTCTTCAGATTCTTAGATTTAGTCCTAAAGAAGCGTCTCGTCGTTTAGAGAAGTTGGTCATGTCTGCAATTGCAAACTGGCAAGCTAAAAACGAAGATGCTGACGTTGAGGAGGCTAAATTGTTTATCAAGGAAATTAGAGTAGATGGTGGTTCTATGTTAAAGAGATTGCGTCCAGCACCTCAAGGTAGAGCACACAGAATTAGAAAAAGATCTAATCACGTTACCGTGGTTGTAGATGCAATAAATAAAACACAAAGCTAAGATAGAGATATGGGACAAAAGACAAATCCAATCGGAAATCGCTTAGGAATTATCAGAGGATGGGAATCTAACTGGTACGGAGGAAACGATTATGGTGATAAACTTGCCGAAGACGATAAGATTAGAAAGTATATTCATGCTCGTCTATCTAAAGCTAGTGTAAGTAGAGTAATTATTGAGCGTACGCTTAAACTTGTAACCGTTACTATCACTACTGCCAGACCTGGTATTATTATCGGAAAAGGTGGCCAAGAGGTAGATAAGTTAAAAGAAGAGCTTAAGAAGATTACTGGTAAAGAAGTTCAATTGAACATCTTTGAAATCAAAAGACCTGAACTAGATGCATTTTTAGTAGCAGCAAGTGTGGCTCGTCAAATTGAAAGTAGAATTTCTTACAGACGTGCTATAAAAATGGCAATCGCCGCTGCTATGCGTATGAATGCTGAAGGAATAAAAATTCAGATTAGTGGTCGTTTGAATGGTGCTGAAATGGCACGTCAAGAACACTATAAAGAAGGACGTATTCCTTTATCTACTTTTAGAGCTGATATTGATTATGCTCTTGTAGAAGCACATACTACTTATGGTAGATTGGGCATCAAGGTTTGGATAATGAAAGGCGAAGTATATGGAAAAAGAGAATTATCTCCATTAGTTGGCTTATCTAAACAAAAAGGTAAAGGTGGACGTGGTGGAAACAAGAACCAATCTCGTCGTAGAAAGTAATTTTTTAAAGAAAAGACAAAATGTTACAGCCTAAAAGAACAAAATTTCGTAAGCAGCAAAAGGGACGTATGAAAGGAAATGCGGGAAGAGGTCATTTGTTATCAAATGGTACTTTCGGTATTAAATCATTAGAGTCAACTTTTATAACTGCACGTCAAATAGAAGCAGCGCGTATTGCCGCTACTCGTTACATGAAAAGAGAAGGATCGTTATGGATTAAAATATTTCCGGACAAGCCTATCACAAAGAAACCTCTTGAAGTACGTATGGGTAAAGGTAAAGGTGGTGTCGAATATTGGGCAGCCGTTGTAAAACCAGGACGTATGTTATTTGAAATAAGTGGTGTGCCATTAGAAACTGCTCAAGAAGCGCTTCGATTAGCAGCACAGAAACTTCCTGTAAAAACTAAGTTTATCATAGCTAGAGATTACGAAGCTTAATAGAAAGATATTATGAAGCAATCAGAAATTAAACAGCTTTCAACAGCTGAGTTAAAAGAGAAACTTAGTGAATCTAAAAAGAGTTATACGGACCTAAAAATGGCTCATACTATATCTCCTTTGGATAACCCAATTCAGTTACGAGTTGCACGTCGCACAGTAGCTAGAGTGGCAACAGAATTAACTAAAAGAGACGTACAATAATTGTATTCTGCTGAAAGATGGAAAAAAGAAACTTAAGAAAAGAACGTATAGGGATCGTAACGAGTAACAAAATGGAAAAATCCATTGTTGTTTCTGAAGTTAAAAAGGTAAAACACCCTATGTATGGAAAATTCGTGTTAAAGACAAAGAAATATGTCGCGCACGATGAGACAAACGACTGCAACGAAGGCGATACTGTAAAGATCATGGAAACACGACCTTTAAGTAAATCTAAATGTTGGAGATTAGTAGAAATAATTGAAAGAGCGAAGTAATTATGTTACAACAAGAATCAAGATTAAAAGTAGCTGATAATACTGGTGCAAAGGAAGTTTTAACTATCCGTGTACTAGGAGGAACTAAAAGAAGATATGCTTCTGTAGGAGACAAAATTGTAGTATCTGTTAAAGATGCCACTCCAAACGGACAAATCAAAAAAGGTGCTGTATCTACAGCAGTTGTGGTTCGTACAGCTAAAGAAGTAAGACGTCCAGATGGCTCTTACATTAGATTTGACGACAACGCATGTGTACTTTTAAATCCTCAAGGGGAAATGAGAGGAACTCGTGTTTTTGGTCCTGTAGCTAGAGAACTTCGTGATAAACAATTCATGAAAATTGTATCATTGGCACCAGAAGTGCTTTAATTGATAAATAAGATGACAAAGCTAAAAATAAAATCAGGAGATACTGTACAAGTGATTGCTGGAGACCATAAAGGTTCAGAAGGTAAGGTGCTTAAAGTATTAATGGATAAGAATAAAGCCATAGTAGAAGGCGTGAACATGGTTAAGAAACATACTAAGCCAAGTGCACAAAGTCCTCAAGGTGGCATCGTAGAGAAAGAAGCATCAATTCATATATCTAACTTATCATTGTTAACTTCAAAAGGAGAAGCAACAAGAGTTGGTTATAGAATGGATGGAGAAAGTAAAGTGAGATTTTCTAAAAAATCTAATGAAGTAATTTAATTATGGCTTACGTTGCAAGATTAAAAAAAGAGTATCAGGACAAAGTTGTACCGGCTCTTACGGAAGAATTTGGTTACAAAAATGTAATGCAAGTACCTAAACTTAAAAAGATAGTTTTATCTAAAGGTGTTGGTGCTGCTGTTGCGGACAAAAAATTAATTGATCACGCAGTAGATGAGCTTACAAAGATAACTGGACAGAAAGCTATACACACCATGTCTAAGAAGGATGTTGCTTCATTTAAGTTGCGTAAAGGGATGCCAATTGGTGCCAAAGTAACTTTAAGAGGAGAGCAAATGTATGAGTTCTTAGATCGTTTGGTAACTTCAGCTTTACCACGAGTTAGAGATTTTAACGGTATCAAAGCTACTGGTTTTGATGGACGTGGAAACTATAACTTAGGTGTTGTAGAACAAATCATTTTCCCGGAAATTAACATTGACAAGATCAATAAGATTTCTGGTATGGATATCACTTTTGTGACTTCTGCTGAAACCGATAAGGAAGCGAAGTCTTTATTAACAGAATTAGGATTACCATTTAAAAAGAATTAATTATGGCTAAAGAATCAATGAAAGCCCGTGAGGTAAAGCGTGCAAAAACGGTTGCTAAATATGCTGAAAAAAGGAAAGCTTTAAAAGAAGCTGGAGATTATGAGGCATTACAGAAGTTACCAAAGAATGCTTCACCAATACGTCAGCATAACCGTTGTAAACTTACTGGAAGGCCTAAAGGTTATATGAGACAATTTGGAATTTCTCGTGTAATGTTTAGACAAATGGCTAACCAAGGGTTAATACCTGGTGTTAAGAAAGCAAGCTGGTAAAAACTTGATGTGAATAATGTGGCTTATCACATTATCATCAAAAGAGATTATAAATTGGTTTCAGGTTTGGCAATAGTGCCGAAAACCGCTACCGCAAATTAATAACTATGTATACAGATCCAATAGCGGATTATTTAACGCGAGTTAGAAACGCAGTTAAGGCCAATCACAGAGTGGTTGAGATCCCTGCATCTAACTTAAAAAAAGAAATAACTAAAATATTGTTCGATCAGGGCTTTATTTTAAGTTACAAGTTTGATGACTCTTCAGTTCAAGGTACGATTAAAATCGCTTTGAAATACAACAAGGACACCAAAGAGTCTGTCATCAAAAAAATTCAAAGAATCAGTAAACCAGGTTTACGTAAGTATGCTGGCTCTAACGAAATGCCTAGAATCCTTAACGGTTTAGGTATTGCAATTGTTTCTACGTCTCACGGAGTGATGACAGGAAAACAAGCGCAAAGAGAAAACGTTGGTGGCGAAGTATTATGTTACGTTTACTAAAAACAGGAAATTATGTCAAGAATAGGTAAAAACCCAATAACAATTCCTGAAGGTGTAACAGTTGAGATTAAAGACAACATGATTACTGCTAAAGGTAAGCTTGGTGAATTAACTCAAGAGTATTCAGAAATTAAAATTAAATCAGAAGACGGTACTATTACATTAGAACGTGATTCTGATAAGAAAGATTTAAGAGCAAAACATGGTCTGTACAGATCATTGATATATAACATGATTGAAGGTGTTTCTAAAGGCTGGACCAAACAACTTGAGTTAGTTGGTGTAGGTTATAGAGCATCTAATCAAGGACAAAAATTGGATTTGGCTGTAGGATTTTCTCATAACATCGTTTTGGATATTGCTCCAGAAGTAAAGGTGGAGACAATTTCAGAAAAAGGTAAAAACCCAATAGTGAAATTAACGTCTTTTGACAAACAATTGGTTGGACAAGTAGCTGCAAAGATTCGTGGTTTTAGAAGACCAGAACCTTACAAAGGAAAAGGAATCAAGTTTGTTGGTGAAGAAATTAGAAGAAAAGCAGGTAAATCAGCTTAATAATTAAGTTATGGCATTGACAAAGAACGAAAGAAGAACAAGAATAAAAAACAGAATCCGCAAGGTAGTATCTGGTACTGAAACAAAACCAAGATTAGCTGTTTTTAGAAGTAATAAAGAAATTTATGCTCAACTCGTAGATGATGTAACTGGTAAAACTTTAGCTGCTGCATCCTCAAGAGATAAAGACATTGCAAAGTCTAAAGGAAACAAAACAGAAGTTGCCGCTTTAGTTGGTAAGTCTGTTGCAGAAAAAGCTATGAAGGCTGGTGTTGAAACTATTTCTTTTGATAGAGGTGGTTACTTATATCATGGAAGAGTAAAATCATTAGCAGAAGGTGCTAGAGAAGCAGGACTTAAATTTTAAGACATTATGTATCAAAAATATAAAAACGCAGAGCTTGTTAAACCAGGCGGATTAGAATTAAAAGATCGCTTAGTTGGCGTTCAGCGTGTAACTAAAGTAACAAAAGGTGGTAGAGCATTTGGTTTTTCTGCAATTGTTGTTGTAGGTGACGAAACAAATGTCGTAGGACAAGGTTTAGGGAAATCTAAAGATGTTGCTACTGCAATTGCAAAAGCCGTTGAAGATGCTAAGAAAAACTTAGTAAGAATTCCTATTCTTAAAGGAACCATACCACACGAGCAAAAAGGTAAGTATGGTGGAGCAAGAGTTAACATCATTCCAGCTGCACCTGGTACAGGAGTTATTGCAGGTGGTGCGGTAAGAATTGTTCTTGAAGCAGTAGGTGTACACGATGTATTATCTAAGTCTCAAGGATCTTCAAACCCTCATAATGTGGTAAAAGCGACTTTTGATGCTTTATTACAATTAAGAGATGCTAAGTCTGTAGCTAAAGAACGTGGAATTTCACTTGAAAAAGTGTTTAACGGATAATCAAGGACAAGATGGCAAAGAAGATTAAAGTAACTAAAGTAAAAAGTGCAATCAATCGTACTAAAAGACAAAAGCTAACATTGGAAGCTTTAGGTCTTAATAAGATTGGTCAAGTAAAAGAGCACGAAGCTACATCAAGTATTCTTGGTATGGTTAAGAAAGTTGAACATTTAGTTTCTGTAGAAGAAGCTTAAAAATATAACTTAAAAATGGATTTAAGTAATTTAAAACCTGCAAAAGGTTCAGTAAAAAGTCAAGGAAAACGTATTGGACGTGGACAAGGATCTGGTAAAGGTGGTACGGCAACACGTGGTAACAAAGGTGCTAAGTCGCGTTCTGGTTATTCTAAGAAATTAGGATTTGAAGGTGGTCAAATGCCTTTACAAAGACGTGTTCCTAAATTTGGATTTACTAATATTAATAGAGTAGAATATCAAGGTATAAACCTAGATACTTTACAACAGTTAGTAGATGAAAAGAAAATTAAAGATAGTGTTGATTTTGAATCTTTAGTATCTATGGGATTAGCTGGTAAAAATGAGCTAGTAAAAATCTTGGGTAGAGGAGAGTTAAAAACAAAATTAACAGTAACTGCTCATAAATTTACTGCTACGGCAAAAGCTGCTATTGAAGCTGCTGGTGGTGAAGCTGTAACTTTATAAGATTATAGGATGAAAATAATAGAAACATTAAAAAACGTTTGGAAAATCACAGAACTTAAGGATAGAATTATGCTAACCTTAGGTTTACTTTTGGTTTATCGTTTTGGTGCTCAGGTTGTACTACCTGGTATCAATATTGATGCTTTAGGTGGTTTACAGGCTGGTATGGATGGTGGAATCTTAGGATTACTAAACGCTTTTACAGGTGGTGCATTTGCTAATGCCTCTGTGTTTGCTTTAGGTATTATGCCTTATATTTCGGCTTCCATTGTAGTTCAGTTAATGGGTATTGCGATTCCTTATTTACAGAAACTTCAGAAAGAAGGTGCTAGTGGGCAAAAGAAAATTACCCAAATTACACGTTGGTTAACTATTGGTATTTGTTTAGTACAGGCGCCTGGTTATTTAGCGAGTATTCCTGCATTATCTGGAGCAAGTTCTATGAGCGTTTTATTAGTGCCTGGTTTTAGTGAAAATATTTTTTACTTCTCATCGGTAATTATTCTAGTAACTGGTTGTGTATTCGCCATGTGGTTAGGAGAAAAAATTACTGATAAAGGGATTGGTAATGGTATTTCATTATTAATTATGGTGGGTATCATTGCTACATTACCTCAATCGTTTGTTCAGAATATGTATTCTAGACTTGAAGGCGGTAATGGTGGATTTATGATGATATTAATAGAATTGGTTATCTGGTTCTTAATCATATTAGCATCAGTATTCTTGGTTATGGCAGTAAGAAAGGTTGCTGTACAATATGCAAGAAGAACCGCTTCTGGCGGTTACGAAAAGAATGCATTTGGATCACGTCAGTTTTTACCATTAAAGCTTAATGCTTCTGGTGTAATGCCAATTATCTTTGCACAAGCGATTATGTTTGTTCCGGGTTTAATTGGAGAATCCTCTTGGTTAAAAGACACGAGTGCAGGAATTTGGATGCAGTCTAACTTCTCAGATATGTTTGGATTTTGGTATAATCTAGTCTTTGCTTTATTAATTATAATATTCACGTATTTCTATACGGCAATTACAGTACCGACTAACAAAATGGCAGATGATCTTAAACGTAGTGGTGGATTTATTCCGGGTATACGTCCTGGTTCTGAAACCTCTGAGTATTTAGACAAAATAATGTCCCAAATCACCTTACCAGGTTCTATATTCTTAGCATTGGTAGCTATTTTTCCAGCGTTTGTTATGAAATTAATGAACGTACAACCAGGTTGGGCATTGTTCTTTGGTGGTACATCACTTTTAATTATGGTTGGTGTAGCGATTGATACCATGCAACAGATTAATTCTTATTTATTGAATAAGCATTATGATGGATTGATGAAGACAGGTAAGAACAGAAAAGCGGTTGCGCAATAAGAGAAAACATTAGAATGTCAGGCTTTAAAAATCAGGCAAGGTATTTGCAATTTAAAGACTGAATACTAAACATATATTATGGCAAAACAAGCAGCAATAGAACAAGACGGAACAATTATAGAAGCATTATCAAATGCTATGTTTCGTGTTGAATTAGAAAATGGTCACATAGTGACCGCACATATCTCTGGTAAAATGCGTATGCATTACATTAAGTTATTACCTGGAGATAAAGTAAAATTAGAAATGAGTCCTTACGATTTAACGAAGGCTCGTATAACATATAGATACTAAAAATTTTAGATTTTAGATTTACGATTTCAGAATTAAAATTCTAGAATCGTAAATCGTAAATTGTAAATCGCAAATTATGAAAGTAAGAGCATCAGTAAAGAAAAGAAGCGCAGACTGTAAATTAGTGCGCAGAAAAGGTAGACTTTACGTCATTAACAAAAAGAATCCTAGATTCAAACAAAGACAAGGGTAAATTATGGCAAGAATTGCAGGTGTAGACATACCAAAACAAAAAAGAGGAGTGATCTCTTTAACTTATATCTACGGTGTAGGTAGAAGTAGAGCGAAAGAAATTTTAGCTGAAGCTAAAGTTGACGAAAGCACTAAAGTACAAGATTGGACTGACGACGAAATCGGAGCGATTCGTGAGGTTGTGGGATCATTTAAAATCGAAGGTGAATTACGTTCGGAAATCCAAATGAACATTAAGCGATTAATGGATATTGGATGTTACAGAGGTATTCGTCATAGATCTGGTCTTCCATTAAGAGGACAACGTACTAAGAACAACTCTCGTACAAGAAAAGGTAGAAGAAAAACGGTTGCTAACAAGAAGAAAGTAACTAAATAATAAATAGTCTTTAGTCTTTAGACGTTGGAAAGAATCTGTTTGAAATTTAACGGTTTAGGATTCTAGCGACTTTAAACTAATACTAAAAACTAAAAGTAAACATGGCAAAGGCAAGTACTAAAAAACGTAAAGTTATAGTTGATGCAATTGGAGAAGCGCATATCACAGCGTCGTTCAACAACATCATCATTTCTTTAACAAATAAAAAAGGTGACGTTATTTCTTGGTCATCAGCAGGAAAAATGGGTTTTAGAGGTTCTAAAAAGAACACCCCTTACGCTGCACAATTAGCTGCAGAAGATGCTGCAGGTGTAGCTAAAGAAGCTGGTTTAAAGAAAGTAAAAGCGTACGTGAAGGGACCTGGAAACGGTAGGGAATCTGCTATCAGATCTATTCACAACGCAGGAATTGAAGTTTCAGAAATTATCGATGTAACTCCAATGCCACATAACGGTTGTCGTCCTCCTAAAAGACGTAGAGTATAAAAATTTAAGATTTTGGATTTTTGATTTCAGATTTATTTAAATCTTGTATAGAAAATTTAAAATTATTACTTAAAATTAATATCACTTGAAACTCAAGTGATATTAATTTTTTGTGTAAATTTGCAGACTGAAAAAAATATTAACAAGTATCAACCGAGAGGCTAACGGTTGTAGAAGGATAAGATTAAGACCTTAATTCTATAATCACTCTCAAAACAAATTTAAAATGGCAAGATATACTGGTCCTAAAACTAAAATCGCCCGTAAATTCGGACAAGCGATCTTCGGAGACGATAAAGCCTTCGAAAAAAGAAACTATCCTCCAGGACAGCACGGAAATAACCGTCGTCGTGGTAAAAAATCTGAATATGCTATCCAGTTAATGGAGAAGCAAAAAGCGAAATATACATATGGTATATTAGAAAAGCAATTCAGAAACATGTTCAAAAAAGCAACGGCCTCTAAAGGAATTACAGGTGAAGTATTACTTCAGTTATGTGAATCTCGTTTAGATAATGTCGTTTACAGAATGGGTATTTCCCCTTCAAGAAGCGGCGCAAGACAATTAGTATCTCACAGACACATTACGGTGAATGGCGAAAAGGTAAATATTCCTTCTTACCAATTAAAGGCTGGTGATGTTGTAGGTGTTAGAGAAAAATCTAAATCTTTAGAAGCGATTCAAAATTCTTTAGCTAATTCTAGCAATGTTTACGAATGGATTACTTGGAATACAGGATCTATGGAAGGAACGTATGTTGCTATTCCAGAGCGAATTCAGATTCCGGAACAAATCAACGAGCAATTCATCGTTGAACTTTACTCTAAATAATAACTAATCACATTGGTATTTGGCCAAAGGATTTATTAGTGCTCTTCAAACTTATAAATCGCGCAACTGAATAACAATTAAAACGAAGACAATATGGCAATATTAAATTTTCAGAAACCAGATAAAGTAATCATGATTGATTCTACTGATTTCGAAGGTAAATTCGAATTCAGACCTTTAGAACCAGGATATGGATTAACGGTTGGTAATGCTTTGAGAAGAGTATTATTATCTTCTTTAGAAGGTTTTGCAATCACTTCAGTTAGAATAGAAGGAGTAGATCATGAGTTTTCTACAATTTCTGGTGTAGTTGAAGATGTTACTGAAATGATTTTGAACTTAAAGCAAGTTAACTTTAAGCGTCAAATTGATGAAATCGATAACGAAACGGTTACAATTTCTATCTCTGGACAAAATCAAATTACAGCTGGTGATTTTCAGAAGTTTATTTCTGGTTTCCAAGTATTAAATACAGATTTAGTTATCTGTAACTTAGATCCTAAAGTAAACATCAATATGGAATTGACTATTGAAAAAGGAAGAGGTTATGTTCCTGCAGAAGAAAACAAAAAAGCATCTGCACCAATTGGAACGATCTTTACAGATTCAATTTTTACACCGATTCAGAATGTAAAGTATAGTATTGAAAACTTTCGTGTAGAGCAAAAAACGGATTACGAAAAATTAGTTTTCGAAATTTTGACTGACGGATCAATCAATCCTAAAGATGCTTTAACTGAAGCCGCTAAAATATTAATTCACCACTTCATGTTATTCTCAGATGAGCGTATCACTCTTGAAGCTGATGAAATTGCACAAACAGAAACTTATGATGAAGAATCACTTCACATGAGACAACTATTGAAGACTAAATTAGTTGATATGGATCTTTCCGTACGTGCGCTTAATTGTTTGAAAGCTGCAGAAGTAGATACTTTAGGTGATTTAGTATCATTCAACAAAAATGATTTAATGAAATTCAGAAACTTCGGTAAGAAGTCTTTAACTGAGCTAGAAGAACTAGTGAATGTAAAAGGGTTAAACTTCGGAATGGATTTAAGTAAATATAAATTAGACAAAGACTAAGGATTTTTGATATACGATTTACGATTGGAGATTCTCAGAATCGCTGATCGTAAATCTAAAATCGTAAATCTAAAATTAAATTAATAATCATATTTTGCTCCTCAAAAGAGTTTGGTAGCAAGATGATAATAAAAAAGTCATGAGACACGGAAAAAAATTTAACCATTTAGGAAGACAAACAGCACACAGAAAAGCAATGTTAGCTAATATGGCTTGTTCATTAATTGAGCACAAACGTATTAACACAACAGTAGCTAAGGCAAAAGCTTTAAAGCAGTTTGTTGAACCAATGATTACAAAATCTAAAGCAGATACGACGCATAATAGACGTATAGTAATGGCTAAACTTAGACAAAAGGATGCTGTTGCAGAATTATTTAGAGATGTAGCGCCAAAGATTGGTGATCGTCCAGGTGGATATACACGTATCATCAAATTAGGAAACCGATTAGGTGATAACGCTGATATGGCTATGATAGAGTTAGTGGATTATAACGAACTTTACTCAGCTGCTAAACCAGAGAAGAAAACACGTAGAAGTAGAAGAGGAGGAAGTAAAGCAAAAGCTGCTGCACCTGCACCTACCGAAACTAAAGCTTCAAACGAAGAAGAATAGAAATGCTAGAAAAAAAACGAATACAATTTGAAACCAGAAGCGGTAAAAATTTGACATCGTTTTTTATATTGTTCAAATCTCGATTATCGAGTGTTAATAAGCATTGATAACTATAAAGGATAAACTGTTTCAGTTTATCCTTTTTTTTTGGAATTTTGCGTAGCACTGAGCGTAGTCGAAGTGTGAATTAAAGATTGATAATTTGGGCGTTACCCTGACGGAAATGTCAGGGTCAGGCTTTCACTACTCGCTCTCTGCGAGGAGCTCAAACAAACCGTTCAATCCTTAACGCGAGTCATACGCTAAAGACCTCATAGGTTTTATGGTGGCTGAGCGAAGTTGAAGCCAAAATATGTGAGGTCTCTAAAAACTAAAAAATTTATGCTGAACTTGTTTCAGTACTAACATTTTTACAACAAACGAACACATGAAATACAAACAAAGAAAAAAAGCCTTAATCCTCCTCGCAGATGGAACGATTTTTCATGGTAAGTCTATAGGAAAAGAAGGTTCGGCATTTGGCGAAGTCTGTTTTAACACAGGGACAACGGGTTATCAAGAGATATTTACGGACCCTTCTTATTACGGTCAATTAATGGTAACTACCAATGCTCATATTGGTAATTACGGTACAAAGACAGACGAAGTTGAATCTGATGATATTAAAATTTCAGGTTTAATTTGTAAAAACTTCAGTTTTAATTATTCCAGACCAGCTGCAGATGCCTCTTTAGAAGAATTTTTCGAAAAACACAATACCTTGGCCATTGCCGATGTAGATACAAGGGCTTTGGTAAGCTACATTAGAGATCATGGTGTCATGAATGCCGTGATCACAACAGAAGTTGACAATATTGAGGCACTTAAAAAACAGTTGGCAGAATTTCCCTCAATGAAAGGATTAGAGCTAGCCTCTAAAGTCTCAACCAAAGAGCCCTATTTTGTTGGCGATGAAAATGCAACCTATAAAATTGCGGCCTTAGATATTGGGATCAAAAAGAACATTCTTAGAAACTTAGCTAAACGAGATGCTTACATTAAGGTATTTCCGTACAATGCAAAATTCGAAGAGTTGGAAGCCTTCAATCCAGATGGTTATTTCTTGTCTAACGGACCTGGCGATCCAGAGCCGTTATCAGAGGCTATTGATTTAACGAAAACCATAATTTCTAAAAACAAACCGTTGTTCGGTATTTGTTTAGGTCATCAAGTGATAGCTTTAGCCAATGGAATTTCAACCTATAAGATGCACAATGGTCATAGAGGTATCAATCATCCTGTAAAGAATTTAGTTACGGGAAAAGGCGAAATCACTTCTCAAAACCATGGATTTGCTATCAATAGAGAAGAAACCGAAGCAAATGACGACATTGAAATTACACACGTACATTTAAACGACAATACAGTGGCCGGTTTAAAGATGAAGAATAAAAACTGTTTCTCTGTTCAGTATCATCCAGAAGCAAGTCCTGGACCAAATGATTCACTGTACCTTTTTGATCAGTTTATAGAGCAGATGAAAATCAAATCATAGCTTGTAAGATGAAATATCGAAAGCGTAATAAAACTCTTGTTTTGTTGCGTTTTTTATTTTACGAAAACATTATAGTAAATAATAATCGGAAATATGATTTTTGTTAGGTTGAAAGCTATAGATTTTCGTAAATTTGGGTAACCTAAAGGGGTCGTTATACTCAACAGGTTCAAGTATTCATCCCTTTTATTCAAAATATTAAAGATAACTAATACCAAAAAATAATGAGTTTTATAATTAATGTACACGCAAGACAAATTTTAGATTCCAGAGGAAACCCAACTGTAGAAGTAGATGTCACTACAGAAAACGGCATCGTGGGAAGAGCTGCTGTACCTTCTGGTGCATCCACTGGTGAGCATGAAGCCGTTGAGTTAAGAGATGGTGGTGATGCCTACATGGGCAAAGGAGTTTTAAAGGCCGTAGAGAATGTGAACGGGGTTCTAGCTCAAGAATTAGTTGGCGTATCAGTTTTTGCCCAAAATGCTATCGATCAAATGATGATAGATTTAGATGGTACAAAAAACAAATCGAAATTAGGAGCTAACGCTATATTAGGTGTGTCTCTTGCAGTTGCTAAGGCTGCTGCTAACGAATTAGGAATGCCATTATACAGATATGTTGGAGGCGTTTCTGCAAACACCTTACCGCTACCAATGATGAACATCATTAATGGTGGTTCCCATAGTGATGCGCCAATTGCATTCCAAGAATTTATGATTATGCCTGTAAAGGCAAAAAACTTTACACATGCCATGCAAATGGGTACCGAGATTTTCCATAACCTTAAAAAGGTATTACACGATAGAAATCTTAGTACGGCTGTAGGTGATGAAGGTGGTTTTGCACCAAACTTACCAGGCGGAACGGAAGATGCTCTGGATACCATAAAAAATGCGGTTGAAAAGGCAGGTTACAAATTCGGTGAAGATATTAAAATTGCTTTAGATTGTGCTGCAGCAGAATTTTATGTTGATGGAGCTTACGATTATACAAAATTTGAAGGCGATAAAGGTGTGGTAAGAACCAGTAAGGAACAAGCAAGCTATTTAGCTGAATTAGCTTCAAAATACCCTATCATTTCAATTGAAGATGGTATGGACGAAAATGATTGGGACGGCTGGAAAGACCTTACCGAACAAATTGGCGATAAGGTACAATTAGTAGGTGATGATTTATTTGTAACTAACGTAGAGCGTTTATCTCGTGGTATTGAAAACGGCATAGCAAACTCTATTTTAATTAAAGTGAACCAAATTGGTACCTTGACCGAAACTATTTCAGCTGTAAACATGGCACACAACGCTGGTTACACCTCTGTAATGTCTCACAGATCTGGTGAAACAGAAGATAATACGATTGCAGATTTAGCGGTCGCTTTAAATACAGGACAGATAAAAACAGGTTCTGCATCACGAAGTGATCGTATGGCAAAATACAACCAGTTATTACGCATTGAAGAAGAATTAGGCGATGTGGCTTATTTCCCTGGAGCGAATGCTTTTAAGGTGAAGTAGGATTGAATTCGCTAAGAAATTTAAAACCATCTGATATTATTATCTCAGATGGTTTTTTTGTTCCCATCAATCAAACGTATAAACAATCCCATTAGTCAACTCATACTGTGTTTTTGGAATGCCTATAATTGGATTCGCATCAAAGTTATAGGTAAAGGTGGTTTTAAAGAGTAAGTTTTTTAAAACCTTAATACCCAAAGAGGTTTCATTGGAAATTCTAAAATCAGAGAATTGTTTCAATAAAGGTTGGTAATAGGTGGTGCTCACTAGAGATATATGTTCCAAAGGATACAGACTACAAGAAAAATAGGCGCTTCCTCTAACATCCCGTAATATTTTGGTGTTGCTATCAGAAGATTCTTCATGTTCATACATTAAAAGTGTGCCTAAATAAAACCGATAATCCTGACTTTTAGAGAGTTTAAAACGTGGGCCAATACCTAATAAGCCTCTGAATTTGATATCGGAAATAGCATCGTATTGACTTTGGGCAAAAACTTCAAGTTTTAAGCGCTCTATGATTTTTCTATTATATCTTAAATGCTGAATACCCTTGTTTACAAAAGAATTATCCTCAATCTGTTCCAGTTTTAAATCGTTAATAAAAAGGTAGAGGTTTTTCTCTGTGTTATATTGAAGCCTAATTTTATTGGTAATCTTAAAAATGGATTGTGTATTTTTTATAAGACTGATATCCAAATTTGCCGCACCAGACCATTTAGAGGTATCCGAGATACGCCGTAACGATTCCACATTAACAATTTGCGCATTAATACTTTTAAAACTGGTAATCAAGAAAATGATTAACAATATAAATGACTTCATAATTTTAAAATAAGGGCAAAAATAACATGATTTTTTAGCTTTTATGTTGAAAAGTTGAAACAATAAAATAGAAGTCTTTATAAATGTTAAAACCGTTATAAATCTACTTTCGAAATCGTTTGAGATTTTGTAAATTTACGATTCTTACTAATTTATAAATACAATAACAAGCATGTCAGATAAAGCTACATTAGAAATTAATGGTGAAACCTATGATTTTCCTATAATAACAGGAACAGAAAACGAAGTCGCTATTGATGTAAAAAGTTTAAGAAGTTCAACAGGAGGTGTGATTACCTTAGATCCAGGTTATAAAAATACAGGCAGTTGTGAAAGTGCGATTACATTTCTCGATGGCGAAAAAGGCATCTTAAGATATAGAGGTTATGCGATTGAAGAATTAGCAGAAAAAGCTAGTTTTTTAGAAGTCGCCTATTTATTGATTTTCGGGGAATTACCAACGCAAGACCAATTAAATAAATTTGACAAGGATATTAAAGATCATTCGGTTGTAGATGATGATATCAAAAAGATTTTAGATGCTTTTCCAAAATCTGCACATCCAATGGGCGTGTTGTCTTCTTTAACTAGTGCGCTTACAGCATTTTATCCATCCTCCGTAGATGTCAGCTCAGAAGAGGAAATGTACAAAGCTATTGTAAGAATATTAGCAAAGTTTCCAGTATTGGTAGCTTGGACTATGCGTAAAAAGAACGGGTTACCGTTGGATTATGGTGACAATAAATTAGGCTATGTAGAGAATTTATTAAAAATGATGTTTAAAAGCCCAAGTGGTGATTACGAACAAAATCCAATTTTAGTAAATGCATTGGATAAGCTTTTAATTCTTCATGCCGATCATGAACAAAACTGTTCTACATCAACGGTAAGAATTGCAGGTTCCTCGCATGCAGGTCTCTTTGTATCTTTGGCTTCAGGAATTTCTGCACTTTGGGGACCACTTCACGGTGGTGCTAACCAAGCCGTTTTAGAAATGCTGGAAGCTATAAAAGCCGATGGTGGAGATACTAAAAAATATATGGCAAAGGCCAAGGATAAGAATGATCCTTTCCGTTTAATGGGCTTTGGTCATCGCGTTTACAAAAATTTTGACCCAAGAGCGAAGATTATAAAAGTCGCTGCAGACGAAGTATTGGGAGATTTAGGTGTTGAAGATCCAATTTTGGATATCGCTAAAGGTTTAGCAAAAGAAGCCTTGGAAGATCCGTATTTTGTGGAAAGAAAATTATATCCTAATGTCGATTTCTATTCAGGCATTATATATCGCGCTATGGGCATCCCAGTAGAAATGTTTACCGTGATGTTTGCTATGGGGCGTTTACCGGGTTGGATATCGCAATGGAGAGAAATGCGCATGCGTAAAGAACCTATTGGACGACCAAGACAACTATATATAGGTGAAACGCTAAGACCGTTTAAATCCATTGATAAAAGGTAATTGAATTTTATATGTCAATAAAAGCTTCATACTTTATATGGAGCTTTTTTTATTATCATTTTTATGAAGTTAAACATACAGAACGAAACCTCTAGATTAAAAGCCGTCATTCTGGGAACAGCAGAAAGTGTTGGCGCAATTCCATCCATAGCAGACGCCTATGACCCTAAATCCATTCAGCATATCAAAGCTGGCACCTATCCAAAAGAAAGTGATATGGTTAAGGAAATGGAAGCTGTGGCAGCCGTGTTTAAGAAATATGATGTTGCCGTCTATAGACCGAAAGTCATTCAAGATTATAACCAAATATTTTCTCGGGACATTGCTTTTGTAATTGAAGATAAATTGATCAAAGCTAATATTTTACCAGACCGTGAACGCGAGTATGAAGCCATTCAGCATGTGTTAGATCAAATAGGAGAGGAGAACATTATTGTGTTGCCAGAAGAATGCCATGTAGAAGGAGGTGATGTGATGCCATGGAACGATTATATTTTTATTGGCACCTATTCCGGCGATGATTATTCAGATTATATTACTGCTCGTACTAATATGGATGCGGTTATGGCGATTCAAGAATTATTCCCCAATAAAACGGTAAAAGCATTCGAATTGAGAAAGTCAAATACAGATCCTAAGGAGAATGCATTGCATTTGGATTGTTGTTTTCAGCCGGTTGGAAAAGATAAGGCCATACTTCATAAAAACGGATTTTTGGTTGAAAAGGAATATGAATGGTTACTGGATTTCTTCGGGAAAGACAATGTTTTCGAAATCACAAAAGAGGAAATGTACCAGATGAATAGTAATGTGTTTTCAATTTCTGAAGATGTCGTAATTTCTGAAAAAAACTTTACTAGATTAAATGCGTGGCTACGAGAAAAAGGATTTACAGTAGAAGAAGTCCCTTATGCAGAAATAGCAAAGCAAGAAGGTCTATTGCGTTGTTCTACGATGCCTTTGATTCGAGATTGATCAAATTACTTTTGGCAAATTCCCGAAAATTTTATTTATTTATAATGTCTAAACAAATCTGTATGAAATATTTACTATCCTTACTTTTTGTGCCTTTTCTTTTATTAAGTCATGCCCAAGTTAATTTTCAAAAAGGATATTTGATTGATAATTCTAATAACAAAATTGAGTGTTTTATAAAGAATTTAGATTGGAAAAAAAATCCAGAATTTATTACTTACAGATTAACTGATGACTCATCTGAAGAAACCTTGACATCAAGTCAACTCAAAGAATTCAGGATTTATGATACGGATAATTTTTATAGAAGACATACAGTTAATAAAAAACTTATTGGGCCACTTTATGAAGATTTGCAGTTGCGCACTAATATTTTTTTGTTAAAGGTCTTGGTAGACTCTCAGTCCGATTTATACGAGCTTTATACTAATGGTAAATATTATTTTTTCTATGAAAAGAGTAATGATCTAGTTTTCTTAGATTATAAAAAAACGGTTGACGAAAACAATATAATAAAAGAAAATGCTAAGTTTAAAAAACAACTATACGATAATTTTAAATGCGATGATTTCAGTTTAGATGATTACTCCAATCTAAGATATAATAGCACCAATTTATCAGAATTTTTTTCTGAAGTTAATCAATGTTATGGAATCGAGTATCTTAATTTTCACATTCAAAGAACTAGACCTAAAATAAGTTTTAGACTTAGCGGTGGCCTTAATTTAAACTCCAGTCTAAACAATGAAAATGCAAGTTCGTACGTTCTTTCTTATAGTATACCCCCTTTTTCTGGTAATCCTCAAGGAGAAGATGTTGTCAGAAATTATGAAGGTATAGATAATTATAAAACCAATAATAACTTCTCTCTTGGGGTAGAAGCGGAAGTTCGCTTACCATTTGACCAAAATAATTGGAGCGGATTTATTGCACTTAATTATCAAAATGTATCTCAGATAGAAGGAGATAAAAATTTTTCAGAACCGAGTGTTGCAAATTTTGACGTGTCATCATATATATTATATTCTTTTATTCAAATTCCACTAGGTGTTAGACGCTATTTTGATATAAATGATAAAATAGAAATATATGCACATTTGGCATATACACAAAATGTTATTTTAAGCACAGATTATAGTACTCAAGTAAGTGAGGTGCCTACTTCCTCAAGAGACTATGATTTTAGGTCAAGAGCTAATCGAGAGAAAACGAGTAATTCTGGTGGATATTTCGGAATTGGTTTAAACTTTTTAGGACGTTATGCCTTAGATATAAATTATTACGCATTAAATCTGAGCATAGATGATGATTATCAAGTAAGAATGAAGGGGATTGGAATTAATGCTTTATATACAATTTTTTAATTACTTCCGATACAAAAAATAATTATTCACCAAATCAATATATTCTTGTTTAGCTTGGTCTTCTGTAATATCTTTTACTTGGAAAAGGGCATTGGTTTTAAATGCATTAATTATGGGTTTACGACTACTAGGCCGATCATAATTATTGGTTGCTTTCTTAAAATAAGCATAGAGGCGTAATAAAAAATCAGCAGGAAACGGCTCAGTATGGTCATTTACACGATCTACAGCTGTATTAAATTCTATATCTAATTCCTCGGAAGTCATTTTACTTCATTTCTGCAATAACACTTTCGCCACCTCTAACTTTTTGATTGAGCTCTACTTTAATGTCGGCATCTAAAGGTAATAATAAATCTACGCGAGACCCAAATTTTATAAATCCGGAATCTGTTCCTTGCTCTACTTTAGTATCTACTACGGCATAGTTAACAATGCGTTTTGCCAAGGCTCCAGCAATCTGGCGATGCAAAACTTTACCAAAACTCTCGTTTTCCACAACGACCGTAGTACGTTCATTCTCCAGACTGGATTTGGGATGCCAAGCTACCAAATATTTTCCGGGATGGTACTTACTGTAACTCACATTTCCGGAAATAGGGTAGCGGGTAACGTGCACATTTATAGGAGACATAAAAACGGATACCTGAATACGTTTATCTTTAAAAACCTCAGTTTCCAATACCTCTTCAATCACCACAACTTTCCCATCTACAGGTGATAAGGCTTGCTTCTCATTAGCATGTGTCTTCCGTTTTGGATTTCTAAAAAATTGTAAAATTAAAATGAAAAACACTAAAATAGCCAGCATTAGGCCTTTTCGAAGCCACTCATTACTAATGAATTCATCGATTAAAAAAAATGAACCCACAACAATGACAAGGGTTACGAATATAATTTTATGACCTTCTTTATGAAACATGACCTGAAATTCTTAAAAATAAATAAACAAATGGTGCCGCAAATATAAGACTATCTAATCTATCTAGAAGTCCTCCATGTCCTGGCATTATAACGCCACTATCCTTCACACCAGCTTGGCGTTTAAATTTCGATTCGATTAAATCACCGAGCGTACCAAAAACACTAATAATAATAGCCAGAATTAACCAAGAATTAAAATTGAGTGTTTCTGTGTATGTAGCGATAAAATAACTCGATATACAAGCAAAAAATAAACCGCCCAAAAAGCCTTCAACCGTTTTCTTAGGTGAGATGCTCGGAAACAATTTCTGTTTGCCAAAATTCTTTCCAACCAAGTAAGCCGCACTATCGTTGACCCACATCAAAATCAATCCTCCCAATAGCAACAATGGTGTAAATGCATTATGGAAGTTAGCAATCAAAAGTATAAACACAAAACCGCTAGTTAAATAAAAGGTAGAGACGATATAGCGTTTAGATTCAAATAGTGGAATTTTCTTTGAAGTAAACAAATCCTTGATTAAAATAAGATTTACAAATATAGTAATGACCATTAAAATTTGAATCGCCTTATCACTTTCCGTTAGATTTGGATTCTGCAAACAGAAATACCAAAATCCACCATAAATAAGAACAAAAATTAAGTATTGAATATTTGATTTTTGCTTTATAAGATTGCTGAGTTCGAATAGGGCAATGATACCAAATATTCCAATTAAGACAATTGAAGCGTGTTGAAAAAAAAGTGAACCTATTAACAAGGCGGCATAGATTGCACCAGAAAAGGCTCTTATCGCTAATTCTTTCATTATAAATCTTCTAGTAGAAGTAGGTACAAATTCTTTGAACTACTTCCATAAGTTAGAAAGTCTTTGTCGTCAGCAGTCTTAAAATGCTTTATGGTCGTGATATTGGTTGGTATTGTCGCTTTACTTTTTGCTTTGATACCTTTGAGACCTTCACCAATGGTTTCTACAAACTGGCTCGTTGTAGCATAAATAATGAAGTGGTCTGGTAATTCTATTAATTTTTTTTCAGCAATTTGATTTGAAGATATCAATAACGAACCATCATCTGAAATTAAATATTCGCAAGTGGATAAAAAATAGGTGCTTTCCGAAAGTTTTTTGGTTGTATTTAGGTCAAAACCTTTAAATAAGTCTGATAAGCGTTGATCGAATAAAAAGACTTTATCATTCTGCCAATTGTTTTCATCAAGTATCGCATTAAAACTCTCCTTTACTTCATCAAAATTTTCACAATACAAAAATTTACCACCATTGGCTTTAAAGTTAATGGTAAAACGTTCATCTACAGGTAGCTTAACTTCTGGCATGTATTTGCCACGCTCTTGATTAGGTATGTGTTCTTCAGTCTCATCAGACTTTTTTCCGAAGAATTTACGAAATAAGCTCATTCAATTTTTGCTATTTATCCAGATATATGTGTGATTTCCAAATATAAAAAAACTTAAATTAACATTCGGTCAATTTAAGTTTTTTATAAGATTGTGTAAAAAGATTTACTCTTCCTCTTCTTTAAGAACTACTGGCTGTTCAAAAGCACGTTTTCCAAAGATTTTTTCGAGATTATCTTTAAAAATAACTTCTTTATCCAATAGTACTTCAGCCAATTCGGTAAGTTTGTCTTTATTGTTTTTTAATAATTCGATGGCCCGTTGATATTGCTCTTCAATAATATTGGAAATCTCCTTATCTATTAGTTCTGCAGTCTTTTCGCTATACGGCTTTGTGAAACCATATTCAGATTGTCCTGAAGAATCGTAATAGGTTAAGTTGCCCACTTTGTCACTCAAACCATAAACGGTTACCATGGCTCTCGCTTGTTTGGTCACTTTTTCCAAGTCGCTTAAAGCCCCTGTCGAAATCTTATCGAAAATTACTTTTTCAGCAGCTCTACCACCTAATGCAGCGCACATTTCGTCAAGCATTTGCTCAGGATGAACAATTAAGCGTTCTTCTGGTAAATACCATGCAGCACCTAAAGAACGGCCTCTTGGGACAATAGTAACTTTTACCAAAGGAGCAGCATGTTCTAACATCCAACTCACTGTGGCATGACCAGCTTCATGGAACGCAACGGCTCGTTTTTCAGCAGGTGTTATAATTTTATTCTTCTTTTCTAAACCACCAATAATTCTATCAACAGCATCCAAGAAATCTTGTTTGTTTACGGCTTGTTTGCCTTTTCTTGCGGCAATTAAAGCAGCTTCGTTACAAACATTGGCAATATCAGCACCAGAGAAGCCTGGCGTTTGTTTAGCTAAGAAATCGATATCTAAGGTTTCTTCTTTTTTAAGTGGACGCAAATGCACTTCAAAAATTTCTTTACGTTCCCTAACATCCGGAAGGTCCACATAAATCTGACGATCAAAACGACCAGCTCTCATTAAAGCGCTATCTAAAACGTCCGCTCTGTTGGTTGCAGCAATGACAATGACGTTTGTGTTAGTACCAAAACCGTCCATTTCGGTTAAGAGTTGATTCAGAGTGTTTTCACGTTCGTCGTTAGAACCAGACATATTATTTTTTCCTCTTGCTCGACCAATAGCGTCAATCTCATCAATAAAAATAATTGAAGGTGATTTTTCTTTAGCTTGCTTAAATAAGTCTCTTACACGAGATGCACCAACACCGACAAACATCTCCACGAAATCTGAACCAGATAAAGAGAAAAATGGCACTTTTGCTTCGCCTGCGACAGCTTTGGCTAATAAGGTTTTTCCTGTTCCAGGAGGTCCTACCAATAAGGCACCTTTTGGAATCTTACCGCCTAATGCCGTATATTTTTCAGGAAATTTTAAGAAGTCTACAATCTCTTGGACTTCTTCTTTAGCACCTTCTAAACCTGCAACATCTTTGAAAGATGTTTTCATATCTGTTTTCTCGTCGAAGAGTTTGGCCTTGGATTTTCCAATATTGAAAATCTGTCCACCAGCGCCTCCGCCACCACCACCAGACATACGACGCATTATGAATATCCAAACACCAATGATGAGCACAAATGGTAACAAGGTTAATAGGAAATCTCCCCACACATTTTGTTCGGTTTCATAAACAAGTACGGTATCTAGGTTATTGGCTTTAATGACCTCATTCACTTCCTTTTCAAAATTCTGAAGATCACCAAATTCAAATTTGTAATTCGGTGTAGGCGTTACAGAAGGAATTATGGAATTAGGTTTGGTTTTTTTATGAGGCGCTTGCTCTTTTGCCTCTTTAGTTAAGAAAACTCTAGCTTCTCTCTTATTTACAATCTCAATTTTGGCAACATCACCTTGATTTAAATATTCTAAAAATTGCGCAGGCGTGGTTTGCGTGCCTGTTGAACCTCCAAATCCGCCAGAAAAAATCTGAATAGATAGAAATACAGCAATGATAATTCCGTAAATCCAATACGGACTTAGTTTCGGTTTTTTGTTTAAATTTTTATTGTCTTTAGCCATCTTGTTGCCGCATACGCGGTAATCTTTATTTAGTAACTTGTTTCTATTTGTGTTGTCTTAGCATCTCCCCAAAGACTCTCAATGTCGTAATACTCTCGTATATGTTTTTGAAACACATGTACTACCACATTAACATAATCCATTAAAACCCATTCGGCATTTTCAGTACCTTCAACATGCCAAGGTTTATCTTTAAGTGTTTTGCTAACTTGTTTTTGTATGGAACCGACGATTGCGTTGACTTGCGTATTTGAAGAACCTTCGCAAACAATAAAATAATCACAAACAGTATTCTCTATTTCTCTTAAATCTAAAATTGTAATCTCTTTTCCTTTAACTTCTTCTATGCCACCAATAATGGTTGTGATAAGTTGGTCAGCATTAGTATTTTCTTTCGTCATTAAATTGAATTAATTTTGTGCAAAGTTATTATTTTTTTAGTTCTTGTAAGTCCTAATTGTCATAAGAAAACTATAAAATAAAATTGCCTGTTAAATGTATATAATCAAACTTAATGCCATTGACTCTACCAACACCTATTTAAAGGATATGGTATCTGTTGCATTACCTAGTGATTATACGGTTGTTGTGGCGGAAACGCAAATAAAAGGACGAGGGCAAATGGGTGCAAAATGGCAAGCAGAAAAGGGTAAAAACCTTACTGTAAGTGTGTTTAAGCGATTAAGTTTTCTAAATCTAAATGAGCAATTCTATATTAGTATGGCGGTTTCGTTGGCAATTTATAAGGCATTAAGTGCCTTCAAAATACCTCAATTACGTATTAAATGGCCTAACGACATTTTGTCAGCAGAGTATAAATTATGCGGCATATTAATTGAAAATGTCATTAAGAACAATATTTTACAAGGTTCAATTATTGGGTTTGGACTAAATGTGAATCAGAAATTCTTTAACAATTTACCCCAAGCATCCTCTATGAGTTTGATAACAGGAGTTATTTATAATAAAGATGAAGTGCTTTCAGAAGTCTTGAATCAGCTAAAGTCCTATTTTGAAATTCTAGAAGCTAAGAATCATACTGATATTAAATCAGAATATGAAAAACTCTTGTTTAGAAAAGATAAACCATCAACATTCAGTGATTTTAACAATCAAAGCTTTCCTGGCATTATAAAAGGAATTACAGATAGCGGACAATTGCAAGTCTGGACGGAAGATGAGATTATTAAAACTTTTGACCTTAAGGAAATTAAGTTGTTGTACTAAACCTCAGTTTTCATATTGGTAACCAAGGTTTCAATGAATTTACTGATTGGACCTTTAATCATCATTGCCATCATAGCATTGAATTCGCCTTCAAAATTTAATTTAACATCACTTTTATTGTTTTCGACGTCCGTTATAGTAGCAATTAGGGCAAAGTCCAATTTTCCACCAGCGGCACCTAAGACAATTTTATTAAATGGGATCGCCTCTTTTTTCTTTAAGATAATTTCAGGCATACCTTTTAATGCGAAAAGAAACTTGTCGTTTTCTAAAACTTCAAATTTACTTATGTTTTCTGGCATCAATTTTTCGAAATTTTTAACATCGGAAAGAAAGTTGAAGGTTTCTTCTGGCGATTTATCTAAAGTTACTTTGGGCGATTCTAATTTCATTATTATATGATTAAGTTATTTGTTGTTGGGTTTACAATTTACAGCTAAACAACACAACAACTTTGTTATTATCAATTAGCGTTCCATTGACTAGGATTAGCATTCCATTGTGCTAAAATGTCTTGTTGATCTTTAGTGATATAAAAGGTTTCTACCGCTTGTTCCAGTAAGTTTTCATAATTGCCAAGGGTGTGCAGTTCCACATTGGCGTTTTCAAAATTCTTTTTAGCCACTTCAAAGCCATAAGAGAAAATGGCAACCATTCCTTTAACATGGACATCGGCTTCGTTTAGGGCTTTTACGGCGTTGAGACTGCTCATTCCTGTGCTTATCAAATCTTCGACGACAACAACGGTTTGTCCTTTTTCAAGATAACCTTCTACTTGGTTTTGGCGACCATGCTTTTTTGCTTCTGGTCTTACGTAAACAAAAGGAAGATTCAAATAATCGGCCACTAAAGCACCAATACCGATAGCGCCTGTTGCTACACCTGCAATAACGTCTGGTTTTCCGTAGAGTTCTTCGATTTCTCTAGCTAATGTTTCTCTAATATAATTTCTAATACGAGGAAACGAGAGTACAATTCTATTGTCGCAATATATTGGCGATTTCCAGCCAGAAGCCCATGTGAACGGATCGTTGGGCTGTAATTTTATAGCATTTATCTGCAATAAAACTTCTGCGGTTTGCTTAGCGGTATCTTTGTTAAAAATCATGATGTAAAAATAAGGATTTTTAAAGGTTGGGAAATTTTAATCGAAAATAAATTTCATTTCATACACTTTCCAGTAAAAAATAATAAATTTACAAAAGGAAAGTTGAAACAAACCCAAACGATGTACACTATTTATGTAGGTGATAAACCTATAATTTTAACTACAGAACTAAGTAAAGAAACCGATTTTAAATCTTTTCTATTAAAATTCGTGAATATTGGTAAGGTGATAAAAACCTTGAATAATACGGATTTAAACGAGGTACATTTAATTCATAAAAATCCGGACAAACTTCTAAAAAAGTTCTTGAAGTTGTTGCCAAATGTAGTTGCAGGTGGTGGAAAAGTCTATAATTCCAAAAACGAAATACTCTTTATTTACCGAAATGACAAGTGGGATTTGCCAAAAGGAAAAGCAGAACGTAAAGAATCAATTGAGGAAACAGCGATAAGAGAAGTGGAAGAAGAGACAGGTGTAAAAGGCCTTAAAATTGTTAAACCATTACCAACTACGTACCATATTTTTAAACGTAACGGCAAACATAAAATTAAAGTGACTTATTGGTTTGAAATGAAAACCAACTTTGAAGGCCAACTTTCTCCTGAAGAAAATGAGGGGATTACTAAAGTGGAATGGCTAGATGAAAAAGGTTCTCAGGAAGCTATGGAAAATAGTTATGCTAATATTCGGGTTTTGGTGTAAATTAAATTTGGAGATAAGGGTTTGTCGGAATGACTTGCGTAAGGCCATACCGAATCTAGTTTAGCTGAAAAAAAAGAAGGTAACATCAAATGATTACAAAATCAAGATTCTAAAAGGGATTAGCTTTTAACTTCAAACCATCAATTGTTTTATACATAGTTTCTTTTAATTGTAATTCCATACTATTCTTATCCGTAAATTTCTGATTAACCTCAATCTCAATACCCAAATAATCGGTTGGAAACTGTTTTCTCAAAAATGTGGTAAACCCATCTGCTTTTCCTAAATATGGATAATTGAAACGGATACTCAAATTTGGCTTCTGTTGAAGTAATGTGTCTTTCATTTTTTTGCAAAATTCTTGTTCCTTTTTATTACGGGAATCAAAGAGTAACCCAATGTCGGCATGGCGTAAATCTCCATTCAGTTCTGGTGTGAAACTATGGAGGGAAAGATGAATCACTTGTTGTTTTGCTTTAATGTATTCTGCAATTTTGTGTTCGACTTCAGTTCTATAGGGCACATAATACTTTGCTAGAATTTCTCTTTTAATCGTTTGAGGGAAATTCTTGCTAAATTCTGAAAATAGCTGTCTACTGAATAAAGAACGATTCAATTCAACCAATAAGCGACTTGTTGTTCTGTAGAAAGAAGCATCAGCTAAAGGTTTTAAATGCTCAAACAAATCCAACGCGCCTAAATCTAAACCACGATGGGTTTTTAAAACCGTTGAATCCATAAACTGATTTTTATAGGCATTTGGAATATCATTTCCACCATGCTCACAGGTTAAAACCAGTTTCATGGGTGAAACAATTGGTTGGTTATTAAACAATTTTGCAACTGTTGATATACTGAAATGATATGTTTTTCAGACGTATCGTTGCCAACAGCTTTAAGTAAACGAGTTGACAACGTGCCTTCTTTTAAAATGATTTCAATAGCCTTATGATGGGATTGATGCAACTTCGGCTTTACGGTTTGATACAAATGTCTCCAAACTTGGTTTACAGTTTCAGTATCATTTAACCCAAATAATTTTAAATAAAGTTTGTTTTCAATTTTAGATCCTTCGCCATGTTTTATGGCATCATTTAAAATAACGGACAAATCTTGTTTTGTCCATACTTTTTGAGCTTGGAGCGTACAGAATTCCTTATTTACTAAAGCTTTTAAAACCTCAATCACCAAAGCACAAATGGCAATATCTGCTTTAGGACATTCTTGAATATCCATTAAACGAATTTCAATAGCATTGCGATCAAAACGAGCAATGGCTCCTCTAGAATTTAGAAAGTGTTGGTCTAAAATTTTATTGGTGTCGTAAGGTCTAATCGCGCGTTTTATAGGTTCAAAAATCGTGGTGTAATAATCTAATTTTGAAAATACACGTTCAGGAATTACCAATCCTGTTAGTTCAGGAATTTCCTTTTGGTTGGTTTTGTAAAATTCCAATCGCGTATCCTTGAACCCAGTAATTTGACCTTCCAAAATAGGCGAACTTGCGCACAATCCAGGGAGCAAAGGTAGAATAACACGAATGGCAGCGTGTAGTTTTTCAAATTCCTTATCGTCATAAAACGGTAAGTTAATATGTGTGCTTTGCACGTTGCTCCAACCATGGCCTTTACAATTAAAAATGGTATTGTAAAGTGCATAGACTTCGCTATAACTGTGTTTCCAAAGTTGGGTGTCTGTGTTTGGATTCATCAATGGATGCGCAGCAGAACCTAATAGTTGCAGGTTTAAGGGTTTTAGAAGTGCATCGATTTCCAGAATATTGTCATGAAATTTGGCGGCTAAATTATCGGTACTTTTTGTTGGCCCATTGGTTTTTAGTTCAATGACATGAGCAACCAATTCGTTACTCCAGGCGATATCGCCATTTTCAATATCTGCTTTTAATTCGCCTGCTTTTAGTGTTAAAAGTTCATCTACTTTCGGGGCCACTTTAAACGTGTCATTTTTAACGAGCATGTACTCGAGCTCAACACCGTAAACCTCAAAAAGGTGATATTTCTTCTTCATGATTAGTCGAGTCGTTTTTTTAATGCTGAAAGAATTTCGGTGTAAATCAAATCACCATAATAGTCATCTTCTACACCAAAATCGATGTTTGGGTTATCGTTGATTTCAATAACCATTAATTTGCCATCTACCACTTTAATGTCAATGCCATACAGTCCTAAACCCATCAATTTTGCCGATTTTAAAGCGATGTCGATTACGTTTTTTGGAACGTCTTCAATAGGTAAACAATCTGCATTGCCATCTTGTTCATTTTTGTCTTCGGCTTTCCAGTTGTAAATCTGCCAATGGCCTTTTGCCATATAATAGCGACAAGCGTAAAATGGCTTATTATCAATAATGCCAATGCGCCAATCGTAGTCTGAAGGGCAAAATTCTTGTGCGATTATTAAGTCAGATTCTTTAAGCATTTCAGTAACCAAGACATCAAATTCTGCTTTAGTTTTTGCTTTTTTCACTCCAAATGAAAATGTAGAATCTGGTGCTTTTAATACACAAGGCAATCCTGTTTGTTCCAATACAGCCTTGCGGTTATTACTATGTACAATTACTGTTTTTGGCGTTGAAATATTGGCGTTGTTCATGGCCTCTGCCATATAAACTTTATTGCAGCATTTTAGAATCGCATCAGGGTAATCGATTATGGCAATACCTTCTTGCTGTGCTTTTCTGGCAAAGGTATAAGCTTCGTTGTTTACTTCGGTGCTTTGTCTTAAAAACAAAGCATCGAAAGAGGATAGGCGCGATAAATCCTTGGGTTCAATGATCTCAGCATAGATGTTCATTTTTTCAGCAACTTCAATAAACTTTTTTAAAGCTTTAGCGTTGCTTGGAGGCGCAGGATCGTTTGGGTTGACCAAAATCGCCAAATCAAAATCGTAATTGGCCACTTTAGCCGTATCGTAACGTTTTTTAGCAAAATATTGATTGGCAAATTCGTGGACACTGGACATATGTTCTTCCGGAATTTCCGATTCTGAAATGGCCTTAATGCTCTGTATGTTCCATTTTGTGGTATGGTTAAAATTTACCCGTAAAAATGGAACTTGAAAATGCTTGTAAAAAAGTGCACTTAGGTTTTTGTATTTTTGGGCTACATTTTGCCCAAAATAGATACTCAAAGTAAAGTCTTGCGATTTTATATTTTTAAGGCTTTGCTGAATAACATCGTCAAACTCATCGGACACAATTCTAACAAGTTTTAAGGCCTTTAAATCTACAATGTTTTTTGTAGTCGGAATTGGTAAATGTCCTCTGGCTTCTGCCAAGAGCGAAACGTAATAGCCTTTGGATTGGTACGAGTAGTCCTTGCACAGATTAAATATTCGTGCGGTTTTTAATTGGGCATACTTCGGGTTTGTAAGATAATCTTGAGAGGAAATTACGGTGATGTTATCAATTGTAAAGTTCCATTTTTCAGGTTGATTTACAACAATGTATTTTTTCATTTAGAGCGCTTAACGCTATTAAAATTTTAAGCAAAATTATATTATTTTTTGATTGGTTTTACAAAGTTTTTTAAATAATTATATGATATTTTTTTAGGTGTTTTAAGATATGTGCTTGTTGTAAACGAGCGATAAGGAGTGACTGCTATATTAACAATGATTTTAATCTATCCAACCTTTTTTAATGCTATACTTACTGTAGAAATACAAAAACGTTGCAATGGCAATTACGATAATTGGGATAACTATGGAGAACAGAATTGAAACGTTTTTGATGTCGAAAAAAATTAACCAGTAAAATTCTATAAAAACCAAAACTATTAGTGCTATGGCAAAAAACAGTTTTGCAATCTTTTTTCTCATAAAAAGCATAAAACTTCCTAGCATTTCAGAAAATAATGCAATAAGAAAGGCAATGATGTACCAAACAGGAAGTGATTGGAATCTATTAAATTCTTCGGGCGATATATTGCTTTCTAAATAGTTTATTTCAAACGAACTGAAGTAAATTTCCATGATGTTCCAAAAAATAGCAAATGTTGCTATAATCCAAAAGGATGTTGGCGGTTTGTTGTTTAATGCCATGATTTAAAATGATAAAACAATTATCTTTTAAAGATAAGGAATTAACCGCGTATTCTATTGTAGTTTATTTTAATTTAAGACATTTTACCATCTGCGTAGGGACTACTATACTATTAGAAATTCAATAATATAACAAAATAGTTAAAACCAATTAGAGGTTCATATCGGGTTGAAAAATAATTATTAGATTCTTTTTTTAAAACTTTATGTATATGAAGTTGCTGACTTTTTGGATAGGTGTGGCTTACTTAATGTATAATCTGTTGAAAAGTTTCATATTTTAAAAGACCATTAATATAGGTGTTAGTTAACTGATTATAATCAAGAGAAATTGAATTTTAAAACATGTTTTTAATTGATCCGGTACAAAGGGTACTGCAAATGAGCCGTCTCATAATGTTTACTCTGCTTATGCAACCAATCTAATTGTGCATACCAATTGTTGGCAAAATCTTCATCATAGCTGATTTTTACATTGTATTCTATTTGAAGTTTAGGATTGTCTTTCAAAAGTTGCTCTGCTTTGTCTTCCCAAACATAAGGTGAAAAGCCTTCTTTTTGTTGTAAAATGGTATCAAAGAAATTCCAGTTAAAAAATGAGTCTGGAGCTTTTGGTTCTAAAGTTTCCAATAAATAACGTACGGCTTTTTGGTCCGTGGAAATGAGATAATCACCTTTTCTGAAAGTTATATTTTCCTCTGAAGTATTTATGGTTGTATCGTAATGCGGATAATGACCTTCGTAAGGCGATGTTCGGGTTTCGTAAGCGCCTATTTTATAGGACTCCACGGTTAATGTGGTATCGTTTGTAAATTCGGTCAATTTCACATTGTTCAACCTTAATAAATCAAGAACGTTATGCCAACCTTGTGGAATGACATAAGCCTTTGGGATATTGACAGAATCTGTTGCTTTGAAATAATTTTTATAGCTAACGTCTTTTGTAAACGGCTTGGATCTATCATATTTTAGACGTTTTGCTCCCGTGAATTCACTCGGTATCATTTCGCCTTCGTAGCCTTTGAATTTTAGATTTGATGACTTTGTGGTATCAACAGACCAAGTTAAGGGATAGCGTTTCCCAGCTGACCAAATTCCAGCTTGCTCCTTTCTGAGTTGAGCAATTTTATCGCCGTGTTCTTCGGTAATTTCAATCATGCTTTTCATTAATTCGTAGGTACCTTTTACACGTTGTTTGTAGGGTTTGAGCATATGTGTTTCTACCATCATTCCCAGAGTGTTGAATAAGGTGGTGTAACCTGTAGAATATCTTGGTGTATCTAAAAACTGGGTAAATCCTCTATCTGGTGTGCGATTAAACACATTAACATAAGGTGTAATGTCCCAAGACTTAGCTTCTAGTTTTTGCTCTAGTGATGGCATCATTTTAGATTGCATAAAATGACCAAGCGCACCACCTAATTTATTATGCTGCGTAAACAAATGTGTTAGGGTATATTGATAATCTGCTCCATTGCTCACGTGGTTGTCGATAAAAACATCTGGTTGCACTAAATGAAATATTTTTGCAAAAGTTCTCGCATTTTTGGTGTCCGATTTTATAAAATCCCGATTCAAATCGTAGTTTCTAGCATTCCCTCTAAAGCCGTATTCTTTTGGGCCATTTTGATTGGTTCGTGTTGTGGAATTACGGTTTAAGCTTCCGCCAACATTATAAATAGGAATAGTCACCAAAACCGTGTTTTTTGGAGCTTCAATATTTCCTTTAACGATATCTCTAAAAAGCAGCATCGTCGCATCAATACCATCAGATTCGCCAGGATGAATACCATTATTTATGAATAGAATTCTGTTGTTTTGTCTCAAATTCTCAAAATCAGCACCAGAACCCTTCATGTTCAAGGTCACTATATGAAGTGGTTTTCCGGAATCGGTTTCGCCAATGGCTTGGATTGAAATTTCAGAATAAGTATCTGCTAAACCATGATAGAAATCGATGGTTTCTTGGTAAGTAGCCGTTTCTAAACCTTCACTTTTTTCAAAAGTCGTGGTAAAATCTAGAGCAACTTTTTCGGGTTCGGAATCCGATTTTTCTGTTTTATCATTACAAGAATAAATAAGAACAAATAGAATGAGGAGTTTTTTCATGTCAGAAAATTTGCTCTAAATTTACTTATATTTATTGACATGAAAATGGTTGAAAAGTGCCATGCATTTGTTCGTCATAATCTCGAAGCATCATTTTCCTTTCTGATTAATAAAAAATTATTCTTCACTTACATATTTCAAGTTCAAAAGTTGATTGCTAGTTTTTAAGAAATATAAGGTATAGTAGTTATTGTAGAGGTTTTTTGATGTTAAATTATCTACTAATTTCTCAATTCCCATAAATAAAGTTAAGGATTGGAATATCAACATTTTTAGATAAAGAGATGACGCTATAAGTTGGTTAGAAAAACAAGACTAATTTTATAATTGTTTTAATATAACTCATGTGTAAAAATTATAACTTTGCGCAAATTTTATAACCTATACTAAACTTAAATGCAACAAACCACAAATTCCATTTTAATGATTCGTCCTGTTAATTTCAGGATGAATGAACAAACAGCTGTCAATAATTATTTTCAAGAAGATTTAGATTTAAAAAATGCTGAAATCAATACTAAGGCGCAAGACGAATTTGATGCCTTTGCCGATAAGTTGAAAGCTGCTGGTATTAATGTTATTATAGAAGACGATGACAAATTGAATGATACTCCAGATTCAATCTTTCCGAATAATTGGGTGAGTTTTCATGAGAATGGCGATGTGGCAAAATACCCAATGTTTGCAGAAAATAGAAGACGTGAGCGTCGTGATGAAGTATTTATTCGATTGGAAGACGAAGGTTTTAAAATTGAAAATATTGTCGATTACACCTCTGCCGAGCTTGAAGGTTTCTTTTTAGAAGGTACAGGAAGTGTGGCCTTGGATCGCATCAACAGAAAAGCATATTGTGCCTTATCGCCTAGAGCTGATGAGGATTTATTCATTGAGTTCTGTGAAGATTTTGAATTTACGCCAATCATTTTTACTGCCAACCAAACCGTTGACGGGAAACGACTGCCCATATACCACACTAATGTAATGATGTGTTTGGCTGAAAATTTTGCCGTGATTTGTTTAGATACCATTGACGACAAAAAAGAGCGTAAAAATGTGGTAAAACACTTAAAGCAAGATGGAAAGGAAATCATTTCTATAACTGAAGCCCAAATGCATCAATTTGCTGGAAACATGTTGCAGCTAAGAGGTAAGAATGAGCAGCGCTATTTGGTAATGAGTGAAGCTGCACATAAAAGTTTAACACAAAATCAAATCTCAACTATTGAAAAGTACTGTCCTATTCTTTCGAGTTCTTTAGAAACCATTGAAACCTGTGGAGGCGGAAGTGCACGTTGTATGATGGCTGAGGTATTTCTGCCTAGGGATTGACGATTTACGATTTTTGAATTATGATTGTAGTCGGGTTCAACTAAATCGTAATCTTAAAGAAAATATTGATTTCGGAGTTTTAATTGTTTGTTGTGAAGAGGTTTGTTGTAAAGTTTACGCTATTTAGACTTTAGATTGCTTCAACATCGCTAATTTTCGTAATTCGTAATTCGTAATTCGTAATTTCTACTTTGTAATTAAGCCTTAGCTTCAGCCTTTGGCAGTTCAACAAAGAATTTACTACCCACATTCTGCGTGCTTTCCACCCAAATTCTACCGTTATTCAATTCCACTAGATCTTTGGCAATGGATAAACCTAGACCAGTTCCTTTTTCGTTTTTAGTACCTGCGGTCGTGAAGTTTTTGTGCGCGGCAAACAATTTATCAATATTCTCTTTGGGGATACCAACGCCTGTATCTTCTACGCAAATTAGTGATTTGCCGTTGACATCGTTATTAGAGATGGTAATGACATCGCCAGTTCTACTGAACTTAACAGCATTGGTGATTAAATTCTGAATCACAATTTCAACCATACTACGATCTGCAAAAACAAAATCGCGTTGGGATTCATCAATTAGTACAATGCGCTTGTCTTCTACTTTTTGTTCCACCAAAGCGATTTTAGCGTGAAACACATCTTGAATATTAAACAACTCAGCTTTTGGTTCTAAGTTCTGCATTTGCGATTTTGACCAGTTCAGTAAATTGAATAACAAGGACGATGCATTATCGGCATTTTCGCTTAATTCAGGAATCAGTTCGTAAAATTCATCTTTAGAAATACTGTCTTCTTTCAACAAATCCAAAAATGCTTTTATGGACGAAATAGAATCTTTTAAATCGTGCGACACAATAGAAAAAAGCTTATCCTTTACTTGATTGATTTCTTCCAAATGATGTGTTTGCTCTACGATAGCATCGGTTCTAGCTTGCTCTTCTGCAAACTTAGTTTTCTGCTTATCTAAATCTTCCTTGTACGATTTTGTTTGTAAAAGGCTATAAATTAAAAGCCCTAATAATAAGGCAAAAGCGAAAACAGCAACATATAAAACCCAAGAGTTATTAATCCATGATGAGGTCGTAGCTGGTTCTTGCGCTGTACTATTGATATTGTCTTTGGCATCAGCTTTGACTTCATTTAAATCTAAAGGATCAATTTTGGTTGGAAATACAGGTTGATCGATACGAGACAATGAATCTCTTAAGCCATAGAATTTATTTTGCCAGAAAAATGCATTCTGAAAATAACCACGTGTAGAATCTAATGCAATATGAAGTTTGTAATTTTCCAGAAGTTGCGATTTATTGTCTATTTTTTGGGCAATCTCGTAAGCTTCGTTTAATTGTCTTTCGGCTAACTTTACCTTTTTATTTTTGAGGTTTAAGTTTCCTATGGCATTCAAGGCTCTTAAAATACCTTCTTTATTATCTTGTTTTCGGTTGTATTTTAAACCTTCAACTAAATATTCTGAAGCTTTTTCGTATTCATTAAAACGTAAATATTCGCTACCAAGTTTAGGCAGAATTTCACCTCGTAAATCCTGATCGGTATTTGGATTTAAAATATCGAGTGCTTTTTCATAATATTCAATAGCTTTTCTGTGTTCCTTCAACAAAGAATAAAGTTCTGCAATATTTTTAGTTGATGCTTTTATGCCATCCTTATCCTGTATCTGCTTTCTAACTTCTAAAGCTTTAAAGTTAAATTCAATAGCCTTGTCTATCTGATTGGTTTTGTAGTACGCTTCAGCCAAATTATTATAGGCAGCACTTAAATCATCTTTAAGATATTTTTTCTCGAAAATAGAAATGGCGGATAATGAGTTCTGCAAACCGATGGCGTAATTGCCACGTTTAATTTCAATAAGGCCAATACTGTTGCTCACTTTTGCGACTCCAAGTGTATCATTTAATTTTAAGTAATAATCCCTAGATTTATTGTAATTGTCAATGGCATTGAAATAATCATTTTGTTTGGTGTAGATGAGTGCCCTTAAGTAGCTGCTTTCTGCAAGACCTTTAGTGTAGTTTAATTCTTTTGAAAGTTTTGAAGTTTGGTTAACATATAGCAAAGCCTTATCATAATCCGCAGTATCATAAAGTTCATTTATGAGTACAAGCGACATATCCACTTTTGTAGAGTCAGCGTTTTGATAAGCTAATTGTACCGTAAGTTCATCTATTTTTTCAGACTGAGAAAAGATAGCAAACGATATAAGACAAACAGCTAATGTTAGTAACTGCTTCATCTTAAAATAGCGTTAAAACGAATTACGCTGTTTTGGTGCGAATAACTTTTATAGAGGGATAAAAAAAGTAAGTTAACACAAAACAATAACAACGCGGTTAATGTTTGATTATTAAGCCTCATTAATTGTTTGGGACATTGATTAATAGCCTTCCAAAAGTGCCATTATGTAACCTAATATGCTAATTATTGGGTTTTAATACCAATAAATTAGATGAAAGGGTAAATATAAAATTATTTAAAATTACCCAATCGATAAAAAACATAAATCTTAGGGGAATTACTGTTTTATCGACGAAATGCATTTTTGTTTTAGATTATTGTTAATCAGTAATTTGTGGTAATTTTAACATAGGTATTTTTATATCGGATAATAAATGCCGTTGTATGAAAATCGACAGATTTGCATCTTAATTTTCTGATTAAAAACTGAGTTTTGCAATAATCTCCTCATCATCAGATTTTGTTAATCTTATAATCTGTTTTTCTATAGACTGATTTTTTGATCCGTAATTTTTAAAGATCGTTACTTTCATGAACGTCGGGTTTTCTATTTTTTGATAACGATCTCCATAATATTTAATCTTAACAAAATAGTTGCCTTTTAAAGCTTTAGGCAACGTGAATTCTTCAGGGCCGAAACCTTGGGTCATATCTGGCGACATACAGCCACCAATTTTTGTTTTTGGATGACTGTAAAAACATTCTTCTAAATTTGGATCGATGATGTGTAAATCGATGTCAGTGTCATTATGATTCCAATCGACGACAACTCTGATGTCATAATTTATTTCGTCTATTAGTTTTTTATCTATTTCGCTGAGGTCTAAATCATCTTCATAAAGCGTGATAAGATGTTTTATTTCATTTTCAGCAATTCGTTTGATGCCTTTAAAAACTCTTCTATTTCCGTTTTCATAAATTTTTCCTGTAATAATAGAATTGAATAACTCCAATGCTTGTTGGCATTTACCAATATTTTGATACGCCAAAGCCAAATCCCTGTATGATTGGGAATCTTCTGGGCGCAGTTCTAAAATACGCATGAAGAAGAAAATTGCGATCTCATGCTGATTTTCGTATTGTAGCTGGTAAGCATATACTTTTAATAACTCGTAATTATCAAAATCCGTTTCTGCGATGTTGGATAATATTAAGTTTGAATAGGTTTGGTCTTTAAAAGTACTTGAAAAATGATTTGAAACATCCACATAATAAGCTGGCATTTTTAAATATTCATTTCTTTGGGTTAAGTAAATTTTATAAGCTTCTTCTATAGTTTTTGCTTTTCGAAGTGCATTTAAGTAATCTGTGTTTACTATTCTGTCTTTTACTTTTAATTTGCCATTATATTTTTCATAATCTACTATAGGATTGGTCGAGTTATCGATAGTTATTTGCTCATTAGTTTCAGCATTAAAAACAATAGGTAATGTGTAAGTTACACCAATTGGCTCTCCACGTTGTTTTCCCGGAATCATTTGCGGAATGGATCCTATAATAGACTTTACATGTGTTGTGATTTCATCATGAGGCGAACGAATTCTTATGTTTTCAACATTACCTTTTATATTTATAGAAAACATTACCATGACGCGTTGACGTCCAGATAATCCTAATTGATTAGCGACGGTCATGTCAAATTTTGAAATTAAATGACTTCTAATTTTTTCAGAAAGACAACTTTTTAGTTCAGTGTTGTTACCAGAACATCCAGGATAAGTTGGAGGCGTGTCAATAACTGCAAATGGGACGCTCATATCATTGGACATTGACTCATTTATTTCCATTTCTTCTGACATATAATCAATGCCATTATCAACAATAATTTCCTCAACCTCCACATTGTCTCTTACCATAACTTCCACACCTCCAAATCGTCTCGTCATTGCAGCATTTGTACTTAAAGGTCTTGACTGAATTGGTGCTTCCATTTCCAAATCGCTTTCCTCATCACTAATGGTTATATTCGTTAAGCCAAGCAAACCACTACTTTTATCATCATCCTCATTATTCATTTTCAATTGTGCCAAAACCTTATTGTATGCTTCCAATAATTCTTCGGGTGGTGTGATTTTGTAACGTATATAATCCATTACATTATCTAAAACTATGAGCGACGTATAATCTGTCACTAAATTATAATCTAAACCCAATTTTTTAATTTGGTCTTTGTTTTCTTTCGATTTTAGTTCTAATTCGTTTAATTTTTTTTGAGCCCAAATGCGTTTTACTTTTTCGTTTGTAACATTGGTTTTTGTAAGGTCAATAGTTACAGTTTTGGTAATCTCATCGCCATAACCAAAATCTAGTTTTATTTTTTCGTCTGTAAAGTTTTTACCTGTTATTGAAAAGTCAGACTTTACAGAAATCCCAGGTGTTGGATAAATTTCAATATTTTTTGAATATGAAGTAAATCCTAAAAATTTGAAAGGTTCATTTTTTGTTAATTCCAAAGCTTCAGAATTCGACGTTGTATTTAAATCGATATAAGCGCCATTAGATAATTCACTAATGTTATTTAATAGATTATGATTTGTCTTTACAATACTATTCACAATAAAAACAGGTGTTCTCTCAGTAAAATTGAGTTCGCTTAATGTGGCAATGCCATCAGAAAACAATAAAATGGCATCAGCATGTTTGTTGACGCTTAATAACGCATCATAGTTAGTGCCTCCATCGTAAACGACATGTTTTAAAGTATTAACTAAGTCGTCCGAAATTCCGTTCTTGATATCGAATTGCTTCTCGGATTTGATGGTATTACTAAACGTAATAACATTCACCGTTACATCATCTAAATAGTCTAAATAACTTTTAATAAACGCTTCTTCTTTATCAAAATCCCTTTCTGTCATGGATAAAGAAATATCCCAATAAAGATTTATGGTTTTTGGTTTTTGACGTAACCTTGGTTTCGGATCTAAGGTTTTATAGGTGTAAAAAAAGCGATCGGAAGTAATTGTTTTCTGAGCGTTATTTGGAACAGGGATTTTAATCAACAAACTTTTATTGGGCGCATAATTGGTTTTGCTAACCGATGTTTTATAGTTCTTTTCCCAATTAGAAAACTCCAAACCATTTATTTGGCCTTCGGTTATAATGGGCTTTTCTTTTTGGTCCAATACTTGAATTTCCAGTTGGAACGTTTTCAATTTATTTTTAAAATTCAGAGGAAGATTATAAAACTGGGAACCATCATTGTAAACCAATTCTTGCTCGTAAGCCAAAACCACTCTTTTGTAGCCGTTGGCTGGGATAGGGTAAATTCGGGCTTTGTAATTGTTACCTGTACCTTTTTCTAATAAAGCTGGGTCAACACCTTCTCGTACCACTTGTTCAAAAGCAATTCTACCCAATTCCTTATCCACAATGACGGCTTCTCTGAGTTTTCCGTTAACGTCTAGCGCAAAACGCGACACATTATGCCCTTTGCCTAATGGAAATGATAGTTCGCCTTCAAGGACTTCGTTTGTTGGATTGTAATACAACATATCATAAGTCGTAGTGGCTATGTTGCCAATAATATCGACCTTAATATCCAAAGAAGATAAACCTACGTTTTGATCTTTTACATTTAATGTCGGAATGTCTTGGGAATGTCCAATAGCCATCATAAATAGCATTAGAATTGAGAGCGATACATTTTTCATGGCCAAAGATTTATAAATTAAAGAAAGGAATTATTATCTACACCCAACAAGATTTATGCCGTTGTTAACATAACTTTAGAAAAGGCGGAATTATAAGTTAAAATAATATGAAACTGCTATCTTTGCCAACGTTTTAAAATACGCTGTCTACCAACAGACAGGCACAACAAAGCATACTATGAATCTACAAGAGACTTTAGAATTACATTTAAAAGCAGCGATAAAAACGTTGTTTCAATCGGAATTGGAATCGGTAGAATTTCAAGCCACTCGCAAAGAGTTTGCTGGAGATATAACGGTTGTGGTATTCCCGATGTTGCGTGTGGTAAAAGGAAATCCTGCTGTAATTGGCGAGCAAGTTGGTCAGTATTTATTGGATCATGTGGAATTGGTAAAAGGCTACAATGTGGTAAAGGGCTTTTTAAATATCGAAATCAGTGATAAATACTACCTCGATTTCTTTCAATCCGTAAAAGATGAAACTAAATACGGTTTTGTGGAGCAAAGGGACGACAAAGCGGTTATGGTTGAATATTCCTCGCCAAACACCAACAAACCTTTGCATTTAGGACATGTAAGAAATGTGCTTTTAGGGTATAGTGTGGCTGAAATTTTAAAAGCTTCTGGAAAGAAAGTTTACAAAACTCAAATTATCAACGATAGAGGCATCCATATTTGTAAGAGTATGTTGGCTTATGAAAGATTTGGAAAAGAAGAAACGCCTTCTGAAACTTTGAAAGGGGATAAGTTGGTTGGGAATTATTATGTGAAGTTTGATCAGGCTTATAAAGCAGAGATTTCAGAATTAATGACTCAAGGACATTCTGAGGAAGAAGCCAAGAAGAACGCACCAATTTTGTTGGAAGCCCAAGAAATGCTAATCAAATGGGAAGCTGGAGATAAAGAAGTTGTCGCCCTTTGGGAAAAAATGAACAATTGGGTTTACGAAGGATTCGAAGAAACCTATAAAAACATTGGTGTTGATTTTGACCAATACTATTATGAAAGTGAAACCTACCTTTTAGGAAAAGAATTCGTTGCTGAAGGCTTAAAAACTGGTGTCTTTTTTAAAAAAGAAGATGGTTCGGTTTGGTGCGATTTAACCGAAGACGGTTTGGACGAAAAAATTGTATTGCGTAGTGATGGCACTGCGGTTTATATGACCCAAGATATTGGTACAGCGATTCAGCGCATAAAGGATTATCCAGATGTTGGCGGTATGGTTTACACCGTTGGAAACGAACAGGATTACCATTTTAAAGTGTTGTTCTTAATCTTGAAAAAATTAGGATTCGATTGGGCAAAAAATCTGTTCCATTTAAGTTACGGCATGGTTGATTTGCCAAGCGGAAAAATGAAGAGTAGGGAAGGTACCGTTGTAGATGCTGATGATTTAATCCAAGAAATGGCAGATACGGCGGAAGAGATTTCCAAAGAATTAGGTAAGCTTGAAGATTACAACGAAGACGAAAAGAAAGCACTTTATAAAACCATAGGTTTGGGGGCTTTAAAATATTACATTTTAAAAGTCGATCCTAAAAAACGAATTTTGTTTGACCCAAAAGAATCTATCGATTTTCAAGGAAATACTGGCCCTTTTATTCAATATACTTATGCCAGAATTCAGTCTATTTTAAGAAAAGCCACTTCGACTCACTTCGGCTCCGCTCAGCGAGCAACTCTTAGTGACCAGATTGTATTACATGAAAAAGAAGAACAACTCATCAAACAATTAGAGTTATTTCCTGAAGCGATTCAAAATGCGGCAGAACAACATAGTCCTGCGTTAATTGCAAATTATACTTATGATTTGGTAAAGGATTTTAATTCTTTTTATCAAAACGTGTCTATTCTTGGAGCGGATTCAGATCTAGAAAAGCGTTTTAGAGTTGATTTGTCAAGATTGGTTAGTCAAACCATCAAAAACGCGTTTCAAGTTTTAGGAATTGAAGTTCCTGAGCGTATGTAGGTGTTAAGTTCAGCATCCAGAGTTGATGTGTATCGTCCTAAAAGGGGTTTAAAGTTTATAATTTTAATAACCCAAAAAATTAGGTTAAATTGTATCCAATCAATTAATTACATTGGAGATCGTTCGTTACATATTGTTTGCTCAGGTTTTTGTTGCGTTTTTTGTGGCTGGAGGTTTGTTTTTTAAAAGTAGACAACTTAGAAACATCACTTTATCTTTGTTGATTGCTCTCGTTGGTTTTCATATTCTACTGTTTCTTTTTGGATCTGGCGAATTGGTAAATTTGCATCCAGAATTTAAAAGTTGGTTTTATTACGAAATCGCATTCTTATTTGGTCCGTTGGTTTTTATTCACTTACAATGTCTTATTTTAAACAAGAAAAAGCTACAAACATTAGATATTCTGCATGGTATTCCCATTATTGTTTTTTGGATTGGTTACGGTGATGTTCTGCTCATGGAAGGTCACCTTAGAGCTCAATATATCGATGAAAACTTTTTAACAAGAACCATGTTTTGGAATTACTTATTGGCATTGCAGATGATGGTTTATGCAATTGGCTGCTCGGTTTTTCTTTATTTGAACCGCAGGGTATTGTCAGCTCAGCGACTTCAATATGCCATGTTTTTGGTAGTAGCTTATGTCTGTTCTTCAATTCTTATTTCTTATTTGACACATTATGCAGATAGTTGGAGGGATTTTGCCTGGTACTATGTGATTCTGACATTTTTAATTTTTGGCGTTGGTTATTTTTTGGTTAAAAACCCTGATTTCTTACTTCAGATTAAAACGAAGTACTTCGCCTCTAATCTCAGCCAAAAAGATATGCTAAGAATTCAGTCTAAAATTGAAAAAGCGTTTAAAGATGATCAGGTTTTTTTAGACGGTAGTTTTAGTATATCAGCATTAAGTGATTTTTTAAATGAGAAGCAACACCATGTTTCTCAAACATTTTCGGTAATCATTTTAGAGAACTTCAACGATTACGTGAATAAGCACAGAATAGAAATTGCTAAAAAACACTTACACGATTCTAAATACAGTAATTATAAAATTGAAGCTATCGCCTTAGAAAGCGGTTTTAATAATAAAGTGACGTTTTATAAGGCCTTTACTAAGTTTGTCGGGCAAACACCTTCCAAATATCGTAAATTAAAAAAGTGAAGAATTATAATTGTTTACGGTTTAACCTTTTGAAATAGAGTTCTTTTTGTTTTTTTTTGGTAACTTAGTAACAGTTAAATTGTTTATTAAAATCTACTGTTATGAAAAAATCACACATTTTAAAGTTTCGCGTAAGTACTTTTATTTCAATGTTGTTTTTAGCATTTTCCCTAAATGCTCAAACTGATTTTAAGGAATATGATGGGAAGGTCGTGGATGGTCAGTCTAATAAAACTTTAGAGGCTGTAAGCTTAAATATTAATGGTACCAACATTAGTACGATTACAAATTCTGAAGGCGAATTTAAGTTAAAGGTTCCTAACAATTATTCTGATTCTAAAATTATAGTTTCATTATTGGGCTATAACACTTATGTCCTTCCTTTGTCAGAGCTATCAAATGAAGAGAGTACAATTAAACTATATACGGCAATTACCGAATTATCTGCCGTAAGTATTTCAGCATTTAAAGATGCAAGGAGTTTAATAAAAAAAGTATTTAATGACAAGAATAAAAATTTAGAGGAAAAATCAGTATTTATGACAGCTTTTTATCGCGAAACCATAAAGCGTCGCAGTAGAAATGTATCCTTAACAGAAGCTGTTGTTAATATTTTGAAAGAACCTTATTCATCTAGTCAACGTGATGCTATTCAGCTTGGAAAAGCTAGAAAGAGCACAGATTATAAACGTTTGGATACGGTATCAGTAAAGTTACAAGGCGGTCCATTTTCTACAGTATACATGGATATAATGAAATATCCAGAATATATTTTTACCGATGAAAGTATTAAATCGTATCAGTTTTCTTTCGATAAGCCATCAACTATAGGTAACAGAACGGTTTATGTAGTTGATTTTAAACCAAAGAATTCTGTACTTAAAATGAATTTTGTTGGTAAACTTTTTATTGATGTAGAATCACTGGCATTGGTAAGCGCAAATTATAATTTAGACTTAAGTAATAAGTCTAAAACTAAAAACCTTTTGGTAAAAAAGAAGCCTAGTGATGTTGTGGTATATCCTTTAGAAGCAACCTATAAAGTTGATTACAAAGCGAAAGGGGATAAGTGGTATTATAGCTATTCTAACTTGAGCCTAACGTTTAAGGTGAACAAAAAGCGTCAACTTTTTAATAAGGTATATACCTTGGCAAGTGAAATGGCAGTCACCGATTGGGAGATTAATGTAGCGGATAAAAAAATAAGGAATAAAGATAAATTGAGACCAACAGTGATCATTACAGATGCTATTTCAGGATTTTCTGACCCTAACTTTTGGGGAAAATACAATCTCATAGAACCTGATAAATCCATTCAGTCTGCGATAGATAAAATCAGAAAAAATATTGAAAAGCAAAAGGAAAAGGAAAAGAGCAACACAGTAGCTGGTACTCCTTAATTTAAAAGTATAATTATTTTTAAAGAACTACCCTGAATTTATTTTCAGGGTTTTTTTATTTAAACTGATCTTTATAATGCAAGGCTTGCTTCAAATGTGCCAAATGATGGTTGCTATGCCAGGCATACATTCCAATGGTTTCTTCAAGAGAAAATCGTTTACCATGTTCTGGATGAATAAATTCACGTTTTAATTCTTGATCATTCAGATTTTTAAGTAAAATACCAAGTTTTTTATGAACACCAACTAGAATAGAAATTGACGCGTCAATCGGTTCTGAATAATCAACCAACTCCGCAAAACGGTCTTCAAAATAAGGTCTTGTAGTTGGATTCTTTTCAGTTAACGCCAATTTGAACCTCAATAAACTATTTATGTGACTATCTGCCCAGTGATGAACCACTTGCTTCATCGTCCAGCCATTTGGTCTGTATTTGTAATTGAGTTCTATTTCATTAAGGTTTGAAGTCAATGCAATTATAGATTGCGGTAAGGATTCAATAGACTGAATCCAATCTTTAATATATTGTTTGGAAATGATTTCTGGTTTTTGAAATTTGCCTATGGGAAATTTTAGTTTTTGTAATTCTACTTCTGTCATAATTTTAGTTATCCTTAAAATTAAAACGATAAACATAACCAAAACTCAACTCCGTAAAATCTGCTTGGCCAAGGTTGGCATTTAAATGTGCGCCAACGAAAACATTATGTTTTGGAGCTTTGTTGGTACTCCATAAATAATATTTTAAACCCAGTTTGGCGGAAACCGTTCGCTTTATTTCGTAATACCAGTTTAATTCGCCTAACACTTCTACAGTGTCTCCATTTCCATTTTCATAAGAATACCCTTGATTAAGCTGCCAATCTATTTTGTAGAATGGTTTATAAATATTGAGGCCAAGATCAAATTCAAAACCAACGTGGTCCATTAATAATTCCGAGGTTGCGAACAGCCCAAAAGCGGTGGCATAACCAAAAGGGTTTTCCGTAAAATGTGGGAATTGCTCTTCAACTAAAGTTTCATTATTATTTATATAATCGTAGTAGTGTTCGTAAAATCTATAGTAAAATCCACCACCAAATTTAAATGTGTTATTCACTATTTTTCCTGCCGAAGCCGAAATAGTATAAACTTCTTTTTTGGTATTGAATTTTTCAGACAAAACATTTTGACCTAAACCAAACCGAAAGGAAAGGTAATTTTGGGATTTAGCTTTAAAAACTGGTTTTTCAAAATTTGAAACTTCATGTTTTTTATGGTCAATTTTAGCAGAAATACTTGCAGCCAAAGAATTTAATCCTTGATTCGGTAAATTGGTGTGTCCATTGGAATGGTGCAAATAGCCCAAACCAAATCGCCAGTCTATTGCATGGGTTTTAAAAATATCATAATATAAAAAGGAACGAAACGACCAATTAAATTTTGTAGTTATCGCTCTATTGAATTCGTTGGTAATTTCGTCATATTGCGTATCCATATAGGAACTGCCAAATCCAATTTGTAAGCCTAAACCTTGAATTTGTTTTTTCAAAATTGAAAATTCTATGAACGGTAAAATACTATAAGCACGACCAATATTTTCCGAATTTCCAAAGTCTGTATAACCAAAAGAAATCCCTGTTTTTGGATAGTTTAGTCTAGCTGCCCATTCCTTTTCGGAATTAAAATTGTAGCGTCCAATGCTAAGAAATAGATTTTTTTGAAGTTTAGTTTCGGGAAAATCAGTATTGGCTTCCATTGTTTTTCCAACAAGAATTTCAGGAATGAAAAATAGGGATGAATTGTCATTCGTAGTTGCTGATTGTGTAAAACCGTTTTGAGAAAAAAGGACAAAAGCTATTATCGTAATGAAACGTTGATAGTTCTTAAATTGCATTGGTCACATAGATTGGTACCACAATAAACAATTAAAAATTGACTCTAAAACTAAAATTTGGCGTAAATTTTAACGATCTATTATCGATTTCAATAATGGAATCGTCTGAATCTAAGCTATAATAGCGATTGACAATATTGGTTTGATTGAAGATATTCCAAACAGAAGCACCAACCTCAGCTTTTATTTTTTTAGAAATTTTAAAATTATAAATGGCCGAAATATCTGTTCTAAAATAATCAGGTAATCGAGAACTGTTAGGTGTGTTGTATTCTATAATAGAATTGCTATTATCTTGCGATGTTAATGGCGATGTGTACGGTCTTCCAGAATGCCAATTGATACCAAAACCGACTTTAAAATTGTGTTTGCTGTACGTTAAAGAGGCATTGGCAACCTGTCGTAAATCTAAAGTATTTGGAAACGAATTGCCGTCGTTCAAATTTTCAAAATGATAATCGTTTTTGCTGAATGTATAACTCAGCCATGTACTAAAATCATTAATGCGTTTATTGATTAAAAAGTCAATGCCTTTAACCGTATATGAGCCAATGTCGTTTGTAAACTGAAATTGGTTTTGAAATCCTTGACTTTGAGCGGTAATATTGCTCACGTTTTTGTAGTAGCCTTCAAAAGAAACCAATAGGTTATTTTGATTATAGCTTATTCCAGCTGATACTTGTTGACTTTTAATTAATGGGATGTTATTTCCATTCGCTAATTGCCATCGACGCTTTTCGATACCTAAAAAATCTTGCTGTAAATCTATAATTTGGGTAATGGATTGATTTTTTAATTCACCTAAAATTTCCAGTCTAAAATAATCTGATATTTTTTGGTTGAATGCAAAACGAGGTTCAATAATAAGTTCTTGCAGTTTACCAAAATAACTGATTCGTGCACCTAAGCGCAAATACGTATTTCGAGATTGGGAATAACGAACTACTTCACCAAATAGGGCACTAGTTCTCATGATTTCCTTCGTTAAACTCGTGAAATTCGGGTTGATCACGTTTTCAGAATTCGTAACACCTACTTCATTAAATTGATAACCAAGATTTATTTTTAAACTCGGACTCAGCACTTTTGATACATCTAATCGCAAGCCGTAATCCTCTACTTTATTCTCTTGATTTAAAATTTGACTATCTGTAATGTTATTGTTTTTGGAATCCAAATCGTAGTTGGAATAATAGATTTGAGCGGATAGGTTAATTTCGTTTTTCAGCATTTTTGAATAGCTGGCACTTGCACCATAGCTAACTTGGCTCAACTCACTTTGTGTTTCTTGAAAATTATTATTCGTAGTTGTGAAAACCTGATTGTAATCCAAGTCATTGTACATGTTCACTACATTGATGCGTAACTTGGACGAATTATCAATGTCGTATAAAAATTTAGCATTAAAATCGTAAAACAAAAAACGTTCTTCGAGAGCTAATTGTGTATTGCTATTTGAGGAATTTAATTCCGAATCAGTAAAAATACGATCAAAATAAGCATCATAAGTTTCTGATACTACGAGATCAGTAAAGGAACGTCTGGCCGCCAAATGTAATTCCATTTTTTCCGATAACGGGATTTTTGCAAAACCATCAACACTGAGTAAATTTCCACCTATTCCAATACTGGTTTCTTTGTCTATTGTGTCTGGGTTTTGGATAGCAATAGTACTAGATACAGCATTACCGAATTTGGCACTTGTTCCATTTTTAGAAACGGTTACGTCATCCGATAAATAAGGATTGAAAACTGAAATCAATCCAAAAAAATGTCCTGTTTGGTACATTCTAATACCTTCATATAAGATAAGATTTTGGTCATTGGTGCCACCACGAACATTGATGTTGGAAATACGCTCATCGGCACTAATAATTCCTGGTAGATTTTGCACTATTTGAAGCACATCTGGTTCAATTAAACCAGGTAAAATTTGAAACGCTTTGGTGTCTGCTTTTATAGTTCCGTTATTGGTTTTAGAAATCCCTTTGGTAAGATAGTTGGTAACCACAACTTCTTCTAAACGTTGAACCGCATTATCAATTTCGGAGATTTCCTTTAAAGTGACGGCAATAAAGCGGTCACTTAAAATTTCAAAATTAAGATTTGTTTCTAATTTTAATTGATTGATAACTTGTTCTAAGGATAAGTCTGGATATAATGGATCTATGGATATGCCTGCAATCGTTTTGGTTTCAAATGAAAACTTTACATTGTATTTATTTTCTAATTCTAATAGAATTTGGGCGAGTGGCTGTTTCTCCTGTTGCTCCTGACTGTAAATAAGGTTACAAAAGACTAGCGTTAAAAAGTAGAAAATGAGACACCGTAATTTTTTATTCACGCTTTAGTAAAATAGATTTTCCTGATTTGCTGTAGCTTAAATTTAATGGTATTGTAACAGATTTCAAGGCTAAATCTAAATTATTATGCGCAAAACTTCCGGTGAATAGTCGCGATGTATCAATGCCATCAGTATTTATGTTGAGGTCATATTGATTTTCAAACTCAGCAATCACGTGTTTTAAAGGAACACCATTAAAATTACTTTCGCCACCCAACCATTGCGGTTGGATAGCATTTTCTTTTTCATTGGCAAGTAATTTCCCATCGATAATTTGGAAGGTATGTCCTGGTTTTAATTTTACAGTTTTATCATTGTGTGTCACACCAACTAAACCTTCGTAGCAAGTCACTTCAAAGTAATCTTCACGTTGTTTGACATTAAACTGCGTACCTAAAACACTAACGATTCCATCAGCTGTAATTACATCAAATTTCTGACCTTTGGCAACTTTAAAAAATGCTTCACCTTTAAGGTTCACTTCTCTATTATCACTCCAATTATGATCATTGAAGGTTAGTGTTGAATTGGCATTTAAATTTACGGTAGAATTATCAGGTAATTCAATGGTGGTTTGCTCTGCTATTAGCGTTCCCACTTCAGTATCTAAGCTTGTGGTATAATAATAAATACTAAAGCCAATAGCTAGAATAGCCGCAATTCTAAGCAACGGTTTCAACCATTGATTTGAATTGGTTTTTTCAGATTTAAGATTTGGTTTTAAGGTTTCGTAGTTTTGGTCAGCAGAAAAATCAGGCGCTTTAAAATCTTGTAAAGCCGCATTCATTTTAATGAGTTCGTTATAATCCGCTAACTGCTCAAAAGCCTTTTGCTCTTGAGTATTTAGGTTGTTATCTAACCACTTTTTTATGAGTTCTTCTCGTTTCATTTTTTCAATCATCTATATGATTTCAACTATATAACAGCTTCGGTTTAAAAATCCCTACCTCGTTTAAATTCCAAATTCCAAATTCCAAATTCCAAATTCCAAATTCCAAATTCCAAGTTTCACAGTCCACAGTCCACAGTTGGCAGTCTGCAGTCATCCGTCATTCGTCATCCGTCTTCCGTCAAATCTTTACACTTTGTACTTCAACTCCTAACTCATAACTCACAACTCTTTCAAAGTCCATCAACTTCCTCCCTCAATTTTTTCAACGCTCCATAAATGCGTTTTTCAACTGCCTTTACGGAAATATCCAACAATTCTGCAATTTCTTTAAAACGTTTACCTTCAATTCTATTCATCAGAAAGGCGACGCGCTGTGCTTCCGTTAAGTTGCCTATGGCATTTTGTAATTTTTGGTGGTATTCTTTTTCTTGTAATACAAACTCGGGCGTTTCGTTAGTTGAATGTTTTTGAGGTTTTTTACTATATTTTAAAACTACTTTTTGGTGCGCCACAACATTGAGCATTAAATTGTTTGCTGTCGTAAACAAATAGCTCTTGGCTTTTGCGGGTGCTATTTTACCACAGTTTTGCCATAGCTTTATAAAGGCTTCTTGGACTTGGTCTTGCGGATTTAAGTGCTCTCCAAATTTATAATACAAAAAATCATGAAGGTTCTTAGCATGTTTCTTATACAAACGTTCAAACAATTGTGATTCGCAGATATTATCTTGTAAAGGTTTGCTCATGTCGATTATTAGGTGCCACAAATTATAAATAATTTTTTAATAATGTTGGGTAGGATTTTTTGTGTTTAAACTGTTTTATAATAAAGAGTTAAAGCGTAAACGCCATGAAAATCCAAATCAGCCACCTATTAATAAGTTTTCTTTTTGCCTTTTTGTGCTTCACATCTTGTCAAGACGAAATTGAGCAAATTGAAAATCCGAACGAGCAAGAAACCATTGTGCCCAACTCTACATTGGCAAGTCTTATGAGCAGAACAGCGTCAAATTTTGGTGCTGCTGATGATATTTTAGATGGTGCAAGTTGTTTTTCTGTTGAATTGCCAGTGACTATTCAAGTTAGCGATATCACAATTATTATTGAAAGTGAAGTCGATTTAGAAGCGCTAGAAGATTTATTAGATGATGTTTCAGTTGATGAGGACGCAATGGATTTCGTATTTCCGATTACCATCATATTCAATGATTATAGTCAAATTATCATTGAAAATGAAGACGAGCTTCAAAGTTTTGTTGCCGATTGTGTTGAGAATGAAAACGATGTTATTGCATGTGCTGATTTTATGTATCCAATTTCATTTTCGGTATTCAATTCAGGATTTAACTTAGTGGATACAGTCGTTATTTCAGATGATGAAGCCTTATATACATTTTTAGATGAATTGGAAGACGATGAAAATGCAGTGATTGTGAGCTTGAATTTTCCTGTAACCATAGCATATGCCAACGGAGAAACTATTGAGGTTAATACCAATGAAGAATTAGGAAATGCTATTGAATTGGCAGAACAATTTTGTGGCGAAGAAAATGATTGCATCGAAGATGAAGTCGCACTAAACTTAATAGAATGTCCTTGGGCTTTTACTGATGGCTCCGGAAATTTTGAAAATAATAGAATGATTTTTAATCCTAATGGAGAATTACAGATTTCTGAAGGATCGGCAACCTCTGCTATTGGTGGCAATTGGAATTTGTCGGCTACAGATAATGGTCTTATAGTAAACTTTTCAGAATTAACGGCATTTCAAGATAGTCTTGAGGGTGATTGGTTGGTAATTGAATGTGATGTTGATAGAGTAGTGTTGACCAAAGGAAATCAAACCCTAGTGTTGGAGCAAGACTGTAATTCGCAAAATGATGATGAGCTCTTCAATTGTTTTGGTGATTTTGAAATTGTTATCTGTGAACAGCCTAACAATATTCCTATTTATAACCTAAGTGCAAACACAATAGGATTGATAGATTGTAACGCTTCCTTTACACCTTCGTTTCATGAAACATTAGCAGATGCAGAGAATGATGACAATCCAATTGCGAATACGGAATCTTACGAAACATTAATTGCTCAAGTCTATTTAAGAATTGAAGCCGATAGTGGTAATTTTGAAATATTCAATGTGTATCTAAATACAGAAAATTGTAATTATTTTGAATGTTTTGAGAGTTTCGACGCCATTTTAGAAGTTTGCGATAATGGTACTGATGGTCCTTATGTATTTAACCTGACCATTGCCTTCGCCAATTGTACACCAAGTGCGGATTTGGTGACTTATCATGAAACACTGCCTGATGCTGAAACTGGAGTAAATGCTATTTCCAATCCAGAAGTTTATACGAGTATTGATGTGATGCAAATCGTTTATGCAAGAGTTGAAACTAACAATCAATATGAAGTATTTCCAATTCAGTTAAACATCATTGACTGTAATGCTGGCAATTGCACGGAAGGCGATATTGATGGTATTTTGACTGAATGCTTATGGAATATATCGAGCTACAATGGCAGCGATAACCTAATCGACTACAATTTTGAGTTTGAAGAAAACTCTGGTATAGTTATCATATATAACGATACCACAACCATTGATGCTGGTTGGTCAACATCACAAACCAATGATGGTGTTGTCATAGAATTTTCAAATGTCGCTGGACCAAATATACAAGCTATAAACGGAAATTGGTTGATTGTGGAATGTACGGCACAGCAGTTGGTGCTGCATAATGTAAATGATAGTAATAACGAAATAGTTCTAGACAGAACCTGTGAATAAAGAAGACACTAGAAGTTAGTAATTTTAGTAAGTTAAGTTAGTAGATTGAAAAGGGCCACTCGCCATGAGTGGTTCTTTTTTTTATTGATGGTTCTTAGTAAATTAGGTTTTAATCTTAATAAATTTAGGTTATTTTTATCCAAATTTTCTCACTAATGAAGAATTCTGACACTTTCGTAAAAGACATCAACGAAGGAAACACGTTTAAAGGCGACTATATTACCTTAGGTTCTGCCATGCTCGATGGTGAAACGATCACCAATACGTTTGTGAATGTGCCTTTAAAAACCATGAACAGGCATGGTCTCATCGCTGGGGCGACTGGCACGGGAAAAACAAAAACACTTCAAGTTTTAGCTGAAAATCTATCCGAAAAAGGTGTTCCTGTTCTGTTAATGGACATTAAAGGCGATTTAAGTGGCTTAGCCAAACCAAGTCCTGGTCATGAAAAAATTGATGAACGTCACGAAAAAATTGGATTACGTTTTGAACCTAAAGGTTTTCCTGTTGAAGTGATGACATTGTCCGAACAAGATGGTGTAAGATTAAGAGCAACAATTAGTGAGTTTGGACCTGTTTTAATTTCAAGAATATTGGATGTTACAGAAACCCAAGCAGGAATAATTTCTGTTATATTTAAATATTGCGATGACAACAAGTTGCCCTTACTAGATATAAAGGATTTCAAGAAAATTTTGCAATATGCCACTAATGAAGGTAAAGCCGAATTTGAAGAATCCTATGGTCGTATTTCTACAGCTTCAACAGGAGCGATTCTCAGGAAACTTATTGAAATAGAACAACAAGGTGGCGATTTGTTCTTTGGAGAAACCTCATTTGATACCCAAGATTTATTGCGTATCGATGAAAATGGAAGAGGTTATATCAATATTATTCGGTTAACGGATATTCAAGATAGACCGAAATTGTTTTCGACGTTTATGTTGAGTTTATTGGCTGAAATATATTCTACATTTCCTGAACAAGGGGATAGTGGACGACCAGAATTGATCATGTTCATTGACGAGGCCCATTTAATCTTTAATGAAGCTTCTGATGCTTTATTGAATCAGATTGAAAGTATTGTAAAACTGATTCGTAGTAAAGGTGTTGGGCTCTATTTTGTGACCCAGAATCCAACGGATGTTCCAGAGGCTGTTTTGGGGCAATTAGGTTTAAAGGTGCAACATGCTTTAAGGGCATTTACGGCAAAAGATAGAAAAGCGATAAAATTAACAGCTCAGAATTATCCTGATACGGAATATTACGATACAGCAGAAGTGCTGACTTCACTCGGCATTGGAGAGGCTTTAGTTTCAGCTTTGGACGAAAAAGGAAAACCAACCCCTTTGGCTGCAACCATGATGCGTGCGCCAATGAGCAGAATGGATATTTTATCCGAATCAGAACTTGCAACGCTCTTATCACAATCACAACTCGCTAGAAAATACAATAAAGAAATTGATAGGGATAGTGCTTACGAAATGCTGAATGAAAAAATTGAGCAGGCTCAGGCTGAGGAAGCAAAGCAGAAAGCTAAAGAAGAGCGAGAAGCTTTAAAACGTGCTGAGAGCAAAAGAAGAACTACTAGAAGACAAAGTACACGAATGAATCCTATTGTAAAGGTTTTGACCAGTGCAACCGTTATACGAGGCGTTCTGGGAATATTAAGTAAAATGATCAAATAAATAACACCTATATCTAAAATGAAAAACACCCTATTTGCGGTATTAATTTGCGTTTTTTTAATAACAAGTTGTGCAAAAGATAATCCACCAGACCCGTTTGCAATTGGAAAAAACCATGTTGGATTATTAACCGATTCCACACAAGTAAAAGAATTGGATGCCATTTTTAGTAATGATTCTGTTGTGCGATATATTGCAGGAGATGAATTTATCGGTTCTGTAAATACCATTGAGGTTTTTGAAAAAAACGGTAATAAACTTTTGGATTTATCGCCAGAGGAAGCGTTGGATTCGACATCGGTAATTTCAAGCGTACGTATCATTGATGAGCGTTATAAAACTGAAAAAGATATTTCAGCCTTAAGTACATTTAAAGATATTAAAGAGGCTTATAAAATTTCGAAAGTCGATAATCTGATTAATGTGATCGTGGTTTCTGTTAATGAAATCAATGCGTCTTTTACTATTGATAAAAAAGAGTTGCCAGCCAGTATGCGTTTTGATATGGATATGGCAATTGATCCGATTCAGATTCCGGAAAAAGCTAAGATTAAATATTTTATGGTACACTGGTAGATCAGTGAACAGTATTCAGTAGCAGTAAGCAGTAAGTAGTAAAGAAATGCAAAAAAAGAAAAAATACAAAATTCAAAATTCGCCCTTTATAGTGCCTACCGATGATGGTAAAATTATCAAAGAACATTTTGGAAATGCCACTGACGGTAATTCCGAAATAAGTATAGCGCACATGGTAGCTCCTCCTGGATGGTCAGAACCTTTTCAGACGCCAGAATTTGAAGAATACACATTTATCATCAAAGGTAAAAAGCAGTTTATTATAGAAGGTGAAACCATTATCTTAGAAGCTGGTCAATCCATTAAAGTAGAAAAAAATACCAAGTTACAATATTCAAATCCCTTCACGGAACCTTGCGAGTATTTAGCAATTTGCCTACCGGCATTTTCAATCGAAGCTGTTAATAGAGAAGACCAATAGTATGAGTAGTTTTGTGGTTAAATCTATTGGAAGCGCACTTAATGCAACGAGTTTAATTTCGTCAAAATATGCCGCTAAAAAAGCTATAAATTTATTTGCGTCACCTCGAAAAGGACGTTATAATGATGACCAAAAACGCATCATTGATTCTGCTTTTTTTGAAGACATATGTTATGACAATATGGAGATCGCAACCTATCGTTGGGTTGGCAAAGGCAAAACTGTTTTACTGGTGCATGGTTGGGAAAGTAATACAGCACGTTGGGAATATATTCTAAACGATTTAAAAGCGCAAAACTATAATATAGTCGCTTTAGATGCACCAGCACATGGAAGGTCTGACGGCAAGCAATTTAATGCGGTATTATATTCTGAATTTATAAATGCGGTGGCTAAAAAATTTCAGCCAGAGGTTTTAATTGGCCATTCAGTAGGAGGTATGTCAAGTGTATTTTGTATGTATCATTATCAATTACCTTCCGTTAAAAAAATGATTTTACTTGGTGCTCCTGCCCATTTCACAGGTGTTTTTGACCGTTATAAAAATATGATGGGTTACAACAAAAGGATTTCAAGTGGTTTGGATTCAATTGTATTAAAGCGTTTTGAAAAACCCGTCTCTTACTTTTCTGCAGCAAATTTTACGGAATCGATTGAGGCCAAAGGTTTAGTTATTCATGATAAGAATGACAAGATTATTCCTTACGAGGATGGGCAATTAATTGCTAGTCGTTATAAAAATTCTGAATTTATTTCTACTACAGGTTTTGGGCATGGACTAAAGGATGAATCTTTGACGCCTAAGATTATTCAATTTATAAATGACTAATCTTTATCATATCTTTGCAACATGTCAGAAAACCTAACACGTCTCAATAAATACCTCAGTGAAGCTGGGTATTGCTCGCGTAGAGCAGCCGACCGTTTAATCGATGCTGGCAGAGTGACCATTAACGATGTGGTACCAGAAATGGGAACCAAAGTAGCATCGGAAGATGTAGTAAAAGTTGATGGTGAAATTATTGGCGAACGTAAACAAGACTTTGTCTATTTAGCGTTTAATAAACCGGTTGGCATTGTTTGCACCACAGATACACGTGTTGAAAAGGATAATATTATAGATTACATTAATTACCCAAAGCGTATTTTCCCAATAGGCAGATTAGATAAGCCAAGTGAAGGATTGATATTGATGACGGACGATGGTGATATTGTCAATAAAATTTTGCGCGCGAGCAATAATCACGAAAAAGAATACATTGTAACGGTTGACCAGCCGATTTCGCAAACCTTTGTTGAACGTATGGCTGGTGGAATTTATCTCGAAGACTTAGGGAAGCGCACCAAAAAATGTGTGGTTAAAAAGATTGACAAATTCACATTTAGTATTATTCTTACACAAGGCTTAAATAGGCAAATTCGAAGAATGTGCGACTATCTCAATTACGAGGTTCAGACTCTAAAACGTGTTCGCATTATGAATATTAAACTCGATATGCCATTAGGAACCTATAGGGAATTAACAAAAGAAGAGTTTAAAACCTTAACAAAATTGATCAGTGAGTCTACAAAAACTTACGATCCAGATCATCTTAACCCTAGAAAAAGTAGACGTTAATTAAAAATCCATACCACATCAGAAAACATGTCTCAATTATCACCTTTCCATTTGGCTATTCCTGTTAATAATCTTTCAGAATGCAGAAATTTCTACACTAATATTTTAAATTTAGAAGAAGGACGAAGTAGCGACCATTGGGTAGATTATAATTTCTTTGGTCATCAGTTGGTTATTCATTATAAAGAAAAGATAGAAGAAGATTCACATTCCAATCCTGTTGATGGTAAAGATGTGCCGGTTCCACATTTTGGAGTCGTTTTAGACTGGAACACATTTTGGGATTTTACTGAATTACTGAAGTTGAAAGACATCAAATTTATTATTGAGCCTTATATAAGATTTGAAGGTAAAGTTGGAGAACAAGCCACCATGTTTTTTAAAGATCCATCTGGCAATGCATTGGAGTTTAAGGCATTTAAGGATTTAGGTCAGTTATTTGCTAAGTAATTTCTGTTTCGTTTAGAAAGTTGAAAAGGCAAATAAATCAGTAAAAACAAAGGAATAATTAGCAACTGTACAATAAATAGATAATAAGGCCATTCTCCAAAATAATCTAACAAAGAGGCTGATTTTGGTTTTTCATTTAAGTAGAAATAATTCGCATGGAGCAGGTTATTTATTCCGATCATCATAACTACATAAAGTTGAAGTGCGAAAAAAGATTTAAAAACACTTTTCAACGTCGGTCTCATTTTGAAAACACATATGAAGTAGAAGATAATCGCGAGCAATCCTAAATGGACCACCCAATATCGAAAGTAATCAAAACTGGGAAACCCGTCGGTTATATCTGGTGTTATTACAGCTTGTAGTGTGCCACCAATGATCCAAAATATCAAAATCTCGAACATCCAATACTTACGATAATACGTAAAAATCGGAATTAACAATGCCATTAGGCTACAAAGATAAAGCGGTAGATCGGTATTGAAATTATAATTATCGAAAAGCATGCGCCAAGCATGAAAGGCAATAAGCGTTGCAGAAACGAACCATGCCAAATAATGAACCGCGCGCTGTTTTTGAAGTAAATTGAAATTTTTGTTAGAATATTTTATTAATAAAACAGTAAAGCTAGCAGCAAAAAGAATAGGAAATATATGTTGAAAACTACCTATTGTAACTTTTAATAGTACAATAAATAAGGATCCCAAATCCATATAAATTATGACCGATTATGCTTTCTGTGTTGCTCTCTAGCCAATAAGGTGTTTTTCAACAACATGGCAATTGTCATCGGTCCTACGCCACCTGGAACTGGTGTAATGTAACTCGCTTTTTTGCTTACTTTTTCAAAATCAACATCGCCAGTAATATAATATCCCTTTTGAGAATCATCTGGAACTCTTGTAATTCCGACATCAATAATCACAACGTCATCCTTTACCATTTCAGCTTTTAAAAATTTAGGGATTCCCAATGCCGAAATAATAATATCTGCCTGTGAGGTAATCTGAGTGATGTTTTTAGTGTGGCTATGTGTTAAAGTTACAGTTGAATTCCCGGGAAAACCTTTACGTCCCATTAAAATACTCATAGGACGGCCAACTATGTGCGAACGACCAATAACAACGGTATGTTTACCTTTGGTTTCTACGCCATAACGATCTAGCAATTCTAAAATTCCAAATGGTGTTGCTGGTATAAAAGTGGACATATCCAAAGCCATTTTTCCAAAGTTCATCGGGTGAAATCCATCCACATCTTTATTGGGATCTACAGCCATCAATACTTTTTGGGTGTTAATTTGAGGAGGCAATGGTAATTGAATGATAAAACCATCAATAGCATCATTATTATTTAGCTCATCAATCTTGTCCAATAGCTCAATTTCGCTTGTGGTATTCGATAATCGCACCATTGTAGATTCAAAACCAACACGTTCGCAAGCTCTTACTTTGCTGCCGACATAGGTTAAACTTGCGCCATCATTACCAACTATTACAGCTGCTAAATGCGGTACTTTTTCATCATTCGCTTTCATCTTATCGACTTCGGCTTTGATTTCGTTTTTTATGTCGTTGCTTACTTTTTTCCCGTCAAGAATGGTCATGCTATTTAAGTTTTCAGTCGCAGTCGCAGTTTTCAGTCGCTTAATCTTGCTTTTTATTTTTAAGTCGCAGTCTCTATCGATAACTATCGTTATCAGTTACTTACTGTTGAGAATTAAACTTATTTTCAAAACAATTTACCCTTCTTTTACTCCGAATTTACCTGGGTTATTAATCATGTAATTTATTAATTTACCTATTTCAATTCCTTGATTTGATAAATTATTATGTTGTTCAATTGTTAGATAGTCACAATTCAGCGCAAAATCTAACCACGTATTGGTTTCCGAATTTTCGCCATCAGCATCAGTCAATTTACTAATAAAATGTTTAGGATATCTCCTTTTCCTATATGCTTCAGCAATATTAGCATTAACCGAACGAGAACTTCTTCTAATTTGATCTGTTAAAGAATAAGTTTCTTCTTTTGGAAATGTCTTTGAAATTTCAAAAATTAACATTGCTAAATCAAATGCTTTTTGATAAGCCAGTAATTTCTTAAAATCCATAAATCTTATTTTTTACTATCTCCTCAATGGATACATCTGAAAACTGTGACTGCGACTGTAAACTAATTACCGCAAACTTTATTTAGGCATATTCTGCATCATCTGCATCATACGTTTTCCGCCTCCGCCTTGCATCATTTTCATCATTTTACTCATTTGTGTAAACTGCTTCAAAAGTTGATTCACTTCTTGAACCGAAGTTCCTGAACCTTTTCCTATGCGCTTTTTACGACTAGAATTTATTACCGATGGATTAGAGCGTTCTTCTGGTGTCATGGAATGAATAATAGCTTCGATGCCTTTAAAAGCATCATCATCTATATCAATATCTTTCATCATTTTTCCCGCGCCAGGAATCATACCAACAAGATCCTTCATGTTACCCATTTTCTTGATTTGTTGAATCTGTTTTAAGAAATCATCAAACCCAAATTGGTTTTTGGCTATTTTCTTTTGAAGTTTACGTGCTTCCTCTTCATCAAACTGCTCTTGTGCACGTTCAACTAAAGAAACCACATCTCCCATTCCAAGAATACGATCTGCCATACGTGATGGATAGAAGACATCAATCGCTTCCATCTTCTCACCAGTTCCAATAAATTTTATAGGTTTATTAACTACAGACTTAATGGAAATTGCTGCTCCACCTCGTGTATCACCATCTAATTTCGTTAGGATGACACCATCAAAATTTAAAATATCATTAAAGGCCTTCGCCGTATTTACCGCATCTTGACCAGTCATAGAATCGACCACAAACAATGTTTCTTGTGGCTGAATGGCCTTATGAATGTTGGAGATTTCAGTCATCATCGCTTCATCTACGGCCAAACGACCAGCGGTATCAATGATTACTACATTATGACCATTGGCTTTTGCATGGGCAATACCAGCTTGCGAAATCGCAACAGGATCATTGTTTCCTCTATAACTAAAAACCTCAATTCCTATTTGATCACCTACAACATGCAATTGATCTATTGCAGCAGGACGATAGACATCACAGGCCACCAATAAAGGTTTCTTCGTTTTTTTGTTTTTTAAATAATTGGCCAGTTTACCAGAAAAGGTAGTTTTACCAGAACCTTGTAAACCAGACATTAAAATGACACTCGGATTGCCAGAAAGATTAAGACCTTCGGCATCACCTCCCATAAGTTCGGTCAATTCGTCTTTAACGAGTTTTACCATTAACTGTCCTGGCTGTAATGAAGTTAATACATTTTGACCAAGTGCTTTTTCTTTGACACGAACGGTAAATTCCTTTGCAATTTTAAAGTTCACATCGGCATCTAAAAGCGCACGTCTCACTTCTTTTAAAGTTTCAGCAACATTCACTTCCGTAATGCTACCATGACCTTTTAATACGTGTAACGCTTTATCTAACTTATCACTTAAATTATTGAACATATTTATCGGTATTCAGTCCTCAGTCTGCACATGGCAGTCTGTGGCATTATAATTAAGGTGCAAATTTAAGAATTTATGAGGGAATTATGAACGTGTTTATCAAAAGAGTTGAGAAGAATATTCATAGCTCACTCTCAGTAATTGAAATTTAAATTCGTTAAAATAGTAGTGTAATGTTATAAATGACACGATTTGAAAATACTGCAGAAAATCGATTAATTCAATCTAAGAAATATCATAAAAACAAATCTAAATTCGATTTTTACTTTTTTACTGAAAACAGCAATTGGGACTGTAAACTAAATAACTATCTTTGCAGCTTATGACAAGAAGAGAACGACAAGAATTAATAGATAAGGGACTATTGCTGCCCTTAATGGAGGAATTTTATACCATTCAAGGCGAAGGATTTCATAAAGGAACTGCGGCCTATTTTGTGAGAATTGGTGGTTGTGATGTGGGTTGCCATTGGTGTGATGTAAAGGAAAGCTGGTTGGCAGAATTGCATCCGCCTACGGAAACTGAAAAAATCGTTGAAAATGCTGTAAAATATAGCGATACTATAATTGTTACTGGAGGTGAGCCGTTGACTTGGGATATGGGACCGTTGACGGAACAACTGAAGGCAAAAGGTGTACAAACCCATATTGAAACTTCTGGAGCTTATAAGTTAACGGGTCAATGGGATTGGATCTGTCTCTCGCCTAAAAAAATGAAATTACCAACCGAAGAAGTTTACGAAAAAGCACACGAACTTAAATGCATTGTTTTTAATAAGGATGATTTTAGGTTTGCTGAGGAACAAGCTGCAAAAGTAAATAAGGATTGTATTTTATATCTTCAGCCCGAATGGAGTAAACGTGATAAAATGATGCCACTAATTGTGGATTATGTTATGGCGAACCCGAAATGGAAAGTCTCCTTACAGACACATAAATATTTAAATATACCTTAATTTCAGTATTCAGTATTCAGTATTCAGTATTCAGTATTCAGTATTCAGTATCCATTAGACTTTAGACAATCGCAGTTTAGCAAAAAATTATATTGCGTTATTCTCTTTAGTCTGAATAGCTCCGTGAAGCTTCGTTTCATTTCTTGGAAACTCTGTTTTATTTTTTCTTTGTGCTTTAGCGACTTAGTTTAAGAAAGGCTTGAATAATCCGTTAAAGTTGTTCACAAAAAAAAGTTTCGATTATAATGAATACAATCGAAACTTGATATTTTTCTCACGACTCACGACTCACGACTCACGACTCACGACTCACGACTCACGACTCACGACTCACGACTCACGACTCACGACTCACGACTCACGACTTTATGGTAAATGGAAAAGCAACTCTTAAAGTTCCCCAACCGATGTGCATTGTTACGCCATTGTCAGCTTTCTCAAAGGCAATTGAAAAAGCTTCCAAAGCTTCTCGGGTCTTTAATAACGGCACAGTAAAACGCGCTACATCATTTTTTTCGTCATAAAAATAGCTTCCCCAAACGTTAAGATCTGAACTGATTATTGCAGTCCATTCGTTTTCATCAGGAATTAAATAAAATGTATAAGTACCAGGCTCAATGAATGTATCTCCCAGTTTCATTGCTTCATAAAAAGTGATTTCGGCAGCTTCATTGGCACCTGCCCGCCATACTTTTCCTTTTTCAGCTAATTGCTCTACAGGACGACCCTTTAATTGCGGACGACTATAGGTGATTTTAACCAGTTTGTCAGACTCCTTATAGTCAGCTGGGAAAGCAGCCACATCCATAGGACTTTTGTCTAAATCTTTAAATTCTTGTGCTTGTGCATTAAATGACATTAACATTGTAAACGCAAAAGTAACTGCTGTAATAAGTTTTAAGTTTTTCATAGTTAGAGTTAGTTATTAAAAATGGTTTCATAAAAATAACGGATATAAAATAAGTTAGTCAAAATTAAATACTAAAATTTACAGATTAAAAGTTAAACTATCCATTTTTTAGCTAAAACCTTTGATTTGGTTGTTAATATCATTTTTATTGTTTCAATATGAAACTAATAGTGATATTTATGTTTATAATATGAAAGTTTTAATTCATATTTGTACCAGAATTAATAATAACAATAGGCTGAACACCTTATAGCCTAATTAAAAAGATAATAAAGTTATGTGCGGAATAGTATGTGCGTTCGATATAAAACAAAAAGTTGAAGACTTAAGACCTCAGGTTTTAGAAATGGCAAAATCCATTCGTCATCGCGGACCAGATTGGAGCGGCATTTATAGTGATGATAAAGTGGTAATGGCCCATGAACGTTTGGCAATTGTAGATCCTGCTTCAGGGAAACAACCATTATTTAGTCCAGATAAAAAATTAATCTTAGCGGCAAATGGTGAAATCTATAACCATAGAGCATTGCGACAAAAATTTCCAGATTACGATTTTCAAACAGAAAGTGATTGTGAGGTTATTTTAGCTTTATATCAAGAAAAAGGTGTTGATTTTGTAGATGATATGAATGGTATTTTTGGATTCGCGATTTACGACGTCGAAAAAGATGAATATTTTATCGCTAGAGATCACATGGGAATTATTCCTTTATACATAGGTTGGGATAAAAACGGCACCTTTTATGTGGCTTCAGAATTGAAGGCTTTGGAAGGTATATGTACTAAAATTCAATTATTTCCTCCCGGACATTATATGTCTAGCAAGGATGGTGAGTTTGTAAAATGGTATAAACGCGATTGGACAGAATACGATGCCGTAAAAGACAACGAAACAAGTATAGCAGAAGTTAAAAAAGCTCTTGAAGATGCGGTTCACAGACAACTAATGAGTGATGTGCCTTATGGGGTTTTATTATCTGGTGGCTTAGATTCTTCGGTAACCTCTGCTATTGCTAAAAAATATGCTCAAAAACGAATAGAGTCAGATGATACTACTGATGCTTGGTGGCCGCAATTACACTCGTTTTCTGTAGGGTTGGAAGGGTCTCCAGATTTAGCTGCGGCTAAAAAAGTAGCAGATCATATTGGTACGGTTCATCACGAAATAAAATTCACCATCCAAGAAGGGTTGGATGCAATAAAAGATGTCATCTATAACATCGAGACTTACGATATCACAACGATTCGTTCTTCCACACCAATGTATTTAATGGCAAGGGTTATTAAATCCATGGGAATTAAAATGGTATTATCTGGAGAAGGCGCCGACGAGATCTTTGGTGGTTATTTATATTTCCATAAGGCACCAAATGCAAGGGAATTCCATGAAGAAACGGTTCGCAAATTGGATAAATTACATATGTATGATTGCTTGAGAGCTAACAAAAGTTTAGCAGCTTGGGGAATTGAAGGTCGTGTGCCATTTTTAGACAAAGAATTTATGGATGTGGCCATGCGCATCAACCCAAAGGATAAAATGATTAATGGCGAACGCATGGAAAAATGGGTGGTACGTAAAGCCTTTGAAGACATGATTCCTGAAAGCGTAGCTTGGAGACAGAAAGAACAATTTTCTGATGGTGTAGGTTACAGTTGGATAGACACTTTAAAAGAGTTGGTTGCAGAAGAAGTAACCGACGAACAACTGGCAAATGCTAAGTTCCGATACCCAATTAATACACCTCTAAACAAAGAGGAGTATTATTACCGATCTATTTTTGAAGGTCATTTTCCAAGTGATGCAGCTGCATTGAGTGTCCCACAGGAAGCAAGTGTAGCTTGTAGTACAGCAACGGCTTTAGAATGGGATGAAGCTTTTAAGAACATGAATGATCCGAGTGGTAGAGCAGTGGCAAAGGTGCATGATAAAGCGTATTAGATAAACGATAAAAAAGCTTTTTAATATCCTTTAATTTAAAACGAAAAAATCAAAATCTCGCTTCTGCGAGATTTTGTATTTTAAACATGTTCTTTTAGATAAAAAAAATCATCAAAATCAATTTTAAGCCACTTTTTAGACGTTTTAAGCCACTTTTAAGTAATTAACAAATGTTGATAATTATCAGCCACAATCGATAAAAAGCTTTCATAACGCACTTTAAAATCGTATATTTGTTAGTATTCAAAAATGATACACCTGTGTCATTTTTTTATGCCTTAAATCGAACTAAAATTTATTCAAGATAATGAGCGAAAAAAGAGAAGAATTCAATAAGGATAATTATTCGGCAGATAGTATTCAGGCTTTAGAAGGCATGGAGCATGTACGTATGCGTCCTTCCATGTACATTGGAGATGTAGGTACACGTGGTTTGCACCATTTGGTCTATGAGGTGGTGGATAACTCCATTGATGAGGCCTTAGCTGGTCATTGTGATAATATCACCGTAATTATTAACGAAGATAATTCTATTACCACAGAAGATGATGGTCGTGGTATTCCTGTAGATTTACACAAAAAAGAAGGCGTTTCTGCGCTGGAAGTCGTTATGACCAAAATTGGTGCAGGTGGAAAATTTGATAAGGATTCCTATAAAGTTTCTGGTGGTCTTCATGGTGTTGGTGTTAGTTGTGTGAACGCTTTATCTGAGCATCTTAAAGCAACCGTTTACAGAAAGGGAGAGATTTGGGAACAAGAATACGAAAGAGGTAAAGCCATGTATCCTGTGAAAAAAGTAGGATCAACGGAAAAAAGAGGTACGATTGTCACTTTTAAGCCAGATCCAACAATTTTTACACAAACGTTAGAGTATAACTACGATACTCTAGCAAGTCGTTTACGTGAATTGGCATACCTTAATAAAGGGATTACCATTCATTTAGTAGATAAACGTTACAAGAAAGAGGATGGCGAATTCGAAGGGGAAACATTTCATTCTGAAGAAGGCCTTAAGGAATTTATTAAGTTTTTGGATGGTAACCGTGAGCCTTTGATGAAAGATGTTATTGCCTTTGAAGGTGAAAAGAATGGCGTTCCGGTTGAGGTCGCTATGGTTTATAATACTTCTTATGCTGAAAACTTACATTCGTATGTAAACAATATTAATACTCATGAAGGTGGAACGCATCTTTCTGGTTTCAGACGTGGTTTAACGCACACCCTTAAAAAGTATGCCGACGAATCTGGAATGTTAGATAAGTTGAAATTCGATATAGCTGGTGATGATTTCCGAGAAGGTTTAACCGCTATTGTATCCGTAAAAGTACAAGAACCACAATTCGAAGGTCAAACCAAAACCAAATTAGGTAACCGTGAAGTTTCTGCTTCTGTAAGTCAAGCAGTTTCTGAAATGCTAACGGATTATTTGGAAGAGCATCCAGATGATGCTAAAGTCATAGTTCAAAAAGTAATTTTGGCTGCTCAAGCGCGTCACGCAGCGCAGAAAGCGCGTGAAATGGTGCAGCGAAAAACGGTAATGAGCATAGGTGGTTTACCTGGGAAATTATCGGATTGTTCAGAACAGGATCCTGCAAAATGTGAAGTATTCCTTGTTGAGGGAGATTCGGCAGGTGGTACAGCTAAGCAAGGTCGTGATAGAAAGTTTCAGGCTATTTTGCCATTAAGAGGTAAAATTCTGAATGTAGAGAAGGCCATGACGCACAAGGTTTTTGAAAACGAAGAAATCAAGAATATTTTTACAGCACTAGGGGTCACTATCGGAACAGAAGAAGATAGTAAAGCGTTGAACCTTTCAAAATTGAGATATCATAAAGTAGTGATTATGTGTGATGCCGATATTGATGGTAGTCACATTGCAACGCTGATTTTAACCTTCTTCTTTAGATATATGAAAGAATTGGTAGAAAATGGACACATTTATATCGCAACACCACCATTATATTTGGTAAAGAAAGGTGCCAAGAAGGAATATGCTTGGTCAGATAAAGAACGTGATGCTATTATGAAAGAGTTTGGTGATAACTCAAAAATCCAACGTTACAAAGGTCTTGGTGAAATGAACGCAGAGCAACTTTGGGATACTACCATGAACCCTGAGTTTAGAACATTGCGTTTGGTACAGATTGATAATGGTGTAGAGGCTGATCGTGTATTCTCAATGTTGATGGGAGACGAAGTGCCACCTCGTAGAGAGTTTATAGAAAAGAATGCTATTTATGCTAATATTGATGTGTAATTATTAATTTTTTTAGATTATAAAAGCCACTAAATTAATTCTTTAGTGGCTTTTTTTTTGTATTTTCAGTAAAAATAAATGATTCTAACTCAAATGAAAAAGGAATTCTTTTGTGTCTTTTTTTTTGTGCTTTGTTTCTTTAGCAATGGGCAAAATCGCGATACAATTGATTTAGATAGTCTGCTAAACGAGATTTATTCTATAAAATTTAGCGTCACTGAGGGAGGTATGGAATTAGAATCATTCGCCCCTGTTTTTAAGCTTCTTAAAATTTACGATTCTATCCAAGATCCAAATTTACGAGCTGATGCAAATGAAGCGCTTGGCTATTTTTATACTTCAACGTTTGAGTTTGAAACAGCTATTGCCTATTTTTCTAAGGCTTTAGATGATTACCATGCTTCAAGCCAGTGGATGAAATTTGCCGAAACAAGTAAGCAGCTGGCGATGATACATTGTGATTTAAAGCAATTTGATGCCGCTGAAAAAGTACTCCTAAAATCTTTGGAAATTGCTCAAACTCATTACTTGGGCTTTTACATTTTAAAGCCGTTGCAAGAAATTACAATTCTCTATTCTTATCATAAAAATAAACCGAAGGAAGCCATAGTATATGGAAATCTATTTATTGAAAAATTAAATAAATTTAAATCTGAAGGTATTGATAACGCTGATTTTAATTATTCAAAAACTATCGATGCGGCCATTGTTAACTTAGAGATGGGAAACAGCTATTTAAAACTAAAACAATACGACTATGCAAAATATCATTTAGAAAAATCCTTAGATTTTTTCTTGCCAACAGATGACCAAGAAAAATTAACTCGTATTTATAAGCATTTGTTTACTTGGGCATTACAAACCAATCAAGAAAAAAGTGTCACCCTAGATTATTTAGAACGTTTTTACACCTACAATACAGGTTACTACCTCGATTACGTCACTAGTATAAGAGGACGGGTTAATAACATAGAACAAATAAATAACTATGTAGACAAACTTGAAAAAGAAAAACAAAATTACCTTAAAGAGCGAGGCTTACGTGAAAAAATAACTTGGCTTTTGGTGGCACTTATAGTGCTGTCTTTAATTACCATATTGATTTTAAGAAAACTATACATCACTCAAAAAAAATACAATAAGAAACTTACTGAAGAAAAGGAGACTTTAATGTCTATAGATAAAGAACGTCAGCTCTATTTTTCCATTATATCTCACGAATTAAGAACTCCAATGTTTGCAATCTCTGGTCTTATAGATGTTTTAAAAAAGAACAAAAATTCTCTTAAAAGTAATGACGATGATGTGTTGACATCTTTAGAGGCATCAAGTAATTATCTAAAACATCTTATAGGGAACATTCTAATTTTCGATGCAACTAAAGGCAATGGAGATAAAATTAAAATAAAACTTGAGGAATTTGAACTAAAAGAATTCCTATCTTTTATAAGTAATAAATTTTTGGTTTTAGCGGTAAAAAAAGATGTTAGGATTAACTTAGATTTTAAAAATATAAAAGAAGACTTAGTAGTTTATGCTTTTAAAGATGGTTTAGATCAAGTGTTATCAAATCTAATTATTAATGCTATAAAATTTTCTCAAAAAGAACAAAGTGTTACCATTGCTGCAGAACAACATTCAATACCAGATACCAACAAAATAGCAGTTAAATTTTCAATAAAAGACGAAGGTGAAGGTATTGATGAGGAGTTACAATCTAAATTATTCGAGTTTGGCAAAAAGTTTGACAGCGATGAAGAAGTAAATACAAAAAAAATGGAAGGTATTGGAATCGGTCTGTCGGTCGTTTACCATTTATTAAAAAAATGCTTTAATTCTGAAATTAGAATTGATTCAAAAAAGCAAGAAGGTAGCACTTTCAGCTTTACTATAATCTTTGATGAGTCTCAAAAATTATGTGTTTCAAAAAGCAATTTAGACAATCCACAAAACCCATTAAATATCTTGGTCATAGATGATAATCGGATTGCATTAATGGTAACTAAAAAGTTGTTAGAAAACGCTACTTTGAATTGTTACACCTGCACAGATGAAGACGACGTCCTTTCTATTATAGAAGATAAACAAATCGACGTTGTAGTTGTAGATATAAACATGCCATATATTAACGGCTATGAAATGACCAAGCTAATTAAGGAGAAGTTTACAATTCCGGTCATTGCACATACAGCAGGTGAAGAGGTCTCTGTTTCAGACGAAAAAGTAATTCAAGCTAAAATAGATGATGTGCTAATAAAACCGTATTCCGCTAGAGACTTTAAAGTAAAACTAGACAAATTGAATTTCGGGCTAATTAACACCTAATAAATAAAACCACGGTAACCGCTTTTTGTGTCTTGTTTAATACCTTTGTTTAAGTTGCGAAGTAATTTAAACCTAATCTTATGAAAAAAATAGTCCTCCTTGTTTTTGTGTTAACAATAACATTAAGTTCAAGGTCACAAAACGATATCGATGTCTTGCTTGCAGGTGGTATTGAAGATGCACAGCGTTTTGCCAACGATTATTTAGCACCAGGTACGGACGGAATAATGCATAGCATGAATGCCAATTGGTTTAATTCTGGCAAGGTTAAACCTTTAGGTGGATTTGAAATTTCAGTTATTGCAAATGCCTCCATGGTTAAAGACGAGCATAAAATGTTTAATCTAAATACGGCAGAATACAATAATGTACAATTTGTTCAAGGACCGGATTCGCAGATGGTTTCTTCTGTTTTAGGTGAAAATAATCCAGCGATATTTGTTGTGGTGAAATATGATGATGAATTAACAGGAGATATATTTGGAACTCAAACTGCTACTCTAGAATTACCTGAAGGGATTGGATCAGGTAGTGCCAATTTGTTACCAACAGCTTTTTTACAAGGCGCATTGGGAATTAGCAGTGGTCTGGAACTAAAAGCACGTTTTGTTCCAAAAGTAGAAACAGATGATGTGAGTTTAAGTATGTATGGTGCTGGTTTACAAATGGAATTTACAGAGTGGTTTCCCCCAAATAATCTATTTCCCGTTGCTATTTCTGGTGTAGTCGCTTACACTCATTTAGACGGTTCGTATAATCTTACGGAATCTTCGGGTATAGAAGGCGAAAATCAACGCTTAGAGAACGATACCAATACATGGTTATTTCAAGTATTGGCTTCAACCAAGTTACCTGTCATAAATTTTTATGGAGGCGTGGGTTATATAACAGGAAAATCAGAATCCAATTTATTGGGAAATTATAGAGTAACCGATGGTCTTTTAACTACCCAGACTATTGTAGATCCCTTTTCAGTCTCTAGCGAAGTGTCTGCGGTAAGGGCAACGGTTGGTACAAAATTAAAATTAGGATTCTTTAGACTTAATGCTGAGTATCATTTATCAGAGTTTAATGCCTTTTCGGTAGGACTTAACTTTGGGTTTAGATAAACTCATTCTGTAAGTATAATAATAAAAGCACAAGTAAAAACACTTGTGCTTTTTCTGTTTTAAAACATTAATTATTGTTAATTTAGCTGTCGTTAAAATCAACACAAACAATAAATTTATAATTAACATGAAAGTAACCGTAGTTGGCGCAGGTGCAGTAGGAGCAAGTTGCGCAGAATATATAGCAATTAAGAACTTTGCTTCAGAAGTAGTTATTTTGGATATTAAAGAAGGCTATGCAGAAGGTAAAGCAATGGACTTAATGCAGTGTGCATCCTTAAATGGATTTGACACGAAAATTACAGGAAGTACAAACGATTATTCCAAAACAGCAAATAGTGATATTTGTGTGATTACTTCAGGTATTCCTCGTAAACCAGGAATGACGCGCGAAGAGTTAATTGGAATCAACGCTGGTATCGTTAAAACGGTATCTTCAAGCTTAGTAGAACATTCTCCAAACACCATAATCATTGTGGTAAGTAATCCAATGGATACAATGACCTATTTGGTTCACAAGACAACCGGTATTGCCAAACACAGAATAATAGGCATGGGTGGCGCGTTGGATTCTGCACGTTTTAAATACAGATTGGCAGAAGCCTTGGAAGCGCCAATTAGTGATGTGGACGGTATGGTCATTGGTGGTCATAGCGATACAGGTATGGTGCCATTAATTTCGCATGCCACACGAAACAGTATAAAAGTATCTGAGTTTTTATCAGAAGACCGCTTAAATCAAGTAGCGGAAGATACTAAAGTTGGTGGTGCGACCTTGACTAAATTATTGGGAACTTCAGCTTGGTATGCTCCAGGAGCCGCTGTTAGTGGTTTGGTTCAAGCAATTGCTTGCGACCAAAAGAAAATTTTTCCATGCTCTACCTTATTAAACGGAGAATACGGTCTTAGCGACTTATGTATTGGTGTGCCGGTCATTTTGGGTAGAAAAGGCATAGAGAAAATTGTAGATGTCCCATTAAGTGCTGCTGAAAAAGAACATATGCAAGCAAGTGCAGAAGGAGTTAAGAAAACTAATGGTCTTTTGGAACTTTAGATTTAAAATAAATGAAACGATTTCCAGAAACCTTGCTAACATTAAAGTTGGTAAGGTTTTTGTTTTAAAAGTATAACATAATTAAAAAACAGAAAAATGAAAAAAACAATAATTCTAAGTTTTGCCTTATTATTAAGCGTAATAGTAAGTGCACAAGAAAAAATTGAAGAAGGTATTTTAACTGCTAAACAAACCATGTCTAGTGACAATGAGCAAATGAATACGCAGTTGAAAAGTATGGGAGAGACCAATTCCACATCCTACTTTAAGGGTGATAAAGCCAGAAATGAAACCAATAACCCAATGTCTGGCGATATGACCATGATTATTGATGGATCGACCAAGCAAATGCTAATGTTGATGGACAATCCATACCAAGGAAAAAAATACATGATGCAATCCATTGAACCAAGCACCGAGGATTTGGAGAACGTTACCGTAAAGAAAGGAGACAAAACCAAAACGATTCTTGGTTATGAATGCCAACAGTACATCGTGAGTATGAAACAAAACGGGCAAGATGTAGAAATGCACATGTACACAACGGATAAAATTTCTGCAATTAGTCAAAATACAACGGCTATGGGAGATAAGGTAGAAGGGTTTCCACTGTATTTCACGATGACCATGAACCAAATGGGAGCTACTATAGATATTACTAGTGAAGTTGTAAAAATAGATAAGGTAGCAGTATCAGATGAAAAGTTTGATATGACACCTCCAGAAGGTTATACAAAGATGGAAGGCATGTAAGCTCTAAATTTTTGAATATAACATATTTTAGACTATAGAAAAACTCCCAATTATTATTGGGAGTTTTTTTTATCTATATTTGCCGCATGAAAACCAAACTGCATTTTGGGATAATAGTTATACTCTTGGCGTTTTTAGGAACGTTTATAGAGCAAACAACGCTACCAAATCAGCAGATTATCATACAGTTTTCGGATACCACTGTTACAGCTGAAGATACCGAAAATGCTATTGAAGCGATTCAAAATAAACTACAAAGCATTGGGGTTTCCCAAATTCAAATTGGTCAAACTGAAAAGGGTCAATTTAAAATAACCTATCATAGTGATGCTGAGGTTTCACATATTCAAGCGATACTCTTTCAATCTGAAAATTTCAAAATAGCATACGAGGATTCTAATAGGCCTTCAGATCGACTTCCTGAAAACCAGAGTTCCAATGGCTATGAACTCAATATTTCTGAAATTAAGACGAGTAGTAAAGTTAATTGGGATTTTGATGGTGTTCAAATTACAGAAATCAATCAAAAAACCGATCACTCCAACCCAACTAAAGTAGATTATTCAGGAGTTCAAATTCATACAAAACAAAGCAACAACATCATAAATGTTGCTCTTTTATCAAATAACTCGGTTGCGATTGCAGTTGATAATAGGTTCTATAAAATTCCTGAGGTTAGGGCAGGACCAACTTCATAAGAGAATTTTTAAATCTGAAATAATTCTCATGTCATTTCAAGTCTTTTTAATCAATCAAAAGACTAAAATCAAATTCATAAAAAACATTGTCGGGTTATAGCGTAAACTATATATTTGCGCGCCAGTTCCGATAGCTATCGGAATCAACTAAATATTCGACATAAAATAAAATAATCACAATGCAAAACAAAGGAATAATTAAGCTTTTTGCGCTTTTATTTGGTTTGGTAAGTATTTACCAATTATCATTTACGTTTAAAGCCAATCAAATTGAGGATACTGCCGAACAGGCAGCAGTTGCCAAAATCCCACAAACCGAAGAGGATTACCAGTCTAAGCGAAACTTAGAGGAAGTTCGTTACTTAGATTCTTTAAAAACCACTAAAATACAAGACGGCGAAAAATTTGAGCCAATTGAGGTTTATGATTTAGGTTTAGCAGAATATTCTTATACAGAAGTAGAAAACAATGCCATGAATTTGGGTCTTGACCTTAAAGGAGGTATTAATGTTATTCTTCAGATTTCAGTAAGGGATATCTTAGAAGGATTATCAGGTAATAGTAGAGATCCTATTTTTAACAAGGCTTTAGATGATGCAGAAGAACTTCAAAAAGATGCACAGGAATCTTACTTGGAATCTTTCTTTAGAGCGTTTGATGCTATTAAAGGCGATACAAAATTAGCCTCTCCAGATATTTTTGCGAATCGAACGTTGAGTGACGAGATTAAGTTCGATATGTCAGATAATGAAGTTAAAGGCATTATTGAAACAAAAATTGATGAGTCTATCGTTTCGGCTTTCGAAGTATTGCGTAAGCGTATCGATAAATTTGGTGTAACGTCTCCAAACATTCAACGTTTAGGAAATTCTGGTCGAATTCTTTTAGAATTACCAGGTGCTAAGGATATTGAACGTGTTAAAGATTTAGTAACTAAAACGGCACAATTACAGTTTTGGGAAACTTATAAGACCGAAGAAGTGGCTCCTTATATAATGCAAGTTAACCAAGCTTTGGTTGAAGCAAATAAAAAGGAAGACACTCAAGAGGCATCCGATGAAGTGATGGAAGAAACAATCGTTGATCAAGATTCCACTTCAAATGCTATTGATGAATTAACAGGTCAGATGGAAACGGATTCAACTTCGGTTGAAGATGCGTATCCGCTAGGCATTCAAAGTTTCGGAAGAGGAGGTCCTGTGATCGCTGTTTTCTTGGCTAAGGATAAAGAGAAAGTTTTAGAGCACTTAAATGATCCAAAAAATAGAGCATCATTGCCATCTGATATGCGCTATGTGAAATTTGCTTGGGGCATACAACAAGAAGATTCCGAGTATGTAGATCTTTATGCGATTAAAGGAAATAGAGATGGTGTCCCACAATTAAGTGGTGCCGTGATTTCGGATGCAAGACAAGATTATGACCAAGTAAGCCGACCAGCTGTGAGCATGCAAATGGATGCAAGAGGTGCTAAAATTTGGGAAGAAATGACCAAAACTGCTTATGAGACTCAAGGTAATATTGCTATTGTACTAGATAATATTGTGTATTCCGCACCAAGTGTTTCTACTGGACCAATTGCCGGAGGGAATTCTCAAATTTCAGGATCGTTTTCATTAACGGAAGCTGTCGATTTAGCCAACGTTTTAAGAGCTGGTAAATTACCTGCTTCAGCACAGATTGTTCAAGCAGATGAGGTTGGACCATCTTTAGGTCAAGAAGCTATTGATAGCGGTATGAAATCATTCTTAATTGCATTGGCTTTTGTATTGCTTTGGATGGTATTTTACTACGGAAAAGCAGGTGGATTTGCTGATATCGCTTTGTTGTTTAACATCTTATTGATCTTCGGTGTATTGTCAAGTTTAGGAGCCGTATTAACCTTACCAGGAATTGCAGGTATTGTTTTGACCATAGGTATTTCAGTCGATGCCAACGTACTTATTTTTGAACGAATAAGGGAAGAATTAGCCAAGGGTAAATCGCAAAAAGAATCTATTAAAGATGGTTTCTCTAATGCTTTATCTTCAATCTTGGATGCGAATATTACCACAGGTTTAACGGCGTTAATCTTATTTGTATTCGGTACAGGTCCAATTAAAGGTTTCGCTACAACCTTAATCATTGGTATTTTAACCTCATTGTTTACTGCGATTTTCATTACACGTTTACTAGTAGATTGGTATGTAAACCGAGGAGGGAATTTAGATTTCTCTACAGGCTTAACGAAGAACTTATTTAAGAACATCAATATCGATTTCTTAAGAAAGCGTAAGATTGCTTATGTGATTTCTGGAGCTTTTATAGTAGCAAGTTTAGGGTCATTGTTTTTTGGACCTGGATTAGATCAAGGTATTGACTTTGTTGGAGGAAGAACATATCAAGTGCGTTTTGATCAGGACATGAGCGTTGAAGAAGTGAAAAACGATCTTTACGATGTGTTTGAAAGCGCTGAAGTAAAAACGATTGGTGGGCCAAATCAATTGAAGATTTCTACGAAATATTTAGTTGAAGACAGTTCTATTGAAGCCGACGAAAAAGTACAATCCATGTTGTTTACAACATTGCAAAAGTACCTTCCTGAAGGTATGACGTACCAAGAGTTTTTAGAGGGTTCGGGCGAGCAAAAAATTGGTAAAATGTTATCGAGTAAAGTAAGTCCAACTATTGCAGATGATATTAAGAAATCATCAATTTGGGCGATTTTAGGATCTTTAGTCGTGGTTTTCTTATACATCTTATTACGTTTTAAGAAATGGCAATTCTCTCTTGGAGCGGTAGCTGCCGTTTTCCATGATGTATTAATTGTATTGGGAATCTATTCTTTAACTTGGCGTTTTATGCCATTTAGCATGGAGATTGACCAAACTTTTATTGCGGCCATCTTAACCGTAATTGGTTACTCGCTGAATGATACGGTTGTTGTTTTCGATAGAATTCGGGAATACTTTAACGAAAATTTAGGTTGGACGTTCGATACCACCATCAACAAATCGATTAACAGTACCATCAGTAGAACATTGAATACATCTTTAACCACCTTAGTGGTGTTATTGGCTATGTTCTTGTTTGGTGCAGATTCACTTAAAGATTTATTGTTCGCATTAATCGTGGGTGTCATTGTAGGTACGTACTCTTCAGTATTTATCGCAACACCGATTATGTACGATACAGCTAAAAAAGGAGATGCAACAGATGCACTGAAGAAAAAAGTGAAAGAAGATGTTGAGGAAGCTTAATTCTCTTTAAATAATTTTATAAATGTCACACTGAGCGCTTGTCTGCTAAGCAGGCAGACGGTCGAAGTGTTGATTAAGAATTTAAAAAATGCCTTTCTTGATAGAGAGGCATTTTTTTATAAAAGTTAGCCAATAAGATTTCCAAAAATTATGATAAGAATTATTATTCCAACTATTACAAGAATAAATGTAATAATCAATTTGAATTTTTTCTTTTGATCGTCAAAATCTGAAACAAGGTTCGTTTCTACATTAGCAATAATTTGGTGATTGATGATAATCTGATTTATTTTATCCATATCGGAATCAAGTAAAAAGTATCTAATTCCACTATCAAGATTTGGTTGTTCGTTGATATTATAATAGAATTTGATATTGTTTTTGAACAATTCAGACTCGAAAATTATTTGATCTTTCGGTAAGATATACAGTTTATAATGGTCTTGTAGTTTTATATTGAAGTTTGAACCTGGCATTCAGTTTATAATTTAATTTGTCAATTATCTTAAACTCTAAGATTATGAATGATTAAATTTTTTAAGAATGCTGTTCAATCCACTCATGCGTCATCTTCCATAATGAATCTTTAAATTGATGTCTAAAGAAGCCAAAATGACCAACATCTGAAATACCCAATTCTTCTGGAAGAATATGACGTCTATCCACTTTAGCATTTACAAATTGTTTCGCTAACCAATCTACAGCAACTTTTGAGGCAAATTCATCATTAGGAAAACTTAAGGCGAGCAAATTTTTATTAAAATTTTTAAATTGAAGATCTTCAAAATTAAAATCACTTAGTAAATAGTCATTTCGTTTTCCCCAACTTCGCCATTGAAAAGCCATTTGTTTAGGTAAATTTTCAAAAAGCCCAAATTTCTTTGCAGGAAAATAGCCGAAAAGCGGAGTTAATGTTGGAATCATAATATACCAAAACATAAACATTCTAAAACGTTCAAAACCTTTCCAATGTTTCCAATAACCGCTTTGTGAAGCAACGGTAATTATAGTATCTATTTGAGGCATCGATTTGTTGAAAGCTAATAGTTGTCCTCCAATACTGTGCGTAATAACTATTATTTTATGGTTTGGGTTCTGCGATTTCGCATAAGTTACAACAGCAGTTTGGTCGTTTTCACCCCAAGCTTTTAAATCAATATTATTTTTCTTAAGGTGGGAAAGGTCTGGATTTGATTTTCCGATTCCAGAATAATCAAATGTGTAAATCGTATATCCTAATTCTGAAAAGTAGGAGGCGAACTTAAAATAATAATATTGCAATACTCCAGTCGCAGAAGAAATGACAATACTTTTGTGATTTGAAATTTGAGGTTTAAAAACGGTAAGATTCAAATCATGCCCTAAAGGTGTGTTGATATCTAAACCTAATGGCTCAGTCATTGGTAGGTGTAAAACTTATCTGATCTCCAACGGCCAATTCCCATTCATCAGAAAGTCCTCCGTTGATTTCTAAAACGTACTTTGCAGGAGCTTCAGACGGAAGCGACGTTTCATTCATTGGCTGTGCGTTTTTTTGAAAACTAACGATGGTTTTATTTTCATCTATATAAATAATATCCAAAGGAATCTTGGTATTCTTCATATAGAAACTTCGCATTTGCACATCAGGAAATATAAACAACATCCCATGATTAGTTTCAAGCTTGGTTCTGTACATTAAACCGGTTTGGGTTTCGTATTCGTCATCCGCAATTTCAATGTCTATAGTTTTTATTATTGAATCTGAATCGGCTTTAATAAGATCTAAAGTCCCTTCTTTCTTAAAACTAACAACGACTTTATCTTCAGGCTTTGTTGTTTTTTCTTCTTTACAAGACGAAAGAAAAACGAATCCAAAAATGATAAGTACAATTGTTATGTAGCGTTGAAATCGCATTAACTCAATTTTGTTTTGGGTTTGTACATAAACATGAAGTATAATCCAATCAATATAAACGGAATACTTAACCACTGACCAGTATTTAAATTAAACCAATTAATATATTCATCACCTTGTGATTCTTTCACAAATTCAACAAAGAATCTAACCGTCCAAAGTAACACTAAAAACAATCCGAATAAAAAGCCTTGTTGTTCCGATTTTTTTGTTTTCCAATAGAAATAAAAGAGAATTAGGAATACAAATATATAGCAGAAGGCTTCGTACAATTGTGCAGGATGTCTGGGTTCCGTTTCACCTAATTGTTTAAAGACGACACCAAAATCACTTCCTGTATATTTTCCAATAATTTCAGAATTGATAAAATTACCAATTCTCACAAATACAGCTCCGGATGCCACAGGAATGACCACACGATCCAAAATCCAAATCACGGTTTTATGCAACACTTTTTTGTTGTAGAGGTACATGGAAATAATCATACCAATGGCAGCGCCATGACTTGCCAAACCTTGAAAACCGGTAAACTCAAAACCACCTGCAAATTTAAAAGGTAAAAAGATGCTGAAAAAATCTTCGGTAATTAATTCTGGCTGGTAAAAAATAACATGACCTAACCTGGCACCAAGCATAATTCCCAAAACAGAATAAATGAACAGAGAATCAAGGGATTCCTCAGACTCATTTTCATTTTTCCATATACGTTTTGTGATTTGAAAGCCCAAAATAAAGGCAACTATCCACATGAGACTATAAAAGTGAAGTTTAAAAAAACCTAAATCAATAAACTTAGTAGGATCCCAATCGATCTGTAATAAAAACATAGATATTCTCTTTATTCGGTAAATATAATATTTTGAAACCTTTTGAAAACCGGATTAACTTAAAATTAGTTTTCTTTCGGTGGAACAGGATCAAAACCACTGCCTCCCCAAGGCGACAGAGCGTAAAGAAAATGTACAGTGTAAAGTTTTAGCGAATGGGCGAGCTGGCGCGCTGGGAAATTTTTAGTTGTCATCCTTTTTAGGAACAGGATCAAATCCACTGCCTCCCCAAGGATGACAACTAAAAATCCGTTTTATGGCCAACCAACCGCCTTTAAAAAAACCATGAATCTCAAGAGCTTCTTTTGCATAATGAGAACATGTTGGTTGGTATCTGCAAGTAGCTGGAGTGAAAGGGGATATAACGGTCTGATAGACTTTAATTAAGAAGAGGAAAGGATATGTAAGAATTTTTTTGATGAGTGTAAGTTGTTTAATTGATTTTCTTTGAGTCGTTAGAGAATTTTTTTCTAATATAAAGTTTATTTTGATTGTTTATTTGAAACGACAAATCAATTCACAGCAGTGAGGAACAACTCAACGACAAACAACTTTACAACTTAATAGTTATTAGAAAGTAAAAGTCGTCCCTTCCCGACTATCATTCAATTGAATGCCTGCTTCGGCCAATTCATCTCTAATCTTATCAGACAAAGCAAAATCTTTATTCAGTCTTGCTTCTTTTCTAAGTTTAATTAAAATTTCTACCGCACCAGATAATTTATCACTTCCAGTACTTTCTTTCGAAATAGTTACCAAACCAAGAACATCAAAAACGAAGGTTTTAATCGTTTCCTTTAATAATTGTAAATCTTCAGAAGTGATGCTCGCACTTCCATCTTTCACTTGATTGATGAATTTGACACCTTCAAATAATGTGGCAATTAAAATCGGCGTATTAAAATCGTCATTCATAGCATCGTAGCATTTCTGCTTCCATTCCGCAATATTAAATGAAGATGAAGAATGGGTTTTCAACTTATCGATTATGCCAATGGCATCCATAAATCTGTGGAATCCCTTTTCGGCAGCTGCTAAGCCATCATCCGTTAAATCCAAAACACTTCTGTAGGAAGCTTGCATCATAAAAAAACGAATGACACTTGGATTGTAGGCTTTAGACATAATATCATTATCGCCAGACAGTAATTCCGCCGGATTGATATAATTTCCAGTTGATTTACTCATTCGAGCGCCGTTGAGCTCTAGCATATTGGCATGCATCCAATATTTTACAGGCGCTTGACCTTTTGCGGCTTGGTTTTGAGCAATTTCACATTCGTGATGTGGGAATTTTAAATCCATTCCACCACCATGAATATCAAAGTAGTCCCCCAAATATTTAGTGCTCATAGCTGTACATTCTAAATGCCAACCAGGAAAACCATCGCTCCAAGGCGAAGGCCAACGCATAATATGGGTAGGTTCTGCTTTTTTCCAAAGGGCGAAATCTTGTGGGTTCTTTTTATCACTCTGACCATCAAGTGCACGCGTATTATGAATTAAATCTTCTAACCTACGTTTACTTAAAATACCGTATGCGTTAGATTCATTGTACTTGTGAACATCAAAATAAACTGAACCATTAACAATATACGCGAAGCCATTATCTATAATGGACTGAATCAGTTCAATCTGCTCAATAATGTGACCCGTTGCAGTGGGTTCGATACTTGGTGGTAAAAAATTAAACGTATTGAGTACGTTATGAAAATCCACCGTATAACGCTGCACAATTTCCATAGGTTCAATAGCTTCTAATCGTGCTTTTTTCGTGATTTTATCCTCACCAATATCGCCATCATTTTCTAAATGGCCAGCATCTGTGATGTTACGAACATAACGCACTTTATAACCTAAGTGTTTAAGGTATCGAAAAATCATATCGAAAGACATAAATGTCCTCACATTACCCAAATGAACGTTACTATAAACGGTTGGCCCACAAACGTACAAACCAACATAGCCCTCAGTAATCGGTTGAAAAATCTCTTTTTCTCCTGAAAGGGTATTGTATATTTTTATTTGTTGTTGATTAAATAACGACATGCTGAGCTTTTGAAAGATGAATCAATAAATTGAATTTGCTAATTGGGGTAAATAATCTAAAACTGTGTATCTAATTTAATATAGTCTAAAAACTCTCTTCTCGTTTCTTTTTCTTTGAATTTACCACCAAATTCTGAAGTGACTGTACTACTCTCAATATCTCTGATACCACGAGAGTTCACGCAAAGATGTTTGGCATCAATAACACATGCGACGTCTTCTGTATTTAGAACATTCTGAAGTTCTTTTACAATTTGAATTGTTAAACGTTCTTGAACCTGTGGTCTTTTAGCAAAGTAATCAACAATTCTATTCATTTTAGAAAGTCCAACAACAGTTCCGTTGGAAATATAAGCCACATGTGCTCGTCCAACTATAGGTAATAAATGATGCTCGCAAGTTGAATACACTGTGATGTTTTTTTCAACTAACATTTCACCATATTTGTACTTGTTATCAAAAGTGGATGCACTTGGTTTTTTATCAGGATCTAAACCCCCAAAAATCTCATTGACAAACATTTTTGCCACTCTATTAGGTGTTCCTTTTAAGCTGTCATCACTTAAGTCTAGTCCTAAAGTTTCCAAAATATGTTTAACATCATCTTTAATGATATCAATTTTATCATTCTTGGAAAGTTTAAAAGCATCAGCTCTCAAAGGAGTTTCACTGGAAGAACCTATATGGTCATCTCCAAGAGCATCTATATCATTAAAATCACTTTCAATTTTCATTGTAAAATAATTGGTTATCTATTTCTTATAAAACGAAAGGCAAAGATAAACAATAAAAATAGTTTCATTGAGGTAGGAGTTTTATAATTAAGCCTGTTATATATATAAACTCGTTAAAATGTCAATATCATTGACGAATTAACAGCTGTTTGATTTTAATTTTATTAATTTTCGAAATTCTAAAATTTAGATTTTACCATGAAAAAATTCCTCTTAGTTTTACCTTTATTATTTTTTAGTATTGCGACTTTTAGTCAAAATAAAAGTGGCATCACAATTCAATATCCAGAAAATGTCGAAGCTCCTCTTACTAAGGAGGAAAAGGCTATGATTGAAGAAGTATATCAATCTAAAACCAAGGAGTTGGTCTATGATGATGAGCAATTTTTAAAAGATATAAAACACCTCTTAAGAAATAGAATCACAATTTATCAAGATAGTAATCCTAAAACCCAGAAAAAAGGGATGTTGCTTTCTGATACGCCTTTATTCAATAAGCACAATAAAGATTTAAAACGGGATGTTGATTTCGATCTTAAAAATTTCAACCCGCTGAAATATGAATTGGATTTTTTTGCGAATGGAACTTATGTTTACCGCATTGACAATACCGATTATTTTATTCAGGTGACTTCACAGCATAGAAAAATTAAAAAATAATACTAACTGACAAATCAGTATAATGAAAAATATTTTACTCTTACTTACGCTTATTATAACTAGTTTAAGTTTCTCTCAAGATATATTAATGGAGAATGGCACCTTTACACGCTGTGCTCCAGATAAATTTTATGATTCTGGTGGAGAGTTTGGTAACTATAGTGATGATGAAAATTTGGTAACTACGATTTGTCCGCAAAATGCGGGTGAATTTATTATGGTTGATTTCACAGAATTTAACACACAGCTGAATCTTGATGTTTTGACTGTCTATGATGGTGATGATGTAAGCGCAGATGTTATTGGTACATATACCAGTGTTCTATCTCCTGGTCTCGTGTCTGCATCAGCAAGCAATGCATCCGGATGTTTAACTTTTGCTTTCTCTAGTAACGCATCATCAAATGTTGCTGGTTGGGAAGCTGATATATTGTGCGCTGTACAATGCCAAACAATAACAGCATCTATAGATGCTACTAGTCCACCTGTGGTTTCTGGAACTATTGAGGTAGATCCAGGCGATTTGGTTACATTTGAAGGAAGTGCTACATTTTCAGATGATGGTACTGGAGCTACTTATACTTGGAATTTTGGTAATGGAGTTACCCTTGATGGTCAGGTTGTAAATTATGCTTATACTAATCCTGGTACTTATACGGTCACTTTTACGGTTACAGATACCAATCCTGTTGGTTGTTCGGACTCTGTCAGCACTTTTCAAGTCGTTGTTTTGGATAATGACACTTGTGCTGGTGCTTTACCTATTTGTGGTGACATTGAAGATGTGCCTTCACCTGTGGGTTCTGGTTCTGCTGAATCGGGTATTGATTATGGATGTCTGGGTTCACAGCCTAGGCCAAGATGGTATTTTTTGCAGACTGGTGATATTCCAGGAGATTTAAGTTTTACTTTATCGCAAACGACATTACAGAATGGAGCGGGGACTGGAATTGATGTCGATTTTATTATTTGGGGACCGTTCTCTGAACCAGTTTGTGGGCCAGCAAATTTAAATTCTTCAACTCAAGTGGATTGTAGTTTTTCAGGGGCAGCAGAAGAGGATATATTTATACCAAATGCTCCAGCTAATCAATATTATATGCTATTGATAACTAACTATAGTCAGTCTGCGGGTTATATTAATTTAGAATTAGATGATGATCCTAATTCTGATGCAACTACCAACTGTGATATTATATGTCAAGTAGATTTAGGTGAAGATCAAGAGCTTTGTAATGGAGACAGTTACACCATTGAACCAGAATTCAATGGTGCTTTTAATTCGTTTGAATGGCAGTTGGAAGGCGAGACAATCCCTGGTGAGACAGGATCTACCTTAACGGTTACAGAATCGGGAACTTACACATTACTCGTGGAAGGTTTAGATGCTGTCTTTGGGGATCCATGTTCTACTGAAGACGACATTGTAATTTCTATTACCCCTCCTTTTGCCTTAAATGATATTTCAGTTACTGAGTGTAGCCAAGCGTCCACTGCAGCTGACTTTAATTTAGATGCAGAGATAATCAATATATTGAGTCCTTTAGATCCAGCTGATTATACGGTTTCTTTTTATAATAATATAGATGATGCTGAAGATTCTGTCAATGCAATTACAGTAACAAATCCATATAGCGGAACTGATGGTGAAATTATTTATGTAAGAGTGCAAGCTACTGGTACAAATTGTTTTTCTACCAGTATGCTAACTTTAGGTTTGTCATCTCAACCCAGTATCAATCCAGCTTCAGATTTGGAGCTATGTGATGATTCAAGCAATAACGGAACAGAACAGTTTGATTTAGAAAGTCAGGACATATTTGTTTTAGGAAGTCAGTCTTCAACTGCCTTTAACGTAACATACCATTTAAGCTTCGACGAGGCGGATATGGGCGACAACGCCCTTCCACCGTCGTATACCAATACGATGAACCCACAGCCGATCTACGTAAGGATAGAGAGCGTCAGCGACGCGAGCTGCTACAATGCCTTACCGGACCCCGTGTTCGACCTGGTAGTCAACGCGAGGGCAATAGCCGGCACGCCTCCCAACATGTTTGCATGCGACGCTACGGGCAACGACGGAATAGAGACCTTTGAGCTCAGTACTCAGGACGCAGCGATTCTGGGATCCCAGGACCCAACAACCTACAGCGTAAGCTACCACGCCACCCAGGATGGAGCGGACAATAACACGGACATCCTATCCACGAGCCACACCAATACAGCTTCCCCAGACCAACAGACGATCTACGTCAGGGTAGAGGACCCGGCGCATCCCGATTGTTACGGCAGCACGAGTTTTGAGATCATCGTCAACCCGTTGCCTGAGGTAACGGCACCAACGGCACTGGAAGTCTGTGACGACGGCACGCCTGACGGCATCACCGAGATGGACCTGAGCCTAAAGAACACGGAGGTCACGGGCAACAACCCGAACTATTCTGTAAGCTATTACGAAACCATGGCAGATCTGCAATCGGGAGCAGATCCCTTACCAACATTGTACACCAATACGAGCAACGGCCAGGTCATTGTTGTAAATGTCGAAGATATCAACACGGGCTGTTCCGCTACCACGACCCTAGAGCTGGTTGTGGAGCAAGCACCAGTGGCATTTGCACCGGCACCCTTGAGGTACTGCGACCCGGACAACGACGGCTTTGGGATGTTCGACCTTGCCAGTACGGCGAACGGGATTACCGGAGGGGCCTCTGGGCTCACGGTAACCTACCACGAAACACAGACCAATGCGAACAATGGCGTGGACGCCATAGATACCACGGCGAGCTATAACAACATCGTACAAGATGCACAGACCCTTTATGTCAGGGTAGAGAGCGCTACCATAGCCACGGATTGCGCCACCATAGTAGTATTGGAGCTGATAGTGGAGCCGACACCGCAGCTAATGGCGCCGACCCCATTGGAGGTCTGTGACGATATCTCGGCCGATGGTTATGCCACTTTCGATCTAACGGACAAAGCGGAAGAAATCCTGAACGGCCAGGACCCCGTGCAATATGAACTTAGCTATTATGAAAGCGAGGCCAATGCGGCACTGGCGATGAACCCAATCGGCAATCCGTTGGCCTATATCAACACGGACGATTTCAACCAGACGATCTGGGTGCGTGTAGAAGACAACACCACGGTAGAAGGCTGCTACAAGCTAACAAGTCTAGAGCTGATAGTCAATGCCTTACCGGTCTTGGTGACACCGGCACCATTGGAGCTTTGCGATACCGTCACCTTAGACGATGGGCAGGAAGCCTTTACGCTCGAGGATGCCAATGCAGACATACTGAACGGACAGACGGGAATTACCCTAACGTACTACGAGACGCAATTGGATGCGGACAATGCGACTGACCCAATTGAAAGCCCTTATACCAATACGAGCAATTCCCAGACTATCTTTGTAAGGGCACAGAACGATATCACGGGCTGTTACAGTACGGTAACGGTAACGCTGAGGGTCAACCCGATCCCGTCACCGGAGCAAAGCCCTGATCCGATAGAGGTCTGTGACGATGACAATGACGGTTTTGCCGAGTTCGACCTGGAGATCCGTACGGTAGAGATAACCAATGGGGAATCCGATGTGGTAATTACCTATCACGAAACCCAGAGCGATGCAGAACAAGGGGAGAATGCGATCACGGGACTGTACACTAACATCGTGGCCAATAACCAGATGGTCTATGTACGCTCGGAGAGCACGCTGACCGGTTGTTACAACCTTACCCTGAACACGCTGGAGCTTATTGTGCACCCGGCACCGGAAGTACCAACGAGCCTAGAACCTTACACGATCTGTGATAGCGATAATGATGGTTCGGCGCAGTTCGACCTGACCACCATGGACGAAGAAGTGCTCAACGGCCAAGACCCGACAGCAGTGGAACTGACCTACCATGTAAGTGCGGCGAATGCAGAAACAGGAAGCAACCCTATCATCAATGTGGGCAACTATACCAACAACGGTAACCCACAGACGATCTATGTACGCCTGTACGACCCTATAACGACCTGTTTCGATACAGGGATGTTCGAGCTGATCGTAGCCTTGCCACCAGAAGCGGTGCAGCCTACACAATTAAACGAATGTGACGATCTTGGGGAAGTTCCGGGAGATGAGATCACTGAATTTGACCTTACGGTAAAGGATACGGAGATCACAGGGGGCAATGCCAGCTGGTCGGTAGCCTATTATGAGACCAATGCAGATGCCCAGGCACAGGAAAATGCCATAGCAGACCCAACACAGTACACCAATATGGAAATAAATGGATTGGCGGCCAACCCACAGACCCTTTATGTCGTGGTCACCGATACCGATACGGGCTGTGTTGATTTTACGACCTTGACCATCAGGGTATTGCCAAACCCAACGCCTACGGCCAGCGATTTGTTGCCCAACATAGAACGCTGTGACGAAGAAAACACGGGAGACGGCGAGGAAGAATTTGACCTCACGGAAAACGAAGACCTGATCCGCAACGGTGAGAACGGTGTGACCATAACCTATCACGAGACAGAGGACGCTGCCAACGCGGGCACGGACGCAATCCCAGACCCAACACAGTACACCAATATAGAAACACCGACGCAGGAGATCTATGTGAGGATGACCAAGGACGCCACGGGCTGTTATGCGCTGGTGGACTTTACCATCGAGGTGAACCCGTTGCCAGAGGTGGTCGCGGTGACGGACTTCATCCAATGCGAGCTCTTTACCGACGGCACCGACACTTTTGACCTTAGCACCAAGGACGCCGAAGTATTGAACGGACAGGACGAGGCCCAGTTTACGGTCAGTTACCATGATAACCTAACGGATGCGGAAGAAGGGATGAACGGCCTTGTGAGCCCGTACACCAATACGGCGAACCCACAACAGATATTCGTGACCATCACCAACAACGGGACGGGCTGTTCCATCAGCACCCAGAGCTTCAACATCGAGGTACAGGAAGCCGCACAGGCCAATCCGGATATGGACCCGATCCTTTTTGAGCTTTGTGACGATGAAATGGAGACCGATGGCAACCCGGTTAACGACAGTACCCAATTTGATTTAACGAACATGGACACAGAGGTATTGGACGGACAGGACCCGTTGAACTACATCGTGACCTACTATGCTACCCAAGAAGATGCGGACGACAAGGTGAACCCATTGCCGACCTTATACGAAAATATGACAAACCCGCAGGTGATCTATGCAAGGGTGGACAACGACACGCCAGATGCGGTCACGGACGCGGACACTTCGATCTGTTATGCCCTGGCAGCGCTCACGCTGCAGGTGAACCCTTTACCGGAGTTCGATCTGGAGGACGGCTATACCCTGTGCGTAAACACGGACGGGAGCGAAATACTGGACCCATTGGTCATAGACACGGGCCTATCGGCAACGGACTATGGTTTTGTGTGGCGCTATGAGGGCGTAGAGATAACGGGCGAGACAGGGCCGAGCATCATGCCGACCCAAGGCGGAAGCTATAGCGTGCTGGTTACCGATATAAGCACGTCCACGGCGACCAACTGTACAAATGAGGATACCACGGAAGTCATGGAAAGCGAGCCGCCGAGCATAACGGTGAACGTACTGACACAGAATTTTGCGGAGAGCCACGTTCTGGAAGTGGTGCCTGGGGACGAGATAGGTGACTATGAGTACAGCCTGGACAATGGGCCATGGCAGGACGGGACGCTGTTTACGGACGTGTCACCCGGCCAACACCATATCACGGCAAGGGACAAGAACGGCTGCGGCACAACGACCGAACCGGCATTTATAATCGATTACCCGCTGTACTTTACGCCCAACGGAGACGGCCAAAATGAAACTTGGAACATAGAAAGCATTGGAAGCAGCGCAAAAATTTACATATTTGACCGTTACGGAAAACTTCTGAAACAAATTAGTCCAAATGGGACTGGCTGGGACGGCACCTACAATGGCAGTGCTATGCCTACCAGTGGCTATTGGTTTACAGTGGAGTACGACGAACCTTTGACAGGAGAACGTAAAGAATTTAGAGCCCATTTTACCCTGAAACGATAATTGGTAAAGCTTAAATAAAACAAAAGCCTGAGTATTATTTAGTACTCAGGCTTTTTTCTTGGTTTCAGGTCATAAAGAATCAAGAACAATGATTTTAGGTGTGATAGATTAAAAGAGTCATATGAATTTTTGTTAGGCAAAAGGTTAAACCAATTAAAAATTTCGAAATGTACTAAATTTCGAAAAGCTAAGAATTGAGTTGTAATTATATTAAAAGTTTTTATGCCAGATTTAATGATTAAACTGCGAATATAGGATTGTCATAGGTAATTAACTCTTCTGAAGTAAAATTTGAAAACCTTATGGAGTCTATTTAAGATATTATTTAATTAAAATTAAATAATCAATCTTTCTAAAGTAAATATTCGAACTCATGTTAGTATAAATTTTAGTTCTGAAAAAGACATAAAAAAAAGCCTCAATAATTGAATTATTCAGGCTTTTATTGTGATTTATGCTTTTACTATAGGTTAAAACCTAGGGTTAATACAAAGTCTGTAAATTTTGATTGTATTTCTGCTGAATCTGTGAGTCCAACATTATATAATTGATAATTAATATCGCGTTCCGCTTGACTAAAAGCTGCGTCTAAGTTAAAATTGCCAAAACTATAACCCAATCCAAGAGAATACCCATTTAGATCTCCATAAAAACTATTGTCTTTATATGGACTTTCTTCAATACGGTAACCTCCTCTAAAACTAAGTTGTTTATAACGGTATTCGCCTCCAACTCTATAAGAAGCGGCAGAATCTAAGCGGCTATTGATGTCGTTGTTTAAGCTCGAAAATAAAACGTCAGAAGTTGGTTTGAATTTAGAATCCCTATAGTCTTTTATTGAATAATCGAAGCTTATTAAGCCTTTCTGGCCAAAAACATAGGCTAAACTTCCAGTGAATTTTCCAGGAGTTTGTAATTTGTACTCTTCGTAGACATTTACAATATCGCCAATAAATCCGATATCTGGATCCGCATTATTTGAATCTATACCTTGAATTAACTCATCACTGATTCTATACCATGTTGGCGAGTTGTATGATAATCCGACCCTCAAATCATCTGTCAATTTAGCAATAGTTCCTAGTTGAAAAGAAAAGCCGCTTCCGGTTGTAGATAATAAATTATCAAAACTTATATTATTAACCAATGATGCATTATTTGAATTTGTCTCTCTTAAAATCGTGAATTTTTCGTAATTGATAAAATGGCTGTTTAAGTTAATTCCAAAGTATAATTTATCATTATAATCAGCTGCAAAATTAAAGGCTAATTTACCATTATATCCTGTTGATGAATAGAAATAGTTTTGATTAAAGCTCCCAGGTGCTACATTAGAATTATAAACCGTTTCGTTATCATTGGTCTCGTCATCTAAATTGTCAGGATCTAATATACCAGACCAATATCCTAAAAAGGCTTGCTGGATAGCATAGCCATCAGTTGGTATTCTTCCTATATCAGCATAGGCTTCCTCAATAAATTCTCCAGGCTGAAGTTTCAAGATTCCAAAAGGAATGTCTGAACCATTTGCAAAGGAATCAAAATAACTATCTATGGACGTCGTATTAGTTCCACTTGCAACCCAATCGTCATCATAATTCGCTGAACTGTCATAAGCCACACTTAATGAGAACTTTTTCCATGGTGAATTAGAGTTTGTATTATTAAATATAAAAGCAGCTCCCAACTGATTTAGATCTAAATTTGAATTAGAAGAGGAATTTTTTCCATTAAAATAACTCACGTCATTTTTAGTGTTAAATAGACCTAAGGTGAGGGATGCATGACTATTATTAAAAATGGCAGAGCCAGCAGGATTAATATTAACACTAGACATATCGCCTCCAAGGGCTCCAAAAGCACCACTCATAGCTCTAAAACGTGCCGTACCTTGAATTTCATCCATAGAATAACGAACAGCATCTGTAAGATCTTGAGCTAAAACATAAGATGAACTTACTAGGCCTATGCCTAGCATAAGTAATTTTTTCATAAGTAAATTTTTTGAATTTGAAAATGAACTATTATGTTTATCCTCTACCTCGTCTGCTGCTGCCAGAAGAGCGACTACTACCAGAAGATCTAGAAGAACTTCCAGATGACCTTACACTACCTGAAGAAGATCTTGAACTGCTAGAACTTGATCTCACAGAACCAGAAGATCTCGTGCTTCTTGTTGGTGTGGAAATCCTTGTGCTAGATCTCGTTGACCGCGATGTAGATGGTCTTGTAACCCTAGTGGTTGAACCTGATCTCGAGGTGCGGACAGTTGGTCTTGTACTCCGTGAATTTCTTATTGTTCTAGATGTAGAATTAGAATTAGCTCTTGTACTTCTAGTATTTCTTGATAATGCAGCGTTAGATGATCTACGGGAGGTATAGTTTCTACGCGATAATGCAGAATTGTTCCTGCTTGAGCGACTCAAATTATTATTATAAAGTAAAGATCCTCGTCTGGAATTACTGTATGCATATCGACTATTGCGTCCGTAATAACCATTATTCCAACCCCAATTATTGTATCCATAGCCATAAAAGCCTCCATAGACCCAAGGGTTATTCCAGTTATTCCAACCCCAGTTATTGTAGCCATAGGCCCAAGGGTTGTTCCATCCCCAGCGATTCCAGCCCCAAGGTTGTCCCCAACCCCAGTTATTCCAGCCAAATCCACCGTTCCACAACCAAGGGTCGTTCCAGCCCATCCAGCCATTATCGATATAATTAATAGTAACGGTATTGGTATTTTGTCCCCAACCGCCATAAGCAGGTTGCTGCTCTAAGGTGTCTTGAACGGTTTCAACATAATTACTTTCATAAGAATCTATATCGGTAAAAACTTCGCTTTCTTCTTGTATAGCTTGAACTTCCTCTGAGTTTTGAGCAAAATAATTCTTGTAATAATTTGAATCATTGGTAGAAGTGGTTACAACAGGTTCTTCAGTTTCGTTTACATATTCTTCTTCGGATTCTGAAGAATAAATACCGTCATTATCGTATCCTGCATACTGAAAAGATCCACAAGAAGTTAGCACAGTCGCTAAACCAAGTGCAACAACAAATGGCAATTTTTGGGTTATAATAGTTTTAAATCGCATATCTCATTTATTTTATTGTTGAACATAGCAAAAATAGTTAGTTTTGCTGTATTATTTAATACATTTAACATAAGCACAACATTTGTGCCAAAACACTAAAAATGGGCAAAAATCTTACTAGTAGAGCTGAAGATTATTCAAAATGGTACAATGAATTGGTTGTGAAAGCCGATTTAGCCGAAAATTCAGCGGTTAGAGGTTGTATGGTTATTAAACCTTATGGTTATGCTATTTGGGAAAAAATGCAAGCTGAACTAGATAGAATGTTCAAAGAAACAGGGCATGAGAATGCCTATTTTCCATTATTTGTGCCTAAAAGCTTATTTGAGGCGGAGGAGAAGAACGCAGAAGGTTTTGCTAAAGAATGTGCGGTAGTTACCCATTATCGCTTACAGAACGATCCTGATAATCCAGGGAAATTAAGGGTAGATCCTGAAGCAAAATTGGAAGAAGAGCTCGTTGTAAGACCAACGAGTGAAGCAATCATTTGGAATACGTATAAAGGATGGATCCAAAGTTACAGGGATTTACCAATCTTAATTAATCAATGGGCAAATGTAGTTCGCTGGGAAATGCGAACACGTCTATTTTTGAGGACAGCAGAGTTTTTATGGCAAGAAGGGCATACTGCACATGCGACGAAAGGCGAAGCATTAGTAGAGGCAGAGCAAATGAACGATGTCTATGCGGAATTTGCAGAAAACTTTATGGCTATTCCTGTTATTAAAGGGGTGAAAACTGAAAGTGAACGTTTTGCAGGTGCCATAGAAACCTATTGTATTGAAGCTTTGATGCAGGATGGAAAAGCGCTTCAAGCCGGTACTTCCCACTTTTTAGGACAGAATTTTGCGAAAGCATTTGATGTTAAGTTTACGAATAATGAAGGTAAATTAGATTATGTCTGGGCGACCTCTTGGGGCGTTTCGACACGATTAATGGGAGCGTTAATCATGACCCATAGTGACGACAAAGGGTTGGTTTTACCACCAAATTTAGCACCATCTCAGGTCGTAATTGTCCCTATATATAAGACGGATGAACAATTTGATGCCATTACGGAAAAAGCTGAAAACATAATAAAAGAGCTTAAAGCATTGGGCGTAAGTTGCAAATTTGATAAAAGAACGACACACAGGCCAGGTGCAAAATTTGCGCAGCACGAATTACAAGGCGTACCGTTACGAATTGCGATAGGTCCAAAAGATTTAGAGAATAATACTATTGAATTGGCAAGACGCGACACGCTCACCAAGGAAATTGTTCCAATTGATGAGTTGACATCTACCGTTAAGAATCTTTTGGAAGTTATTCAGGAAGAATTATTTAAAAAAGCCTTGAATTATAGAAACGAACATATTACTGAGGTTGATGATTTTGAAACCTTTAATAAAGTTTTGGAAACAAAAACAGGTTTTATTTCTGCACATTGGGATGGTACCGTTGAGACAGAGCAAAAGATCAAAGAACTTACAAAGGCTACGATTCGTTGTATTCCTATGAACAATAAAATGGAAGATGGCAACTGTATTTACAGTGGACAACCATCAAACCAACGCGTGCTATTTGCAAAGGCTTATTAAAATATTTAAAAAAAATTAGTTAGGTGTTGCAGAATTTAAAAATAGTTGTATTTTTGCATCCGCAATGGAAACATTGTAGGTTCATTTAAATAATAATATAACCAAAATGGCCCGTTCGTCTATCGGCTAGGACGCATGGTTTTCATCCATGTAAGAGGGGTTCGATTCCCCTACGGGCTACAATTTTAATAAGAAAAAATATAATGGCAAATCATAAGTCAGCTTTAAAAAGAATTAGAAGTAACGAAAAAAGACGTGTACTTAATAAGTACTATCATAAAACGACGCGTAATGCTATAAAGAAATTACGTGAAATTACGGATGCAAAAGAAGCACAAGCTATGTTGCCATCTGTACACAGTATGATTGATAAGTTAGCTAAGAAAAATATAATTCATGCTAACAAGGCTGGTAACTTAAAGTCAAAGTTAACTAAACATGTTGCTGCAATATAATTGTAGTTCCTACTAAGATATGTAAAGTCTCTCCTTTTGGTGAGACTTTTTTTTGTTTCTAATTTTGGCGTGACTTTAATTGAAAATGAACTAAAGTTAAGGTTCTAATGGATCATGCCTAAATGTTGTGTGTTAGGCAAAAATTGTTGTTAATCTAAAGAGGAAGAATTCTATGTTTTTGACACCTCTAAACTGTGCTCTAAAGGCTTTAATTTTGGCATTGAAAGCTTCAGCGGATGCATTAGTACTTCTATTAATAAAATAATTGAGTATCGATCTATAGTTTAGGGTAATTGTATTTGCAATAGTATTGAAAGCCCTAAATCCTGTAGCCTCTACATCTTTATACCAGTGGGCGAGTTTAGTATAAGCTGTTTGTATAGAAGTAGCGGTATTAAATATATTCCTAAGTCCTTGTACCAGATTATAAGCTTTTTTAATATCCGGATATTGTTCAAATAAGATTTTAGCTCTAAGGTATTGGTTTTGAGTCCAGTTGTTAGGCGCTTTATAGAGCAGGTACCTACTTCTGGCAAGGAGTTGCTTTCTGGAGTCTCCATTATTAAATGTTTCAGAGATAAACTCTTTTTCGATAGTTTTAGCCTGTTTAATTTGGTCATTTTCCATATCTATAGCTTCCCAACGATGTTTTATTCTGATATCTTGCAAAGCTTCTAAAGCTAGTTTTTGTACATGAAAACGGTCGGTAACCTGTATAGCTTTGGGAAAACACTTTTTAGCAATGAACTTCATAGAGTTGGCCATATCCAAGGTGATCTCTTTAACCTTATCTCTTTTTGATTTAGGAATTTTAAGGAGTTGTTCTATAATAGGCTCCACCTTAGTTCCTGCCATAATAGCTACTATAGCTCCTTTCTTGCCTTTAGCTTTTTTATTGGTGATAATGGTATAGAGTTCACCTTTGGAGAGAGCTGTTTCATCAATGGATAAATACTTGCCCATGTTCTCAGGAAAGACGAGCCACTCTTTAGCATGTTTCTTGGCTTTCCAGTCTTTAAACTCACTAAGATAATCTCGATACTGCCGCCCGAGCTTCTTACCATTAACGCCATAAAAACGACCAATGGTATGACAGTCATTAGCCTTAGTACTGACCAAGTACTTTTAAAAAAGCAGCAAACTCTACGGTCATACGAGTTCCCTGTGCTACTAGATTCCAATCTCTTTGTACAACTTCTTTGCTGGGTTTATCGAGCCAACGCCGACGCTTTATATGCAAGAATACTTTTTTACCGCGCAAAGGAAAATCTTGAACGGTCACTTGTTTATGAAAACCGTGGGCTATAAGGGTACGGCTCTTTTCTTCTTTAGGCGTATCTTTTTTCTCTTCAAAATACAGATGGACAGTATCTTGTTCTATACTATGTCTAGTGATGTCAAAATGTGAAACTAGTAATTCTGGTAATAGTAACTTGAGCAGGTCTAGGGATAAATTCAATGTACGATCTTTTTTTGGGCAAAGATCAAATTATTTATCCAACTCACACACAACTTTTGAGATTGATCCGTTCTAATTGAATGTCGAATTATTAAAACTTAAAATTGTCAATATTGATAATTCCCCATCCATTGATTTTTATGAGAACCCATAAATGATCATCTTTTAATTTCATATGGGAAATGGCTAAGTTTTCTAAAGATCCAATAAGCGAAACACCTTCACTGAGTTCAAGATTTGAAGCAAGTTTAGTATTTATTGAATTTAAATTATCTTTCACAAGGGGCTTTAGGTCAAAGGCTAATTTCTTAATTATTTTTTGATAGATAAACGTGTTTAAAATAGACTTAAGCACTTGGTCAGTAAACCGGTTTTTGCCCTTGCTATCAATTTTATATTTTGCAACAAATAATTTTTGGTTTTTGACATCTAATTGCAGCTCTGCTGAAGTGGTGATGCTGAGTTCCCTATTACGGTAAAGAAATGTAAGCGTTTGTAATTTCACTACAATTTCAATATTGTATTGATCGGAACTGCTCTTGGCTATTTTTATGTCAACTATTTTTGCATACTTAATTTCCTTTCCTTTAGTGTTTTCCTTACTTATGATTTCCCCAACAAATTTTTCAATCAGGTAAGATTCAATAGCTATAAAATTTACTTTTATAGGAATAGTCATTGAGATTTCTTCACTAACTGGGATTTCGGTATCATCCATATTGATTTAAGCCTTAGAATAATTGGAATATTAATTTTTTCACTTTAGCATCTGATCCATGACCCAAGCCGTATGAGCAGCAGTTTCTCCGGTTGAAGGATGTGTGATTTGTTCCTGTAAATGTTTCTTTATATTCTGCACATGATGCAACTGAATATTCTCAAGATTTTCGATCATCATACTCTGCGATTTGCCATGATGTTCAAGTCTGATTGGGTTTTCATCAAATATTGAAAATTCAATTTTTCCTTCGCTTCCAAATATTTGGACAAGGTCTTCACGTTTTTCAGTACCAAAATTCCAACTACCAGAACCTGTAATTCCAGATTCGTGAAGCCAATGTCCTGTTACAGCATCCTTTGCCGAATATAGACCTTGTTGATTTACCGCTAATCCATTTGCTTGCGAAAAGTCTCCTAATAAATACGCAAACAGATCTAATCCATGCGATGCTAGATCATCAAAATAACCAGCAGGAGCAATGTTAGCATCTGTACGCCAATTATAAGTTTTGGATAAGTCAATGGCGCTGGCGGGTTTGCATAGTTGCCAACTAATGTTTCTTAGCTGACCAATTTTATGGTCATCAATCCAAGATTTAATTTGGATAAATCGTGGTAAGGAACGTCTGTAATAGGCCACAAATAATGGTAAATCTTTAGATTGAAAAGCCTTATTAATAGTTAAACAAGCGTCATAAGTTGGTGCCATCGGTTTTTCAATACAACAGATCTTATTTGCTTTAGCCACTTTTAGTGCATAATATTCATGGGAATCTGGAGGTGTTGCGATATAAATGGCATCAATTTCGGAATCATTGATAAGGTCATCAGCATCGGCATAAAATTTCGGAACCTTATGTCTTTTGGCATAATCTTCCCCTTTTGCAATATCCCTTCGCATTACCGCAGTTACATTAAACCCTTCTGTTTTTTGGTACGCAGGGCCACTTTTTATTTCTGTTACATTGCCACAACCAATAATTCCCCAATTGTATGTTTTCATCATTTGATGTTTTTCAGACGTTAGTATTTATTTATGGTTTTGTTCTTCCTCTCATTTTATGTCCCCAAATAGCGAAAAATAGAATCATGGCATAACACGGAATTAAAATCCAGTAGCTTTCCGTGGATGCTGTTGCCAGAGCTTCTGCTTCGTTGATTCCAGAAGTGATTAATTCCTGTTTATTACTATCCACTATTCTGCCGTATAAAGGTGGAATTATAGCGCCACCTGAAATAGCCATAATCAATAAGGCCGACGCCGTTTTTGTGTGTTTTCCAAGTCCATCTAGGGTTAATGGCCAAATAGCAGGCCATACCAAGGCATTTGCTATGCCTAACGCGGCAACGCATAAAACAGATGTGAATCCTGTCGTTGATAAAATAAGAATACTCAATACAATTCCTAAAGCAGCACTAGCAATTAATGCTGTTTTTTGTTTAAGGTATTTGGGAATCAAAAAGACGCCTAGCGCATATGTGGCAACCATCGCCATTAAGGTATAAGTTGTAAAATATTTGGCTTCTTCACCTGTAAACCCCAAGGAAATGCCATAGGCGATAATAGTATCTCCAGCTATAACCTCTGCACCAACATAAACAAACAATGCCAAGACCCCTAACCATAAATGAGGAAATTGAAATACGGTTTTATTGGATGATCCTGTGGCAACAGCCTGTTTATCTTCGATGGCTTCAACATAAGGTAAAGGTGCTTTTCTTATTAAAATACCCAAAACGGCCAATACAATAGCCATAATCACATAAGGCATAAAAACACTATCAGCCATGGTATCTAAAAGCACTGCTTTTTCTGATTCTGAAGCTGTAGCAACCTGTTCTTTTACGGCATCAATTCCTGAAAGTAGAATTGCTCCAAAAATCAACGCGCCCAAAGCACCAGCCACTTTGTTGGCAATGCCCATAATGGCAATACGTTTTGCGCCACTTTCAATGGGTCCTAAAATAGTGATATATGGATTGGAGGCAGTTTGTAAAATGGTCATTCCAATGCCTTGAATAAAAATACCGGCAAGAAATACCCAATACGTCCGTGCTTCAGCAGCGGGTATAAAGACTAATGCTCCAATAGCCATTACAAATAAACCTAGGGACATCCCTTTTCTGTAACCGATTTTATTCAATATATAAGAGGCAGGTAGTGCCATAACCACAAAAGAAATATATGATGCTGACGCCACAAAATAAGACTGCGTATCTGTAAGTTCATTTATGGTTTTCATAAAGGGAATCAATGCACCATTAATCCAGGTAACGAAACCGAAAATAAAGAAGAGTCCAGCAATAATTAGTATTGGGACTAGGTTGTTTTGGGGTTTCGCATTAGTGTTCATAAGCTAAGGTTTGGTTGGTGGTTTTATGTTTGGTCTTTTGTTATTTCAAATATATCATAAAATCATAGGTTTTTAAACGTCTAGGGGTGTTTAAAGTTTTTTGGTCAGATTTCTTGATTAATTTAATCGTTTTCAGATTTTAGTTATTGTATTTAATAACTAATCGCATCAACAATAAATTGCTTTGAACTAATCAGAGATGATTTATACCCATAATTTTATATTAGAAAAGTTAACGAGTTATACAGCTTTTTAAAAAAAATAATGTTTAATCTATAAATCAAAAAATTATGAAAAGTAGAAGTTTAATACTGACACTGGCATTGCTGTTTCTATCAGTATTTGCATTTTCGCAGAATAAAGATGATAAACGTGTTATGATGGATGCCGAAAAATCCATTAAGTTGCTTAAAAGTTCAGATGAAGGATTAGAAAAATTTATGGATAACGCTTCGGGTTATGTTGTATTCCCTAATGTAGGGGAAGGCGCATTAATCATAGGGGCAGCATCGGGAAATGGAGTAGTGTATAGTGATGGAGTACCAATCGGTATGGCCAGTTTGAAAAAATTGGATATCGGTCTACAAGCTGGAGGCGAAGCCTATACTCAAATTATTTTCTTTGAAACAGAGGAGGCACTTAACGAATTTAAAGAAGAGAACTTTGAATTGTCGGCAGAAGCAAAAGTGGTAATGGTAGAGAAAGGCGCAAGTAAAAATGCCAATTATAATGATGGCGTTGTGGTCTTTGTAAAATCTAAAGCAGGAGCTATGGCAGATATTTCTGTGGGTAGTCAAAAATTTAGTTATTCAGAATTTTAAATGAAGAATTAAATTTTTAATATAAAAAGTCGATTTTCGAAATCGACTTTTTTGTTTTAAAAAGTTGAAATTTACTTCCTACGGAATTTTCTTTTGGGTTAATTTTTTCAACTTTTTAATACTAAATTTGAATTGTATAAGTTGATACTGAATTCATATAAATATAATAAATTATTAGAATGAAGTTATTTTTAAAATTCGATTTCACTAAAATTTGCAATGTTATTCTAGAAGAAAAATTGAAGGCGTACAATTTTAAGTACCGGCAAACATCCTTTGGGGAAATTGAACTTTTAGAGAAGGTATCTAGCCAGCAATTAGGGGCTTTTCAAAATATTATTAAGGATTATGGTATTTATATTGTCGAGGATGCTAAAAAAATAATGGTTGAAAAAATTAAGGATGCTATTATGGATATGATTTTTAATGAGCAAAACGATATCAATGTTAAAACTTCCGTATTTTTGTCCGAGAAATTGAATCAAAGTTATAGTTATTTATCCAATTTATTTTCTGAAATTACGTTTACCTCTATTGAGAATTTTATCATTTTACAAAAAATAGAATATACCAAAAGATTGCTGGCAAATGAAGAATTGTCTTTAACCGAAATAGCCTATAAACTCAATTATTCTAGTGTTGCTCATTTGAGTAAACAATTTAAAAACACCACAGGAATTACACCTTCAGCTTTTCAGCGAATCATCGCAAAGCGAAAAGATAATAGGATAAGCTCATAAAAACGTTAGAAATTATGAATGAAGATTATATCTATATTGCCTTGGCCGATGATGATGAAGATGATCGATTCTTTTTTACGGAGGCGTTTGAGGAATTGAAAATCAAGAATAAAGTTTCAACCTTTAAGGATGGTGTAGAATTGATGCGCTATTTAGAAGCACCCGACAATGAAATACCAGATTTGTTGTTTTTAGATTTGAACATGCCAAAAAAATCAGGCATGGAATGCTTAAAGGACATCAAGGCTAATAATAAATTCAAGGATTTAATCATAGCCATTTATTCTACATCGTCCTCAGAAGAGGATGTAGAAGAAACTTTTGTTTTGGGAGCCAATATCTACATTAAAAAACCCAATGATTTCGAAAAATTAAAAAAAATACTTTCCGAAGTGGTAACCACAAATTGGCAGTATCACACTAATGGTTTAAATAAAGAAAACTTTTTATTACGTCTCTAAACTATGTCATTAGCTCCTAGTAAACTTTTAAAGATTGTATTTGGCGCAGGACTCTTCGTTATACTATGCATAGGAGGATTTACTTATAAGCACATTAAGTCACTTTCTGAAACGTCTGAAAATGTTAACGAGACGTTCACCCTGAGAATTGAGTTAGAAAATATAATATCAAATCTTAAAGATGCAGAAATAGGACATCGAGGATTTTTGCTAACACATGATTCTTTGTTTTTGAAGCCCTACCAAGAAAGCCTTCAAAAAATTAACTCTAATCTTATTAAGTTAGATACTCTAATAATAACTAAGAAAGAACAAAGGGAAAACCTTGATAATTTAAAAATAGACATATCAAAGCGGTTCGCAGTATTTAATAAATCTTTAAATATTGCAGATGATAAAGCTATCCTCAGTCAAGAATTATTGTTACTGTTGCATGAAGGGAAAATTAGAATGGATCGCATCCGAGAGGATATCTCTGTTATGCTAGATTTTGAAAATAAATTATTGATTGAAAATCAGAGAAAGAATCAAAAAGCAATTGGTATAACACCATTATTCTTTTATGGGATATTGATTATAACATTGGTGATTTTGCTAATGGCTTACGCAAAAATCAATAAGGATTTAGCCCATTTAAAAGAATCCAATGAAGATCTAGAGATATTTAAAAAATTAACAGAACAAGCAGAAATAGTCAGTAAAAGCGGTACTTGGATATGGTATGTTGATGAGAACAAGTATCGTTTTTCCGATAATTTATATAGACTATTTGGTGTAGAGCCTCAAAGTTTTGAGGCCAATTTGGAGAATTTCTTTGGAGTTGTCCATAAAGATGATAGAGAAGGCTTAGGTCAGGAAATCAATGCTATGATCAAACATGAAGATTTACCATTTACTACATACCGCGTTGTACAACCAGATGGAACAGTTAGACATTTAAAAGCGTATGCTAAACTAATAGAAAAGGGTTTTAGAGTCAAAAAATTACTTGGCGTAACTATAGACGTAACAGATGAATTTGAAAGTTTTAAAACTATTGAAGAACGTAATTTAGAATTAGAACGAAATAATAAAGAGCTGTCCGATTTTAATTATGTGGCCAGTCATGATTTGCAAGAACCGTTGCGAAAAATCCAGATCTTCATTTCGCGTTTAGAAATGGAGGATAAAGATAGACTTTCTGAAAAGGGCCAATTCTATATAGAAAAGATAAAATCTTCCTCGGCTAGGATGCGAATGCTAATAGAAGATTTATTGCAATTTTCCCGCACCTCCAACGTAGATAGCGATTTTAAGATTACAAACATGAATATGTTATTGGAGCACGCTAAGCAAGAGCTTTATGATAGTATTGAAAATAAAAACGCCGAAATTGTCAGTGATCATTTGCCTTCCATGGAAGTGATTTCGTTTCAAATGGAACAACTGTTTATCAATCTCATCAGCAATTCCATGAAATATTCAAAAGAGGACCTTGCGCCCAAAATAGAAATCAGATATCAAGAAGTAGAATCTAAAACGATTGCTGTATTAGAAAAATCGTTATATAAATATCATCATAAAATCTCGTTTATAGATAATGGTATAGGCTTTGAACCAAACTATAGCGAAAGTATTTTTGAGCTTTTTAATAGATTGCACGGTAAAACCGAATATTCAGGTACGGGAATAGGCTTGGCAATTTGCAAAAAAATTGTTGACAACCATAAAGGTGTAATTTTGGCTGAAGGACAACCAAATGTTGGGGCAACTTTTACAATTTACCTTCCTTTTTTAAAATAATCTTCGCCAATTGAACTTGAAATGATATAACGGAAAAAAGTTATTGTATAACGATTTTCGTTGGTATTTGTTAAAATTTGTTAATAGATATTTGGTCATTTCTGCGTTAGCAAAAACCCTGATGTATGGCTTAATATGTGGTTCTAACTATTTTTAATTATGCCTTCTGATGAAATATTTTCTTTACATAATTCTAGTACTGCTCATAATTTTTTGGGCGCTCGGTTATTTTGTTTTTTATGCTTCTTCAACAGTCCATATTTTGTTATTAGGTGCCATTGTTATTCTCATTGCCATAAATAGGAAAAAGTAAAAATGTAATTAGGACGGCTATTCTTCAGGCGTTTCTATAAGTGCTTTTCGAGGCGTCAGGCCTGTAAACACTTCCTTCTAACATAGACTAAACTCTAAGTTAATCTTTAATAATTAAGATCACGTTATGCTTTATTAAGCTTTGTTTAACATAAAAATGTAATGATACAACAAAACAAAATAATTGTATAACAGATTTGGTGTGTTCAGGTTGTTACTTTGTTGAAAGAGAATTGAACTAAAAAATTGATAACCATGAAATCACTATCAAAGCACATACAGAAACAATTCGCAAAGGTTGGAAGAATATTTCCAAAACCTATTTTAACAAGAGCTTTAAATTCTACTACTCATAGTAGAATCAATTTAAAAAGCAAATAGTAGACTACAAATAAAGTCTAAACTAGTTAACCATTGTCTAACCAAAAAAAACACTCATGAAAACTATAGAAATAAAAGCAAACAATCTTCAATCTATGTTCCATACATTGAAAAATGAAATTGGAGGTACGTTTACGACGCAACTTAATGAAGGAGAGTTGCAAATCGATAATCTTCTGGGTAAAGGCTTTATTAGAGGAATAGAATTAGAAAGAGATACCGTTTTCTTAGAATTTGATATAAAGTTTAAAGAAGATATTAAATTTTCCTTAGCAAGTCCTAAGCAAGCAGTGGTTAATTTTCTGTATTGCGCAGAAGGCAAGTTGTCGCATTCTTTTTCAAATTCGGGCAAAATTAAAACGGTAGGTACATTTCAAACAGGTATTTCTGCTAACTTAGTTTCAGAGGAACAGCATGTTTATTTTCATAAGGATATTTATGTGAATTCGGCCCTTATTTCTTTGAATACGTCTCATGGGAGTTCGGCCGAACACTATATCAATAAGATGGTTTCAGAAATTTTTATTGAAAACAATAAAACTGATTACTGCTATGTAGGTTCGTACAACCTTAAAATTGCAGATAGTATCAATCAACTCAAAGCCGTAAAACAAAAAGGCGTGGTCAGAACTTTATTAATTCAAGGTTTGGTAAACGTGATATTGGCGTTAGAGATAGAACAACATTCAGTTGATATAGCAAGTTCTAAGAATTCTAAGGGATCACTGACCGCTTTTGAATTGAAACAGGTAAAGGAGTTGTCTGATTTTGTTAATAATTTTCCTGAAACAAATCTGAACGTTACGGAATTGGCGGCTAAGGTTTCCATAAATCCGGCAAAAGTGCAAGAAGGTTTTAAACTAATGCATGGCAAAACGTTAAATACCTATATAAGATTTGTAAGGGTAACGAAATCGGAAGAGCTTATTAAAAATACCGATCTGAACATATCAGAAATTGTGTACTCTTTGGGGTTTTCAAGTCGAAGTTATTTTTCTAAGATTTTCAAAGACCAATACAAATGCTCTCCGATTGAGTATAAACAAAACATCAAGCTAGCTGCTACAGCATAGTATATAACTAAATGAGATTGTCTGAAAACATCAATTTAAGGGAAAATAAATGATATTCTGAGTTTAAGTATGTTGATGAAGCTTCAGCGTTAACAGTCAAAAATATTTTAAGACTATTGATAATTGGTTTTCGACAGCACTCAAACAGGCAATCTCTTTTTTACTAACAACTTTCAGGTTAAGCATACGGAATTGTTGGTAGAAACCCGATTATAGATTAACAGGTAAACCAAACTTTAAGTTAGCTGCAACAGCATACTATAAATAATGGAGCTTGAATAAATATTACTGATAATATTTGTTCAAGCTCTTTTTCATTTCAAATCATTCCTATGACTTCAAACAGGATTTTATATTTTTGAATTATGAATGATAATTTAAAAAATGAATTCTTCGGGATAGGCATACAAAACGGCAAGACACCCGAAAATCTTGGAGTACTCTGGCGGTCGGCTCAAAATCTTGGAGCGAGTTTTATTTTTACTATTGGAAATCGTTATGCCAAGCAAGCTTGCGATACGCACAATGCCGTAAAATCAATGCCTTATTTTCATTATGAAACTTTTGAGGATTTCTTCAATAATTTACCAAAAGGAGCGCGACTTGTCGGTGTGGAATTAACTGATGAAGCTGTTTCGCTAGAAACTTTTAACCATCCTAGACGCTGTGTTTATTTATTGGGCGCAGAAGATCATGGATTGTCTAGGCAAGCGATTGAAAAAAGTCATTTTTTAATTAAATTCCAATCCCGATTAAGTCTTAATGTTTCTGTGGCTGGCAGTATTGTGATGTATGATCGTGGTATTGATAAACCACGTATTTAAAGTTTTTTTTTAGAATTGGAATTTCTATAATTCAAACTTTTATAAATGAGACAACGTTATTGCTCAACAAAAAAAATATGTCTGTCTATATTGGATTTGAAGCTTTCTTGTTCCTTATGTATAGCACCAAAGCCAAAATAATTGTAACAGTTAACAAGGTCCAGATCCACCAAAAATTTGTTGAATCTAAATCAATAGGTGCAGCATCTCCAATTAACACCAAACCAGCCCAATATTGAGGAGAAATTGTTCTCCCTTCTGCAGTAGCTATATAATCTAATTTTGCTTTTTGTAAGGCTTCATCTTTTGGTAACCCTTCTTTGAGGTATCCATAAAAATTTTCGATAATCGTTGCGCTAGATTGTTCATCTATTTTCCATAAGCTCGTTAATATACTTTCGCTGCCAGCATAATTAAAAGCATGTGCTAAAGAAATCATGCCTTCGCCTGGTTGGAATGTTGGTTTTCCTGTTTCACAGGCGGTTAGAATGGCTAAATTGGATGCTAAATTTTGATTGTAAATCTCATAAGTATAAAGCGAATTGTTATCTGTATTTTGGTTGTCATCGAGGTTTTTTGCAAATATTAACCGTGAAAACTCTGGAGAGACATTATTAGATTCAGCATGCGTTCCAATATGGATGATCTTATGTTCTTTTGCTTGTTCAGAAAAGACTTGCTTCGATGCCCTTTCATTTGTAAATGAATTACCACTGAATAACTGAGAATATTCTTTTGCTAAATCTACTGTAAATGGCTGAGGTAATAGCTTAAGATAGGTTTTATCTAATAATACAGAGTCTTTTATAGCAACTTTATAATTGTTTTTCATCTGGTCAGTAAACTCTGGGGTAAAAGCGACAAAATTGCTTTCAAAAAATTTTGGTGATTTATTTTTATCAATTAAAAGCAGACTGTAGTTGTAGGATATATTGTATTTGCTTAACAAACTTTTTTTGGACAATTCTTTGAATGACTTAACCTTGGTCGTTGTTAAAACTTCAAAACTTAAATTAAAGAGTTCGCCATCAGGAACTACAATAACACTTTGGTTGGTAATGGAATTTTCAAATGGTTTCCATAAAATATTATATAAATTGCTATAAAAGTTTAAATTATCATCTTGTAAATTGTCAGCATTTTCATTGGAATCTAACTCATGTTTTAACTTATACATGTCCAATAAATAGGATTCAATCTTATTTTTTTCAATGATGAATGCATAGAGTTTTTCCTGAATGATAACATATCTAACGATAGTCTTATTATCAGGAAAATTAGAAGTACTTAGGTTTAAAGATTGTGATATTGAGGCATATTTTAAGTTATAGTATTTGGGATAATCCCGCTTTAAAGTTTCAAGCAAATCGGACCAGTTTTTATTGGTTTCGAAAAATGTTTCCAAACCACCCTCCATGTTTAAGGTCGAATTGAATTCCTTTTTTAGTAGCTTTTCAGCTTCTAAAATGGATTTTGGAATATCATCTAAAATAAAATCAGATTGTACATTCAGCTGTTGCCTAATCTTATTATAGAGTTTTGATTCGTGAATACTTAATATTTCGTTTAAATATTTCTTGTCATTAGTTTCTTCATAAAGCATCATGGCTATTGCTTTTGCTAATTCAAAAACCTGGTCATTATCAGCGAGAATAATAGAAATATTTTGATCTTCGATAGCCATAGTTTTTTGCTGTTCTAAAATGGTAATGGCTTCTTTAAGGCTTTTAAATTGATTTTTGAGAAATAACGAATCTTTATCCTTTGTTAGTTTTAATTCTATCTCAGATTTAAGCAATAATGCTTTTGGTTTTTCTAAAAAATTGAGTTCATTAACTTCTGTAGCATAAGAATCGCTTAATAGCGCTAATGCTTTGTTAATTTGTTTTGAGGCTTCACTATAATTCTTGCATCTATATTGAATTCTTGCGAGGTTTACTAATAGGGAATATTCTAAAACCGTACTCTCACCTTGATTATTTACTACGTAGTTGTATATCGTAGTTGCCATTTCAATGGCTTTATCTGTATAGCCATTTTTTGCATAAAACTCAGAAAGCGTGATCATAGCATTTAAATAGAAACCATCATAACTATCTCCAAATACACTTTCATAATAACCCTTACTTTTTTCGTAGCATTCTTTTGCGGATTCTATATTACCATAGTATTCGTTTACGGTACCTTTGTAGTAATAGCCATCCGCAATCCCTAAATAATCCTTTTGTTCTTGGTTAGTATAAATATCTAAGCTTTTATTGATGAACTTTTCTGCAGTCTTGAAATCTTTTAATTTTAAGTGCGAATTGGCAACTTGCAAATAAGAATAGGCTAGTTCAGGGTCGTCTCTATCCAAGTATTTTTTCTTTTCTTCAAGCGCATAAGTGTTCAGTTCCTTTGCCTTTTGTAAGTTGCCTTGTTTACTAAAATCACCAGCATAATTTTCAATTGATATGTATAAAAATTTACGCGCTTCTTCTTTAAAAAAGTCCTTGCCTTGGGTGTTTGATTTAAGAAATTGAAAGTAATTTTTTATAGCTTTCTCGTTATATTTTAAAGATTCTTTTGTATTGCCCAATGTTGCTTGTACCGAAGCAATATTAGCCTGATTAGAAGCGGCATGATAATATTGGTTCATAGGAGTCGGATCTAATTTAGAAATGATCTCTTCTCCTTTTTTAAAATAGAACAAGGCACTATCTATTTTGTAAGCATCCCACATTCTGCCGCCTAAAGAATTGTATGCATCTAGAATTTTAGTTTTGTCAGATTTGGGATAAGACAAGTAATGTTTTAAGGACATGCGACTGTGGTACGTAGATGCTTTGATATTGCCAAGTCGTCTATAATCTACTCCTAGATTATGATGAATAATACCAAATAAATCACCAGTTGCATCGGGTATTTTTTTGGTGATTTCTAAAGCCAATAAGTTTTGTTCTGAAGATTTTTTGTAATCATGGAGGTAAACATAAAACCTTGAAAGTACCAAATGCTTTTGCCTCATTACAGACAAAGAATCAGTTAAATCAGTAATACTATTCGCAAAATCATTTGCTTTTTTAATGGCTATAGCCTCGTTTTCTAGCTCTGCAGCAATTTTTCCAACATAATAGATGCGTTTTGTTAACTCCAGGAACGCTTTTTCTTGTTTTAGTTCATTGATGTTGTTAATTAATAAGACGTCTGCTTTTTTAAATTCTTTATTTGAAATTAATGAATCAATAATTTCAGTATCATAGGACATATTCTTTTGCGAATAAACCTCAAACTGGCAGCTAATTACGAAAAGTAAAAGCATGTATAGTCTTAAACAATTTTGAAATCGTTTCATAATCAATAGATTAGTAAAATAGGTTAGTTGTTAATCGTTTAGCTCAGACAAAAGGGCTTTGCTGTTTTCTACATTCGATTTTTGTAAACTAGATTTAGCTTTGTCTACATTATCTGCTTTTAAATAAGCCAATCCTAAATAATAATAAGCATCATTAATAAGTGCAAATTCAGAATTTTGTGCTACACCTTCTAGAAAAGGAATCGCGATTTCTTCATTCTTATTGGCCAAATAGGCGACTCCTATAAAATAATTTAGAGTATCGTTATTTGGTTTTGCCTTTTGCAAAGTCTCCCATTTGGCTATCGCTGTTTTATAATCACCTTGTTTATAATTTACCATGGCTTCATAAAAATTATAGTTGTCAGAACTACTCATTGTTGTTGGTAGACCAGGATCTGGTTTGAAGTAATTAGCGTAGAGACGTTCGTTAGGATTGCCACCTAAAAACCAAAAACTACCTGCGGCAATTATAAGAGCTGCGGCAACTAAAAGACGTTTCCAATTTAAGGTATGTACTTTGGTGTCTTCTTCTTCGGATTCAGTTGAAACGGTTTCAATAGCTTCATGGAAAATATCTAACTGTTCTTTTAAAGCTTGGGTTTCGATGCCAGTTAATACCGTTTTTATATCTTCAACTTTAGATTTAAATTCGGCTTCGGTTTGCATGCGTTGCTCAAATTTTGTTAAAGCTAAAGCATCTAAATTACCGTTGAGATACTTCTCAATCTGTTCTAGTTCTTCTTGTGTTATGTGTTGTAAATCCATTGCTAATAATCAATTTTTCAGGGCTAAACTTTTTAGTTTTTGCATACATCTGTATTTTTTATTTCGGGTTGAAGCCGAGTCTAATGCCAGTTCTTCGGCAATAAATTTCATCGACTTTTTTTCAAAATAAAACATACGTAGTAAGCTTTTACATGCTTCGCCTAAATTCTTAAAGGCTAGCATTACATCTTCTAATCGTTTATCTTTTAAAATGTCATCATCAATATCATTATTTTCTTCATCTTTTATTTCAAAATGCCCTAATTGTGAAGCCACAATGGTCTTTTTATAGCCACTGGATCTTAAGACATCCAACCATTTATTCTTTGCAATCGTATAAAGGTAACCGTTGATTGAAGATTCACTTTTTGGAATAAATTTGTCTTGTTTAATATTTTGCCAAACGGCTAAGAAAGCGTCTTGGTAAATGTCCTTGGCTTGATCTTTTGAGCCACTATTCCTTAAAACTAAAATTTCTATTTTAGGATAGTTATTAACGTACAGGTTTTTTAAAACTTGTGGATCATTATTTTTAACAGCTTCGATAAAGCTATCGTTTAAAGAAAGGGTTGGATTTTTCTCTTGCATATAACAATGAAAGATATGTGAAAGGATTGAACTTTACAACCTATTTAGTTTAAATACGTTTTTTTAAAGATAAAAGTCATTGTTCAATGCTATTACTGCGGTTTACAAATAATGAATGAAGTTCTTTCTTAAAAGAAGATATTGAAAATTAGTGAAAACGATAGCATAGAATTGAAAACGATAGCATAGAATATAGAAAAAGTATAACTCGACAGGTTTTTTTACCCAAGCGCATTCTTAGTTACATAAACACGCCATCCTATTATGGCAAGTTGTAATTTAGAAGCTTTGCTAAGGTCTAATTGTTTCTTGGTATAAGAAGGTAATACGGCTTTATTAATTTTGGCTAAAGCTTTAAAGATTAATTTCTTCATTTTTAGTAAAGACACTTTTTGCATAATGTTGCTTTACAACAAAAATAGTAAAACTTATTCTAGAACTAAGTCCTACTTATTTTAGTGATTGGTGGTTTGGTCGGTTTTGAATTTAGAATATTGCTAAAATAATTTCAATAATCAGTTTTGTTAAGGTCATCATAATTGTTTGGTTTTAGAGGTTAATAATAATGTTGTTTTTGTCCCGTTGCTTCGGGAGAGTTTTCAATATATATTTTCAAATCATTATGTTCCAAACTTTTATGTGAAAATCCACGAAATTGAATTCTAATTTATAACTATAATGATGGTATATGTTATAATAATTTAATACTTGTCTATATTTGAGTTTTAAATTAATACATTTATATTCGATTATAATTTCATTTAATTACTTTTATAGGGCGTTTTTGAGGGCGTTTTCGGTTTTGTAGAGAACTTTCATCTTGAAAAGAGTCAAATTTTAAGGGTTCATCTTTTTTCGATTTTTTTTATATGATAATTTTCATGTTTAATTTGTTGCGTTTTTTGTATTTAATTTTGACTTAACAGATGAGTTAAATTTTAAAACTATCTTTGTAAAAAATGCAGAAATGAAAAAAATTACGTTTATAGTATGGCTATTAATGTCGTGTTTGGGATGGTCCCAGGTTTTAGTGATTAACGAATTGGATTGTGATTCGCCAGGAGCAGAAAACATGGAGTTTTTAGAACTTCTTTCCGAAACGCCGAATTTTCCTTTGGATGGTTATGTCGTTGTATTTTTTAATGGGTCGGCATCTGGTAATAATTCAAGTTACTTTACTGTAGACCTTGACGGTTATGTTACAGATATTAATGGGCTATTTCTTATAGGTAGTAACTCGGTAAGTCCGGTGCCACAGTTTTTAATTGCAGAAAATATAATTCAAAACGGGCCAGATGCTGTTGCAATTTATCTAGCAGACGATTTGGATTTTCCAGAAGAAACCGTCGCAACAATCGATAATCTTATTGATGTTTTAATTTATGAAACCTCAGATCCTGTCGATCAAGACTTCATTGATATATTTAGTCAAGATCCTAGATTTGAAAATATTGAACAGATAAATGAAGGGCCAGGCAACAACCCAAATTCCATACAGCGTTTTGTAGATATGGATGATAATGTGTTTTACACATCAACCACGCCAACGCCAAGACAACTTAACGATGGCAGTGGCGTTGTGCTCAATGGAATTAGTATTACCATAGCACAAACACAATACAATGAAGACGATAGTTTTGAAATAACGTTCACCTCTGAAACTCCAGTTACCGAAAACTTAAACTTTAATATTCTACTCGATAATTTTGGATTTGATACTTCTGATTTTACAGGAGATACTGCGATTACAATTCCTATGAATGAAAATACTGCTTCAACAACAATTACATTGATTGATGACTCCGCTGATGAAGGTGATGAGGTTGCCAAAATACGTTTTGAAAGTCTACCTGCCGAATATCTCCCTCTAAACAACAACTTGAAGATTCGTATTGTGGATAATGACTTTACCACGGCAAATTTTGGCACACCTGTTGATCCTACCTTTACTATGGTTGCCAGTACACAGCCTTCAGGTTACTATGATTCACTCGACGGATTAGCAGATACAGATTTAAGACAGGCCATACAAAACATTATTGCAGATCCAAATGTGGTACGTGCGCAAACCTATGCAGATGTGCTTGATATTTTAGTCGATGCAGATGAGAACCCTTTAAACAGCAATGAGGTCTGGTTGTTGTATACAGAACAAGGTCGACCAAAATTAGATGTACAGACGAGTTCTGATAATTTCGAAAAATGGAATAGGGAACACACGTTTCCAAGATCGAGAGGCGGCTTTTTTGATATTGAAGAAGATGAAATAGCAGATGGTATCGATATATTTTGGACCACCAAAGCAGATTCTTTACGTCATGGAAATTCTGATGCACATGCATTGAGAGCGGCTGATGCCACTGAGAACAGTACGCGTAACAATGATCATTATGGAGAGTACAATGGGCCAACAGGAAACGCAGGTAGTTTTAAAGGCGATGTGGCGCGAAGTGTGCTGTATATGGAAATTCGATATAACGGATTGGAAGTAGTCAATGGATTCCCTGATATTACGGGGCAATTAGGCGATTTAGCAACTTTATTAGATTGGCATAGAAATGACCCTCCAGACGATTTTGAAATGAACAGGAATAATATTGTCTATAATTGGCAGAAGAATAGAAATCCATTTATAGATCAACCCCTTATGGTTGAATATATTTGGGGGAATAATGTTGGAGATACTTGGAATCAACCTTTAAGTGTTGACGGAAATGATGTATCTAAAGTTTCGATATATCCAAATCCTACTAACGGAAGAGTTTTTGTTTCAGGAGCGAAGCCGAGTACTGAATTTAAATTATATTCTGTGGAAGGCAAACTTTTAAAGCGCTTTATTAATGTTGAAGATTCTATTGATTTAGAAGTAGCCTCAGGATTATATCTTTTGCAAATAAGAATTGGTGAACAAACTGCTGTTAAAAAAATAATAGTGGATTAAAAGCTTATAATTTTAAAAAATAAAAGCCAAACTGAAATTATTTAGTTTGGCTTTTTTTGTATGAAGTTGATTTGTTTAATATTGAATTAAAAAAGCAAAAGCATAGTTTTTAGATGGTCTTAAAATGAAATATTATCTTCGCACATTAAATAAAAAATAAGTAATAAATAAATTAGATAGGGAATGAGTGTATTTCTAGTTTTAGCTGGTTTAGCTTTATTGGTTGTTGGTGGTGATTTTTTGGTAAGGGCTTCGGTTGGACTTTCATTTAAGTTGAAAATTTCGAAGCTAGTTATTGGTATGACCGTCGTTTCTTTTGCTACTTCTGCGCCAGAATTATTGGTGAGTTTACAAGCCGCTTTAGATGGCGTTTCGGATATAGCATTAGGGAATGTCATTGGATCTAACATCGCTAATATTGGATTGGTATTAGGAATTACAGCTATTATTTCACCATTGTCCGTTGATAGGGAATTCTACAAATTAAATTGGCCAATGATGATGATGCTGTCTTTTGTATTGTATTATTTTCTGAAGAATGATTTAGTGCTTACAGCAATAGAAGGCACGATTATGTTTGTTGCTTTAATTGTATTTCTTGTTATCTTAATTAGAAGCTCACGTAAATCAACAAAAGCTAACTTGGAAGAAGTGGATGATACTTTGGCTGAAGTTTCTAATTTTAAAATCGTAATTTGGTTGCTAATTGGTGCAGCGGGTCTGTATTATGGTTCACTTTGGTTGGTAGATGGCGCAAAACAATTAGCGGGTCAAATCGGCATTAGTGACTATGCTATTTCCGTCACTGTCATAGCGATTGGTACAAGCGTTCCTGAGTTAGCGGCTTCTGTAATTGCTGCTTTAAAGAAAGAAAAAGCTATTTCTTTAGGAAATCTTATAGGATCTAACATTTTTAATATTGCCTCTGTTTTAGGCTTAACGGCTATAATCAAACCGATTGTTGTTAATCCAGAAACTCCAGAAATATTATCGACGAATATTTGGTGGATGATCGCATTCGCTGCCATTTTAATTCCTTTGATTTTGGTTCCAAAACGCTTTGAGATAGGAAGACTAAAAGGGATGCTGTTATTTGGCGCTTATTTAGTGTTCATTTATATAGCCCTAAAATAAAAGCAAAAAAAAGCTCCGATGAATTTCGGAGCTTTTGTCATTTTATGCCTGTGCTAATTAAGAAATATTAGCACTCTTTACAGTTTTGATAATTCTACCTGCAATTTTGTATGGATCACCATTAGATGCTGGTCGTCTATCTTCTAACCAACCTTTCCAGCCTTTCTCTACCGTTATAATTGGAATACGGATGGAAGCGCCTCTATCAGAAACACCATAGCTGAAGTCGTTAATAGATGCCGTTTCATGATCACCCGTTAAACGTTGATCGTTAAACTCGCCATAAACCGCAATATGTTCTTTTACCACAGGTCTAAAGGCTTCACATATTCTCTCGTAAGTTTCTTTGCTTCCACAAGTTCTCAGTACTTCATTAGAGAAGTTGGCGTGCATACCAGAACCATTCCAGTCCATATCTTTACCTAATGGTTTTGGATGATATTCAATATAGTAACCATATTTTTCAGTTAAACGATCCAATAGATATCTTGCAATCCAAATTTCATCACCAGCTTTTTTAGCGCCTTTTGCAAACAATTGAAATTCCCATTGTCCTGAAGCAACTTCTTGATTAATACCTTCAAAGTTTAAGCCAGCATCGATGCATAAATCTGCATGCTCTTCTACTAAACCTCTACCATGAGTGTTCTTTCCACCAACTGAACAGTAATACATACCTTGTGGCGCAGGATATCCACCAATTGGGAATCCTAAAGGTAATTGTGTTCTAGTGTCCATAATAAAATATTCTTGCTCAAAACCAAACCAGAACTCATTGTCTTCATCTTCAATAGTGGCTCTACCATTAGAAACATGTGGTGTTCCGTCGGCATTTAAAACTTCTGTCATTACCAAATAGCCGTTAATACGGTCTGGATCTGGATAGATGGCTACAGGTTTCAATAAACAGTCAGAAGAACCTCCTGAGGCTTGTCTAGTTGAAGACCCATCAAAAGACCACAGGTCTAACTCTTCAACCGTTCCTTTAAAGTTTTCGTGTTCCTCTACTTTGGTTTTACTTCTTAAATTCTGAGTTGGGTGATACCCATCTAACCAAATGTATTCTAATTTAATTTTTGCCATAATAAAAATTTTGTTTATCTAAAAATATGAATACAAATATTGCTATTTTTTTTCTTAGGTCAAAAAAAATAGGGCACTTTAGATAAAATATCATCAATTATTATAGATAACCCTATTTACATATGGGTAGTATATATTTTTTTAAAGATTTTGTATTTTTGACCTAAAATTTTATCAATATGTCAACACTTAGATTTCATGCAGTAAAAGCATCTTTAAAAAGAAAACCATTAAAGATTAAGAAGGATAAACGGCGTTCTGAAATATTTGGACAGAATGTGTTCAACGAGGCCGCAATGCGTCAGTATTTAACCAAAACAGCCCTAAGCAGTATCATGGAAGCTGTTGAAAAAGGTACTAAGATAAATCGGTTGGTTGCAGACCATATTTCAACTGGAATGAAAGAATGGGCCATAGCAAAAGGAGCTACTCATTATACCCATTGGTTTCAACCTTTAACTGGTGCCACAGCAGAAAAGCACGATGCCTTTTTTGAAACCATAGGAGACGGACTAGCTATTGAAAAATTTGGTGGAAACCAACTGGTTCAGCAAGAGCCAGATGCATCAAGTTTTCCAAATGGTGGTATTAGAAATACGTTTGAAGCTCGTGGATACACGGCTTGGGACCCAACATCTCCTGCCTTTATTTACGGTACAACGTTGTGTATCCCTACCGTCTTTGTTTCGTACACAGGCGAAGCTTTAGATAATAAGACACCACTTTTACGGGCGCTTCAAGTTGTGGATAGTGCAGCTGTGGACGTTTGTAAGTATTTCGATAAAAATGTAAAGAAAGTAAATGCATCTTTAGGATGGGAACAAGAGTATTTTTTAATCGATAGTGATTTGGCTTCGTCTCGACCAGATATTGTATTAACAGGGCGAACATTATTAGGGCATTCGCCAGCAAAAGGTCAGCAACTCGATGACCACTACTTTGGTACCATTCCAAATAGGGCAATGGCTTATATGCGTGATTTAGAAAACGAATGTATGTTGTTAGGTATTCCTGTAAAAACAAGACATAACGAGGTCGCTCCTAATCAATTTGAATTGGCGCCTATATTTGAAGAAGCTAACTTGGCAGTGGATCATAATTCCTTGTTAATGGACGTGATGCAAAAAATAGCCAAGCGTCATAAGTTTAAAGTATTATTGCACGAAAAGCCATTTGCGGGTGTCAACGGTTCTGGTAAACATAACAATTGGAGCTTAAGTACTAATACAGGTGTTAACTTGTTGTCACCAGGAAAGACGCCCATGAGCAATCTTCAGTTTTTAACCTTCTTTATCAATACCATAAAAGCGGTTCAAATTCATGAAGAATTATTGAGAGCAGCCATAGCATCTGCAAATAACGATCATCGTTTGGGCGCTAACGAAGCACCTCCTGCCATAATTTCGGTTTTTATAGGACAGCAACTGACCAAAGTTTTAAATGAGTTGGAAACGGTTACAAAAGGAAAATTATCACCAAAAGAGAAAACAGATTTAAAACTTAATGTCGTTGGAAAGATTCCTGAAGTGATTTTAGATAATACAGACAGAAACAGAACATCGCCCTTTGCCTTTACTGGAAATAAATTTGAATTCAGAGCGGTTGGTTCCACAGCAAATTGTGCCAATCCTATGACGGTTTTGAATACTATAGTTGCCAAGCAATTAATGGATTTTAAAGTAGAGGTTGATGCATTGATCGACAAAAAGGGAATGAAAAAGGATGATGCTATCTTTAATGTCTTAAGAGAGTATATTAAAACGTCTAAAGCGATACTTTTTGAAGGTAACGGTTATAGCGAAGCTTGGGAAAAGGAAGCTAAAAAACGCGGCTTAAGCAATAATAAGACCACTCCAGAAGCGCTTAAAGTTAAAATTGCCAAATCTTCGATTGAACTTTTTGACAACTTAGGCGTCATGAATAAGGTCGAATCCGAAGCGCGATATGAAATTGAAATGGAAGAGTATATCCTTCATATTCAAATTGAAAGTCGTGTTTTGGGAGATATCGCCCGTAATCATGTAGTGCCAACTGCTGTGCGCTATCAAAATATATTAATTGAAAATGTCACAGGCCTTAAAACCATTTATGGCGATAAGTTTAAGGACATTGCTAAAGAACAATTATTTTTAATTGAGCAAATATCCCGTCATATAGAAGCGATTAATTCTTTGGTAACTAAAATGACAGATGAGCGTAAGGTTTTGAATAAGCAAACTGAAATAGGAACCAAAGCAAATGGCTATTGTAATAAAGTTAAACCCTTGTTCGAAGAGATCAGATATCATTGTGATAAACTGGAGCTTATGATTGATGACGAACTCTGGCCATTAACCAAGTATAGAGAGCTTTTGTTTACTAAGTAGTGATATTACAATAGTTTAAGTCTGTTGTATTGCAGATTTTTAGGTTGAATGTACGTAGGTTTACGTACATCGTAAGGTTCGGAAATTGCAATTCGTGTCGTTTGTCGATAACTTCAAACTAGTTGTCGAAAAGGCGGTACTATGATGATAAATAATTGGAAATAGTCATTTTCATACTACGTTTGTTTCGTATTTTTGTAGTGCTATTAATCAATATTTGTAAAAATGAAAAAGTTACTACTTAGTGTAGCTATACTTGTTGGTGCAACTCTTATTCTTTCACAAGATAAATCAGAAGATTTAAATAAAGTGACTAATGAAAAAGTTGTAAATGTACAAGCAAAGTTACAAGCAGAATCTTAAAAGTTAAGATGAAAAATTAAGGTATTTATTTACCATTAACATAACAAGGATAAAATCGATATTTCGGTTTTATCCTTTTTTTGTTTGACATAAATAGTTGCTGATATTTATGAAAGACTAAATATTTTTCTATATTGCCGCCCCTTCAAAAATCTACAATGGAATAAACTTATCTTCTAATTAGAGGTATATGATTTCCAAATTCAATGCTATTATTGTCAGTATAGCAGTGACTATTTTCAGTTTTAATTCAGCTTTTTCTCAAGTAAGTGATGAAAAAAGTGATAAATCCATTGAGCGCAGGTATGCTTTTTTCAATTTAAGAGGTTCCAATGCTATCGATATAGCAGCAGGTTCTGCCATGATAGAAGGCGACTATCCAGAAACTGAGTTTGATTTGTATTTTAAAATGGGCTACAAACATCATATTACAAGCCATCTAAATATTAACTTTTCGTATCATAAATACAACGTCGTTGTCAAAGATATCTATAACGAAGGTTTTATGTCTTTCGATTTAAATTTAGAATTCCTGTTCAGTCCATACACAAAGTTTTCCCCATTTTTATATGCAGGAAGTGGTTATAATGCCTCTAATTATTTTGAAAATACAGCAACAAAAGCCCAAGGAGGTGCTGGTTTTGAATTTATTTTCACAGAAGGTGTAGGCGTAAAACTCTTTGGAGAATATAATTATATGTTTACCGATGAACTCGATGGACTAGTGGATGGCGATTCTGATGATATCTTATTTAGGGCAGGATTAGGTCTCAATTTCTACTTTGGAGGAAACAAGAAAAAGGAAGCATTGCGTCGAAAAATGAAAACTGTTATTAATTCCAACCAAATCATTCCATATAAATAAACGCAATTCTTACTTTTGTAACAACTATATTAAATCATTGTTATGGGTAATTCGGTAAGTAAAAGATATGCACAAAGAGGTGTTTCTGCATCAAAGGAAGATGTTCACAATGCCATAAAAAATATCGATAAGGGCTTATTTCCTAAAGCGTTTTGCAAAATTGTACCCGACTATTTAACCAATGACGATGATTTTTGCTTGATTATGCATGCAGATGGCGCAGGTACAAAATCGTCACTAGCATATATGTATTGGAAAGAAACTGGTGACATTTCAGTTTGGAAAGGTATTGCCCAAGATGCCCTAATAATGAATATTGACGACTTGCTTTGCGTTGGTGCGACAGATAATATTATGTTGTCTTCAACTATTGGAAGGAATAAAAATCTAATTCCTGGCGAAGTGATTTCCGCAATAATCAACGGAACTGAAGAGCTCATTGAAGATTTAAAATCCTTCGGTGTAACCATTCATTCCACAGGAGGAGAAACCGCAGATGTTGGTGACTTGGTAAGAACCATAATTGTAGATTCTACTGTAACAGCTCGTATGAGACGAAGTGATGTTATAGACAATGCAAATATTACCGAAGGCGATGTTATTGTCGGTTTAGAGTCATTCGGACAAGCATCTTATGAAACTCAATACAATGGCGGCATGGGAAGTAATGGCTTAACTTCAGCGAGACACGACGTGTTTTCTAAATATCTAGCCAATAAGTATCCAGAAAGTTATGATGCTGCCGTACCTGAAGATTTGGTCTATTCTGGTCAAACTGAATTAACCGATACCGTTGAAAATTCGCCAATTGATGCAGGTAAATTAGTCTTATCGCCAACAAGAACGTATGCTCCAATCATAAAGGCAATTTTGAATCAATACAATAGCGATTCTATTCACGGTATGGTGCATTGTAGTGGTGGTGCACAAACCAAAATTCTTCACTTTATTGACGAACTTCATATTATAAAGGATAATATGTTTACAGTTCCGCCGTTATTCAAACTGATTCAAGAACAATCTAAAACGGATTGGAAAGAAATGTATCAAGTATTTAACTGTGGTCATCGTATGGAGCTTTATGTAAAACCCAACATTGCCAACTCCATTATTGAGATTTCTAAATCTTTTAATGTAGATGCTAAGATTATTGGTAGGGTGGAAGTATCAAATCAAAAGAAACTGACCATAAAAAGCGATTACGGTACATTTCAGTATTAATTTTTTTATAGCATGAAAAACTATTTGTGGCTTATTTTTAGTGTCATTTTGTTCTCGTCAACCGACATAGCAGCACAACCAGATTCTTTATATTTTTTGAAAAAAAAGGAACTGCCTATAGAATTGGGATGGCGCACCAAAAAAGAAGTGGGTTTAACCCTTAATCAAGTCTCTTTCACTAATTGGAACGCGGGTGGAACCAATTCAATTACTGGTATAGTGAGTGGTAAGGCAACTGCAAAATACAAAAAGGAAAAATACTTTTGGAATTCCAATTTCAATGTACGCTATGGCTTAAATAAACAAGCAGATAGAGATATTAGAAAGACCGATGATGTTATTGAAGTAATTTCTAATGTTGGCTTAGAGAAAAACCCAACAAGTAATTGGTTCTATTCTGCAAAATTCAGTTTTAATTCACAATTGGCTAATGGCTATAACTATCCCAATAGAGATGAGCCTATATCACAATTTTTAGCACCTGGTTATATGTTTTTTGGTTTGGGTATGGAATATGGACGACATATTGAACGTTTATCGTTTTACGCTTCCCCATTCACTTTAAAAACCACATTTGTTTTAGATGATGATTTGGCAAATAGGGGCGCTTTTGGTGTCGATCCTGCAATTTATGATTTAGAAGGAAACATTTTAAGGGAAGGCAGTAAAGTAAGACAAGAATTGGGCATTTTATTGACTAACCAATACGAGGAAGAAATGTTCGAGAACATAAAAGTGACGAGTCTTCTGCGTTTATATACAGATTATATCAATAGTTTTGGGAATATTGATGTCGAATGGGAACTGAACTTAGACATGAAAGTCAATAAATACGTTAAAGCCACTCTGGGTTCGCATCTTAGGTATGATGACGATATTAAATCTGAAGTCGAAGTCAATGATATGACCAATGAAGAAATCGTAATTGAAGGTCCAAAACTACAGTGGAAGCAAATTTTAGGTGTTGGCGTCGTCGTAGATTTGGATAATATTATAAAGCCCAATGAATCTTCTTAATTCGTTGTATTCTTAGAGACTGCCTGCATTCAAATATTTATAATCTTCAAGTTCAGTAAGCTTTTCAATCTTTTTAGTGGTACCATTTTTAAGAAGGTAGATCACATCAGAAGATTCAATGATATGTTGATACATGTGGTCTGAAATAACAATGGCTTTCTTTTTCTTTTCTGCAGCGATAAGTTGCTTTACGGTTTCAATATGTAAAGGTGCTAAATGCGAAAAGGGTTCGTCTAAAAACACGATTTTACTTGTTGCTTTCAGAATAATATAGGTTTCAATAATACGTCTTTCGCCACCAGACAATGTTTTAAATTTTGAATGTTCGTAATTGGAAAATTCCTCAAAATCTTCGATAAAAGCATTCCAGTCCAGTTTATATAGTTTGAAAATAAAGGATAATTTAAATCCATCAGAAATAAAATTATATTGTGGTAGATATTTGGCAATTCCCGCAGAATACAAAGGCTTTAAAAGTGGTTTGCTGTCTAAGCGAACCAGCTTATATTTAGGCTTCAAATTTCCAAATGCAATGTTGAGTAAACTACTTTTTCCACAGCCGTTTCTACCTAAAATAGCAGTTACTTTTCCTGTTTCTGCTTTGAGGTAAATACCGTTTAAAATGCGTTTGTTCTTAAAGTAGAGTTCTACATTGTCTAATTCAAATATCAATTTTTAATTGTTTTTATATCGAGGTATTGTCTTTTATTTGATTGAATTTCAGTATTTTTTTCAGCCTAAAATTTGAATCGGGAATTTTTAAAAATTCAGTTATGTAAACTCTCTAAAAACGCTCAAATAAAAAACGGTCAAGATACAATCTATAAGAAACATAATCGAAAATAGCTTAAAAGGCGATATGCCCAAATTCTTGTAAAACGTTAATTTACGTTTATTCGGCGTTTCGCTCACATAATACCATGCAAAAACCGTAAGAAATATTTTGGTCGCTATGGCTGGTGCTATTTGCGCATTAAAAAAGGCGACAACAGCAGTAACCAGGAATGACCAAATCACAAATGGCTTATAAAAGGATAGTATAGCTAGGAAACGATACATAGTTAATGAATAACGTTATTTGGTGTCATTTATTTTTACATTAAAAATTTGATTTCCTTTAAATTTTATAAAAAGAACCTAGACCGCTGCGCTTATAGATTTTAGAGCCTAGACTAAAATTCGTTTCAAGTTGTTAATACTGTAACATTTTAAATTTCCATTTCTTAATTTTAAAAAGTGTGATTGCTACATTGTTCAAGTAAAAGAACTGAAGTTTTCATGAAGTCATCTTTCAGAGTCTTGTTTCTATTATCTAACAGCGAAGCGGTCTTTAATCTAAAAAAATTGTATTTTTGAAATCCAATTTTTGAAGAGCCATGTTAGAGAAAATACAGATTATAAAACAACGTTTTGATGAGGTAAATGACCTTATCATTCAACCCGATATTATATCCGATCAGCAACGCTACACTAAGCTGATGAAAGAATATAAGGATCTTAAACTTATTGTAGATAAAGGCGAAATTTATAAGGAAGCTTTAGATAATATTTCTGAAGCCGAAGAAATTATTGCGGATGGCTCTGATGCCGAAATGTTAGATATGGCAAAATTGCAACTCGATGAAGCAAAAGAGACCATTGATAAGCTAGAAGAAGAGATTCGTTTTATGCTGATTCCAAAGGATCCAGATGACGCTAAAAACGTGGTCGTGGAAGTACGTGCAGGAACAGGAGGTGACGAAGCCAGTATTTTTGCAGGCGATTTATACCGAATGTATTCCAAATATTGCATTGATAAAGGCTGGAAGGTCGATGTGGTGAGCCAGAGTGATGGAACATCTGGAGGATTTAAAGAGATCATATTTGAAGTTTCAGGTGAAGATGTTTACGGCACCTTAAAGTTTGAAGCTGGTGTACATCGTGTACAACGTGTACCACAAACCGAAACTCAAGGTCGTGTGCATACAAGCGCAGCAACAGTTATGGTGTTGCCAGAAGCAGAAGAATTTGATTATGAATTAGATATGACCGAAGTGCGTATAGAACGTACCACGTCAACTGGTCCTGGAGGGCAGTCGGTTAACACCACATATTCAGCCATTAAGTTACATCATGAACCTACGGGAATGATTGTGAGTTGTCAAGATCAGAAATCATCACACAAAAACTTAGAGAAAGCCTTAAAGGTGTTACGCTCGCGTTTATACGATTTAGAATTAGCAAAACAACAAGCTGCTGATTCTGAAAAACGAAAAAGCATGGTAAGCTCTGGCGACAGAAGTGCTAAAATTAGAACTTACAACTATCCGCAAGGACGAGTGACTGATCATAGAGTACCAGGTTTAACACTTTATGATTTATCAAATATCATTGATGGTGATATTCAAAAAATTATTGACGAATTAATGTTGGCTGAAAATACGGAGTTATTGAAGGCTAGTGATGATGTGATTTAGTTCCTGCGAAAGCAGGAATCTTATGAATTTAGAAGGCTTTTGAAAATAATTGTAGTAATATCACTTTTGCTTTTGAGTACAACCTGTATGGCTCAGGAAAATGATTCTATTTCTCAGTCAGAAAAAGAATGGATAGAATTGGTAAATTATACACCAAAGAATTTTATAGTTAACTTAAAGAATAAACCTATTAGTAAATTTTTGCAAACTGATTTGAATACAGTTTGGAAATTAAAGACGGCTTATGAAAAAAAAGAGAAGTTAAGCATTTATGAAATTCAATGGTTAGAAGACCTGGTAAATCAATTGGCAGTTGCATTTTTTCTTGAAAAAAAGCTAATAGTCTTAGAAAGTGTAGGCGGATATTCTGGTTGACCAGAACAATTATTGAATACCGAAATGAAAAATGAAATTAAAATTATCACTTTAAGTTTCTTTCAAGGAGGTTGTATTATAAATGAGAAAACTGAAAAATTTATTCAAATATTTAATAATAGAACTGAAAAACTGTTGTTGAATTTAAATAGAAATGTTGACTATTGAATATGACTACAAAGCAACTTACAACACAAATCCAAAAAAAGAAATCCTTCCTCTGCATAGGCTTAGACGTCGATTTAAATAAAATTCCACAACATTTATTAAAAGAAGAAGACCCCATCTTCGCTTTTAATAAGGCCATTATAGATGCCACACATCATTTATGCGTTGCCTACAAACCAAACACGGCATTTTACGAAGCTTACGGTATTAAAGGTTGGCGAGCTTTAGAAAAAACAATCGACTATCTCAACGAAAAACATCCTGAAATTTACACCATTGCTGACGCTAAACGAGGCGATATTGGTAATACAAGTACCATGTATGCCAAAGCGTTTTTTGAGGATTTAGGTTTCGATAGTGTAACGGTTGCACCTTATATGGGAAAAGATTCAGTAGAACCTTTTTTAGCTTTTAGGGATAAGCATACGATTCTTTTAGCCTTAACATCCAATCAAGGCGCTTTTGATTTTCAGACCAATCCCGAAATTTCGGGAGTAGATGGCGTGGAGTTATACAAAAAAGTTTTGGAAACCTCTAAATCTTGGCAAAATTCAGAAAACTTAATGTATGTGGTTGGTGCGACCAAAGCGGAGTTTTTAGCGGATATTCGTAACATTATTCCAGATAGCTTTTTGTTGGTACCAGGTGTTGGTGCCCAAGGTGGCAATCTTCAGGACGTGTGTAAATATGGTATGAATAGTTCGGTTGGTTTATTAATCAATTCATCACGTGGTATAATTTACGCTTCTCAAGATGAAGATTTTGCACAAGCCGCTGCCGCAAAGGCTGAGGAATTGCAGGTGCAAATGGCAGCTGTTTTGAGTAAAAAGTCTTAATTAAAAGTCACAGTTTATAGTTTTTCATATGAGTAAGCCTGAAAACTGATTCTACGACTAAAAACTAAAAAGATGAAGGATCAACTCAACAGAGAATTTCAACTAGAGAAAACCCCAAAACGAATCATCTCTCTAGTACCTTCCCAAACCGAATTGTTGGTCCATTTAGGTTTGGAAGCCTCAATCGTTGGTGTGACTAAATTCTATGTGCATCCAAAACATCTGCGACTATCAAAAAAGGTGGTTGGTGGCACAAAGCAAATCAATCTTCAGAAAATAATAGATTTAAATCCTGATATCATTCTTTGTAATAAAGAAGAAAATACAAAGAAAATGATTGCAGAACTGGAAACTATTGCGCCAATTCATATCAGTGATATTTACAATTTAGAAGATTGTTTTGAGTTGATAAAAATGTATGGCAATATATTTCAAGTTGAAAAACGTGCTTCAGAATTAATTTCAAATATTCGAAAAGAACGTAAGGCATTTCAACTTCAAATTACAACTAAAAAGCCGTTGAAAGTTGCTTATTTTATTTGGAAAAATCCATGGATGGTGGCAGCTTCAACTAATTTTATCGATGCTATGATCACCGAAGCCGGATTTACAAATGTGTTTAAAGCACAAGAGCGTTATCCAGAAATCGACTTAAATAATTCAAATTTAAAAGGGGCAGATCTTATTTTCTTGTCCAGCGAACCTTTTCCGTTTAAGTCGGATCATATTGCAGAATTGCAATCAAAATTTCCAGAAAAGACAATTAAAATTGTGGATGGCGAATTATTTTCTTGGTATGGCAGCCGTTTATTGAAGTCCTATCCGTATTTTAAAACGCTACATGATGAAACGCAAAAAGTCGATACTATCTAAAATACCGACTTCAACTAACTAATTCGAGATTTAACTAACTCAATCTTTTGCATTACAAAGATGCTTATATTCTGTGAGTTGAATGTTATGTTACTATTAGGATAGTATTAAATATAGATTAATTGGCCTGTAGCTTAGTATCGCCAACAACAAATTTGAGTTTGTTGATTTTATGAAGCACTTTGGTGGCTTTATACTCAGAAAAATCGCTTAACGCATGATCGGTTTGTCTTAAATTATAAGCCTCTTCAATGAGCTGCTTATATTTTTTATTTAGCTTTTTCTTTTTATTTAGAAGTCGATTTAAATTAGCCACAACGGAATGCGTTATTAGTTACTCGTTGAAAGTTAGTAATTTATATCTAAAAAGAATGTTAAAGCCTAAAAAAATATTTTATCTTTTTCTAGTCTTGCAAAGCAAATACCTTCCGCAATAAATCCGTAGTACGCGAAGACACTTGGTTTCTTATTTCTTTTTCCTCCACAGCAATCATGGTGTAAACCCCTTTTAAAGCTTCGCCAGTGACATAATCCGTTAGATCTGGATTCACGTTATTGGTTAAAGGCAAATTATTGTATTTGGTAATAAGATTCGTCCAAATTTGGTCAGCACCCACTTTACTGAATGAATTGTTGATTACTGGTTTGAATTTATCGTAAAGTGCCGTTTGTGTTTTCGAGGTTAAATAAGAGGTTGCTGCAGTATCATCGCCAAGCAATATATTTTTAGCATCATCAAACGTAATGCCTTTCACTGCATTTACAAAAATAGGTGTCGCTTCAGATACGGCATCCTCGGCCGCTCTATTCAGTACTTTTAAGCCTTCGTCAGCTAAACTGCTTAAGCCTATTTTTCGCAACGTTTCATCCACTTTTTTTAATTCATCGGGTAAAGCGATTTTTACCAATTCATTTCTGAAAAAGCCATCTTCTGCAGTTAACTTGGTCACTTGTTTGTCAATACCTAAGTCCAAGGCTTGTCGCAATCCGGCCGCAATATCAGCATTGCCTAATACGTCTCCTGTGCCTTCTGGTAAAGAATCAACTACCTGTTGTAATTCTGCACAAGCTGTTAAATTGAAAATAATAAGTAAAGCAAAGATTCTCTTAATCATGATTTGTTTTTTTAATTTGAACAAAGGTAATTTATTATGAATAAAACGGTTTCAATTTTTATGCCGTTTCTCAATTTGAAAACCGATTTAAATGTTTTTGTTAGTAATTAGACCTAATTAAAGTCATAAGTCACATTATCAGGAAAAAATAACAGTTTTATTATTAAACACCATGACCTTTCTATTAGCATGAAGTTTAATAGCATTAGATAGTACAATTTTCTCTAAATCGCGTCCTTTGGCAATTAAGTCTTTAATAGAATGTGAATGCGACACATGAGTAACACCTTGCTCTATGATTGGGCCTGCATCCAATTCTTCTGTAATATAATGACTTGTGGCTCCAATAATTTTTACACCACGCTTGTAGGCCGAGTGGTAAGGTTTTGCACCAACAAAAGCTGGTAAGAAGGAGTGGTGAATGTTAATAATTTTGTTCGGGTACTTATCGATTAAGGTTCCAGACACTATTTGCATATAACGTGCTAACACTATAAAATCAATTTGATGTTTCTCAAGTAGCTCCAATTGTTTTTGTTCAGCTTCATGTTTTGTGGTTTTTGTCACTGGAACATGAAAAAATGGAATCTTAAAACTATCTGCAATAGGTTTTAAATCGAGATGATTGCTTAAAATGAAAGGAATTTCAAGGAACAATTCCCCTGAATTATAACGCCCTAAAATATCGTATAAACAATGGTCATATTTAGAAATAAACAATGCCATCTTTGGTTTTCTTTCAGCGGCATACATACGCCATTTAAGCTTGAATTTTTCCGCCAAAGAATTTTTAAACAGGGCCTTAAATTTTTCAATAGAAAATGAACTTGAAGCAAACTCACATTCCAAACGCATAAAAAAGATGTTTTGTGCCCTATCGACATGCTGATCTATATATACAATGTTCCCGTCGTTGGAGGCCATAAAACTCGTAATGGAAGCAATAATATTAGGTTGATCCTCGCAGTGAATTAGTAGCGTTATTTTTTGCATAAAATTGATATTGAATGAATTGTTAAAAGTAATTAAAATTGTAAGCTATTCGCCCTTTCTTAAAGATTTAGATAATTAATGATTATTGCTTTAAATTTTTGAATATTCCTTAAATTTGCCATTCAAATCAGCAATATTTTTACGAATGGAACAAGCTACACCTTATAAGCCAAAACATAAAGTACGTATAGTAACTGCAGCATCCCTTTTTGATGGACACGATGCGGCAATTAATATTATGCGTCGCATTATTCAATCTACAGGCGTTGAAGTGATTCATTTAGGTCATGATAGAAGTGTAGAAGAGGTCGTAAATACTGCAATTCAAGAAGATGCGAATGCTATCGCTTTGACTTCTTATCAAGGTGGTCACAACGAGTATTTTAAATATATGTATGATTTGTTAAAGGAAAAAGGAGCAGGTCATATCAAAATCTTCGGAGGTGGAGGTGGCGTAATTCTTCCTGAAGAAATCAAAGAATTAATGGATTATGGGATTACCAGAATCTATTCGCCAGACGATGGAAGAGCACTAGGTTTACAAGGCATGATTAATGATTTGGTGGAGCAGAGTGATTTTGCCATTGGAGACCAATTGAATGATGAAGGTGAGGTGCTTCATGAAAAAAATCCTAAGTCTATTGCCAGAGTGATTTCTTCTGCAGAAAATTTTCCTGAAGTTGCTAAGGAAACGTTAGAAGCCATTCATAAAAAAAATAAGGATTCAAAAACACCAGTTCTCGGAATCACAGGAACAGGAGGTTCCGGTAAATCATCCTTGGTAGATGAATTGGTACGTCGCTTCTTAATCGATTTTCCCGAAAAAACGGTTGGCTTGGTTTCTGTAGATCCTTCCAAACGAAAAACGGGTGGTGCACTTTTAGGAGATAGAATTCGTATGAACGCTATAAATTCGCCAAGAGTTTATATGCGAAGTTTGGCCACACGTCAATCTAATTTGGCATTATCTAAATATGTAAATGAAGCTGTTGAGGTTTTAAAAGCTGCCGAATATGATTTGATCATTCTTGAAACGTCAGGAATCGGACAATCGGATACCGAAATTATTGAGCATTCTGATGTGTCCCTCTATGTCATGACACCAGAGTTTGGTGCAGCTACACAACTTGAAAAAATTGATATGCTCGATTTTGCAGATTTAGTAGCCATAAACAAATTTGATAAACGTGGTGCTTTAGATGCGCTTCGAGATGTTAAAAAGCAATACATGCGTAATAATAATCTTTGGGATATTCCTCAAGATGAGTTACCAGTTTATGGAACCATTGCCTCGCAATTTAACGATCCAGGAATGAACACGCTCTATAAAGCGATCATGGATGAATTAGTTAAAAAAGCAGATGCGGATTTAAAATCGACCTTTGAAATTTCTAAGGAAATGAGTGAGAAGATTTTTGTAATTCCGCCTTCACGAACACGATACTTGTCTGAAATAGCCGAAAATAATAGGGCTTATGATAAGACAGCAAACGAACAGGTTGAAGTCGCTCAAAAATTATATGGCATTTATAAAACGATATGTTCCGTTGGAAATGTTAACAAAAGTGAAGTCGAAAAGTCTTTCATTGGAAAACAAGGCTTAAATGATGATGAAATTCTTCATCAAGCTCAGAATGACAAAGGTAATGTCATTCCGACAGAAGGAGGTACGACTGACGAGGAATCTCAAAATCAGTTCTTAAATCTGTTGATTAAAGAATTCGACCGTGTAAAACTGAATTTGGATCCTTACAATTGGGAAGTCATAACAGGTTGGGATGAAAAAGTAAACCGTTTCAAAGATCCTGTTTATTCCTTTAAGGTAAGAGATAAGGAAATTAAAATTGAAACCCATACCGAATCGCTTTCGCACACACAAATCCCCAAAGTAGCCTTGCCAAAATATCAGGCTTGGGGAGATATTTTAAGATGGTGCTTGCAAGAAAATGTACCTGGCGAATTTCCATATACGGCAGGATTGTACCCTTTTAAAAGAACAGGAGAAGATCCTGCAAGAATGTTTGCAGGTGAAGGAGGGCCAGAACGTACCAATAGACGCTTTCATTATGTCAGTGCAGGTTTGCCGGCAAAACGATTGTCAACAGCTTTTGATAGTGTAACACTTTACGGAAATGATCCCGATTTACGTCCGGATATTTATGGTAAAATCGGAAACGCTGGTGTTTCTATCTGTTGTTTGGATGATGCTAAAAAACTGTATTCTGGTTTTGATTTGGCAAATGTGATGACTTCTGTGAGTATGACTATCAATGGTCCGGCGCCAATGTTGTTAGGCTTTTTTATGAACGCTGCGATAGACCAACAATGTGAAATCTACATCAAAGAAAATGGTTTAGAAAAAGAAGTAGAAAAGAAAATTGAAGCCATTTATAAAGGTAAAGAACGGCCAAAATATAACGGTAAACTTCCAGAAGGAAACAACGGTTTGGGTTTAATGCTTTTAGGCGTGACTGGCGATCAAGTTTTACCTTCAGATATTTATACCGAAATAAAAAAGAACACCATCGCACAAGTTCGAGGAACAGTTCAAGCTGATATTTTAAAAGAAGATCAGGCTCAAAATACCTGTATTTTCTCTACTGAATTCGCCTTGCGTTTAATGGGAGATGTTCAGGAATATTTCATTGAAAATAATGTCCGTAACTTCTATTCGGTATCCATTTCCGGTTATCATATTGCCGAAGCAGGAGCAAACCCAATAACACAACTGGCATTGACTTTATCCAATGGGTTTACTTATGTAGAATATTATTTAAGTAGAGGGATGGACATCAATAAGTTTGGACCTAATTTATCCTTTTTCTTTTCAAACGGTATAGATCCTGAATATGCGGTTATAGGTCGTGTGGCACGTAAGATTTGGTCAAAAGCCTTGAAGCATAAATATGGTGCAAATCCGAGAGCGCAAATGTTAAAATATCACATTCAAACTTCTGGTCGCAGTTTACATGCCCAAGAAATTGATTTTAATGATATCAGAACAACGCTTCAAGCTTTATATGCGATTTACGATAATTGTAATTCATTGCATACCAATGCTTATGATGAAGCGATTACAACACCAACAGAGGAGTCAGTTCGTAGAGCAATGGCAATTCAACTAATCATTAATAAAGAATTAGGATTGGCCAAAAATGAAAACCCAATACAAGGTGCTTTCATCATTGAAGAATTGACCGATTTGGTAGAAGAGGCCGTGTTATTGGAGTTTGATCGCATCACGGAAAGAGGAGGTGTGCTCGGAGCCATGGAAACGATGTACCAACGCAGCAAAATCCAAGAAGAAAGCTTGTATTATGAAACCTTAAAGCATAACGGCGAATTCCCAATTATTGGTGTAAATACCTTTTTGAGTAGCAAAGGGTCACCAACAGTACAGCCGGCAGAAGTGATTAGAGCAACGGAAGAGGAAAAACAATTTCAGATAAAAACATTGGAGCGTTTGCACAACGCGCATGATTCAGAAGAACTATTAAAAGAATTACAAAATAAAGCCATTAATAATGAGAATATTTTTGAAGCATTAATGGACGTCTGCAAGGTGTGTTCGTTGGGTCAGATTACATCTGCGTTGTTTGAGGTTGGTGGTCAGTATCGCCGAAATATGTAAGCAGAGAACCACTTTTTGCTTTTCGCAAAAAGTGAGTGAATCGCTTATGCTGAGCGTAGTCGAAGTATCTCAGAGAACCATTTTTTGCTTTTTGTAAAAAGTGAGTGAATAGCCTGTCCTGAGCGTAGCCGAAGGGCTTATGCTGAATATTACTGTGAAACAGAATATATTTTGTTAAGCGAGAAGTCAACAACGTTTGCCGAATTATCTCAGAGAACCATTGCTTCTTTCTTACACTACCAAGTACAAGTTGAAAAAGAACAGATTGAAAATGTTTTTACATTGTAATGGCTTCAAAATGAGGAATGAAGGTTATTTGGTTGGGGAAATTCGAGATAAAGCTTACTGTAAAGTCTGTCATTAATGATATCTTTGCTTGAGATAGCACTATGGTAATTTGCTATTTAAAAATAGCGATCATGTCATTCAAAAAACTTCACCCTTTATTAAAAGAATCCTTAGAAAATGAAGGGTTTGAAACTTCAAATGCATTTCAGAAAAAAGTGTTGCCAATTTTAAAAGGTGGTTCCGATGCTTATGTAATTGCACCCAAAGGCAGTGGAAAAACGACTGCACTAATTATTGCAACAATCCATAAATTAAAAGCAGCAGCTTTTGAAGATTCACCACGAGCCATCATAGTGGTCAATGACAAACAGAGTGCTTTAGATTTAAAAGATGAATTTGAACGCTTTACAAATACAACGGATTTAAGGGTTTACGCATTATATGACGAATATGATATTGAAAAGCAGAAAACAGAAGTCTATTATGGTCAAGATATTGTGATAGCAACTCCTGCTCGCTTGAGTAAGCTTTATTTTTTGAATGGCATCCATTTAGGCGAAGTACAATTATTTGCCATTGAAGATGCGGATTATTTAGGACGGAATAATGCCTATAATCATATTTTAAGACTATCTGAAAGTATCCATAAAAGTCAGTTTGTGATTATTTCTGATACTATGAATTCTAAAATAAAGAATTATCAAAATGCATTTATGAGTAATGCACAAGTGATCAAATAAAGTTGAACTTTTAAGTCCTATGAAATATTCTATCGCAATTCTTCTACTTATGGCTTCAATTCCTGTGATGAGTCAAAATAAATCAGTTGATAACTGGGTTCAAGATATCGTAGCTGATATGATTGAAATGAATGATTTAGATCGTTATAGTTCAGAAGAATTATCACCAGATGTTAATGTGAATTTCATTTTGGTGGAATCTGTAAAGGACATTGACATAAAAGGACGTACAATCACTATGCTTGTAAATCATGGCAAGGGTACCTATTGTACTAAATTGACTTTTAATTACATTGAGAAAAACGGGAATTTCCATTTGGTCTTTTCAAAACCTGAAACTAAAATAACTTTAGGGAAAGAAACGACGTGGATTACGCCTTGGATTGCTAAAACTAATATTTGTAATTAATGCTTGTCAATTACAAGGTCATCATCCAGTGATGTTTCAGCTTTCTGAATTTTTTCAACTCACCACGAAGGATCGGTAAATAATCCCGTCCATTACTGTTCGATTTTTCTAGTCTCCTGCAATTACTATATAATCTTGTGGTTAAACGGTCTAAGCTTTCGAGATGCTTACTTTTTTTATCAGAGCAACGTTCTTGTTCAGCACTGATAATTTGAGGCGCAAGATTTGTGGATTGTTGCACAATATCGCCTGTAAAATAAATATGTTCATCCTCGGAACCATCAGGATTTAAATAGGATAGATCTTGATTTAGATAGGTTGAAATACTTCGGGAAAGCACAATAATATCCATAGCCTTTTGGTAAACAGGCAATTCGGAAAAATGCGATGGAAGATTGTAATTCATATTCTTAATAGCAATGCACACGAATTTAAGGACTTAAATTCAAATTAAACTTTAATAATTAAAGTCATTTAGTATATTTGCTTTAATAATTATGTTTTTATCGCTAAATAACTTTAAATGAATATCGATAATTTAAATTGGAAGATTTTAAAGTGCCTTCAACAAAATGCACGCATGTCCAATGCAGAAATTGGGCGACAAGTGGGAATAACATCACCAGCGGTTTCTGAGCGCAAAAAAAAAATGGAAGATGCTGAAATTATACAAGGTTATACCACATTTGTTTCGCCTTTTGAAGCTGGTTACCAGCTAAAAGCGTTGATTACCTTACGAGCTTTTATGGGCATGTTAAAACCATTTTTGGAAAAAGTGAAGACCTATGATGAGGTCGTGAACTGTTATCGTATTACAGGTAATGAAAACATAGTGATGGAAGTGGTTTTAAAAAATCAAAAACATTTGGAATCGTTTATCGATCAGCTGATTAGTTATGGAGAAACAAAAACACAGATTGTCTTGTCTCATGTGGTTAAATATAAGGAGATAAAGCCCTTGTAATTACAAACCGTCATTTGTCCGCACAGCGAATAATGTTTTGCATGAAAATTATATGTCAATCCTCATCAAAAAAATCATTGGGATCAAAAGGCATATCGTCATCAGGATCGTGGTCATCGTAATTCACTCCTGGTGGATTAAAAAGTCCCCAACGGTCAATGATATAATTCCACTCGTCAAACGTTTTTACCCATTCGGCAAAAAGGATTCTGAATTCTTCGACCGCAGTTCTTAAAAGGTCAAGATACGCCGTGTCTTTGTAGCCATGCATTTGCAATCCTCTAGCATCCGTAATCAGCTCGCGAGCCGCCTTTCTAATGATTGCGGCATTTTCCATACGCAAATCATAAAGGGTGTCTTCACTGGCAGCACCTGCTATCTTTGCAGGGATTATTATTGAATTCTCCCGTAAATAATCAAGATTGCTCTCCATCATTTCAGCTCTAATGTCATCTTCAAAATCAATGTCGGTATTTTCAACAGCGGATACAATATGATCTACCAACTCACTAATTTCTGTAGCTTTTATATATATTGGTAAGTTTTCCCAGTCATCTTCCATAACTATTCTTTTTGGTTTTCTATATGGTTGGCAATGAGTTTAGCATGAATTCTAGAGTTTTCAATAAACCATTTATGGGTTTCCATGCCACCACAAATTACTCCTGCTAAATAAAGTCCTTCAATATTCGATTCCATGGTTTCGGGATTGTAAATAGGAATGTGCTTTTCATCCTTTGAAAATTCAATTCCAGCGTTAGCCAAAAATTTAAAATTAGGTCTATAACCCGTTAGAGCCACGACATAATCGTTCGCAATTGTAATTTCGCCTTCATCTGTTTGTACAATAATTTCTGTGGCTTTGATTTCCTTGATTTCTGAATTAAAATAGGCTTTAATGCTGCCTTCTTCAATACGGTTTAAAATGTCTGGTTTTACCCAGTATTTTACACGTTCGCCAATAGCGTTTCCTCTAACAATCATGGTCACGTTGCCGCCTTTTCTATAGATTTCGAGTGCTGCATCCACGGACGAATTACTGGCGCCTACAACCGCAATATGCTGTAAGGTATAAGGATGTGCTTCCTTGTAATAATGAAACACTTTGGGTAAATCTTCACCAAGAACATTCAATAAATTTGGAATATCATAAAAGCCCGTAGCGATGATTACTTTTTGAGATTGATAGTTGGCTTTATCAGATTTAATGTTAAATCCGTTGTTTGTTTTGTTAATATCCAATACCTTTTCATACAGATTAATATTCAAATTATTGGATGTAGAAACGCGTCTGTAATATTCTAAAGCTTCGTTTCGAGTGGGTTTGGGGTTATTGCTGATAAAAGGAATGTCATCAATTTCCAATTTTTCAGACGTTGAGAAAAACGTCATGTTCAACGGATAATTGAACAATGAATTGGTCAATGCGCCTTTTTCAATAATGGTATAATCCCAATTCCGTTTTTTACATTCCAAGGCGCAGGCAATTCCGATTGGTCCGGCTCCAATAATTATGATGTCTTTATAAATAGTTTCCATGTAATTTTTTCAATTGATTCTCCAAGGTGGATTTTTACGATTTTTTCCTGCATGATAGATGATAATGGTATTTCCATCAGGATCCTTTAAATAAACTTCGTTCCACAACCAAGACTGCTCTAAAATTTCGGTATTAAAAGTAATACCTTTTTGTTGGAGTTCCGAAACTGTTTTTGAAAGATTTTCGACTTCAAAATATAACGTCACACTATTGTTGATTGGTAAATCTTCCACTTGGTGTATTGAAAATGTGGAATCGCCATTCGGACATTCCAACCGCGCATATCTCGGAAGCGCATCAACAATCAGTTTTAAACCGAGCTTTTTATAAAAGCTTACAGCACTTCTAGCATCTAAAGATGAGACTGTTATTTGATTTAAGTTCATAATATTTCTTTTTTCAGCTGCTGTTTCAAATACAGCAAAAGCAAAATTCCTAAAAATCCAAGAGCAACCATAATATACCAGGTATTATTATAACCAAAATTATCAATTAATCGCAAGCCTGCACTATGTCCAAAAATATGAGCAATAGAAAACGCCATGACGTACATAGACAGGTATTCGCCTTGTTTTCCTTTCTTTGCTCTATCCATAGCAAAGGCATTGGAAAAGGGAAAAGCGATCATCTCACCGATAGTCATAAATAACATACCGACAGCTAATATGCCAATCCACGAGGTCAAATTGAGAACGTAAAAACTTACCATAGTGAGAAGTAGGCCCAAAAGCGTAAGACCTATTTTAGTGTTTTTAGTTTGTTCTAACCACTTAATTAATGGCATTTCTAGCAAAAAAATAAAGAAACCATTAAGCCCAAGGAGAATGCCTATGTCCAGCTCTGTTAAGTGATGGATGTCTTTATAATAAAGTGGCAAGGTAGAAAAATATTGTAAAAATATAATTCCGAATAATACCATTGCGGCAAAAAATATCCAAAACAATTTATCCTTATAAACCGATATGGGATGTTCTACCATAATGTTATCTATTGCTTTTGCTACTCTAGGATTTAAAACTTTGATGAGCAAAATGGTGGCAAGGATACAGGTTATACCATCTACCCAAAATAAACCGCCATAACCCAAAGTGGTTATAATAAGTCCACCAACGGCAGGACCAGCCGAGAAACCTAAGTTAATAGCTAAACGAATTAAAGTCACGGATCTCGTCTTATTTTCTGGTTTACTATAAACGCTCATGGCGACAAACATTGCGGGTCTAAAGGTGTCTGCGACGACCATTACCAAAAAAATACCAACACAAACACTCGCAAACGTATTTAAGAATTGCATGGCAATGAAGAGGAATCCTGTGCTGAGAAGACTTCTTACCATTACTTTATAGTAGCCAATAGTATCTGTTAGTTTCCCACCAATCCAGGTACCAACGACTGAGCCTAAACCAAAAGCGCTCATAATCCAACTGACATCTGTAAAGGTAAAATTCAAGTTGTCAGTTAGGTATAATGATAAAAACGGAATTACCATTGTGCCAGCTCTATTCACAAATGTGATCAGTGCTAGCCACCATACTTCTCTTGAAAGCCCAAGAAATGTGCTAAGGTAATTTTTGAATAAATTTTTCATTTTGGTGGTTGGTATAAAAATAAAAAGTCCGACGTTGACGTCGGACTTTTAAATATTGTTTAATAGTATATATGTATAGCTACAATAGATAATGCGTCCGAATGTTTTCCGAAGAAATCACACAGGTCTGCTTTGTATATCTAATTGTATTAAACATTATTTTTAATTTATTTCTGACTCAAAGCTACAATAAAATTCACTAAGTTGTATTTTTGAATTCTAAAATATTTTGAGATGAAGAATTTAATATTACTTTTTTTAATGGTTTTTTCTGTTGGTTGTGCTCAAGAAAAACAACGTTTAAATGGGGAAACCGCATGGCAAAAAGAAATGAATGCAGACTTTAAGGATGCTACCAAGTCGCCGTTAAAAGATAAGGATAGAAAGAAATTCAAGGGTTTGGATTTCTATAAGTTCGATTCTACTTATGTGGTAAAGGCAACGTTAAAAAGGACACCAGATGCAAAACCTTTTAAGATGAAAACAACGACTGAAAGACGACCAGATTACATACAATATGGTGTGGTTACATTTAGTTTAAAAGGCAACGCATACGAACTTAGTATTTATCAAAATTTAGGACTTTTAGAAGAGGAAGGCTATGAGGATTATCTTTTTCTACCATTCTTAGACGATACTAATGGTAATGGAAGTTATCCTGGCGGACGATATACAGAAGCACGTATTCCAGAAGATGATACACTAATAATAGATTTTAATACGGCTTACAATCCATATTGTGCATATAATGCCAAGTATTCTTGTCCGATTGTACCAAGAGAAAATTACATTCCTACAGAAGTTGAAGCTGGAGTGAAGGCGTTTAAAAAATAGTGTTCAGTCCCAGTCTCAGTTTTCAGTAGTTTGTTTTCAGAATTGTGTGAAACTTATAGTGTTTTCTCAACCAAATAATTTTCAAAAACAAGACCTTTGAAATTCTTCTTTTGTTTCTTGATGACTTCGTAATATTTATTGTCAAAAAAAGGTAAGGCCGTTTTGCTTACATCAGATTTGATGACATCAAAATCATTCATCATCACTTGCGATTCTATAATGCGTAATAGTTTTGAAGCAATTCCTTGACGTTGATAATCCTTATGAACAAAAAGGCCATCAAAATAGTTTCCGTTTTTTAAGTAGGCGAAACCAACAAGGGTTTGTTCAATTTCGGCGACAATAAAATAAAGTTTATTAATACGTTCTTCCCATTTTTCAATATCATCAGCACCAGACGCCCAAACTTTAATCTGTTTTTCGGAATAGTGCTTGGAATTTATATGCGTGACCGTGTCCCTAAAAATCTTAGTGATTTCGGGAATGTCCTCTAAAGTTGCTTGCCTTATTTCAATTGGGTTTTTCAAAAATGACTCGTTTTATAAGCTATTTACAGTTTTTCTAATAGCCACCAAATTACCCAACAACCTTTCTAAATTATCCAAGTGTAGCATATTGGCACCATCACTTTTGGCATTTGCAGGATCAAAATGGGTTTCTATAAACAAACCATCGACATTATTAACGATTCCTGCTCTGGCAATGGTCTCAATCATATCTGGACGTCCACCAGTAACACCAGCACTTTGGTTAGGCTGTTGTAAGGAATGCGTCACATCTAAAACCGTTGGCGCATATTGACGCATGGTAGGAATACCTCTAAAATCGACGATCATATCTTGGTAACCGAACATGGTGCCTCGATCGGTGATCCACGCTTTTTCGTTGCCAGCATCTTTCACTTTTTGAACCGCATGTTTCATAGATTCAGGACTCATAAATTGTCCTTTCTTCAAATTAACCACTTTTCCGGTTTCGGCAGCGGCAACTACCAAATCGGTTTGTCTTACCAAAAACGCAGGAATTTGTAACACATCAACATATGCTGCCGCCATGGCCGCATCAGAGGCTTCATGAATATCTGTTACGGTTGGTACATCAAAAGTTTCAGAAACCTTTCTCAGAATCTTTAAGGCTTTTTCGTTTCCAATGCCTGTAAAACTATCAATTCTACTTCGATTTGCTTTCTTAAAACTGCCTTTAAATACATAAGGAATTTCAAGTTTATCGGTGATTTTTATGACTTTTTCAGCAATTCGTAATGCCATATCTTCGCCTTCTATAGCGCAAGGGCCACAAAGTAAAAAGAAGTTATTGGAATTGGTGTGTTTTAATTTTGGGATCGTGATCAAAGCTTTGAACTTAAATGGTTAAGTAACAAAGATACGATTATGATTGGTAAGTTAAAACAGGTTTTTTTTGTGTTCAGTTGGCAGTACTCGGGCTTCAATCCTCAGTTAAAGTATTCTGTAAGAAGTGTAAAGTGTGGAGTTTAAAGTAAAATGACGCATCAAATTCAGATTCTTAAGAGTACTATTTTTAATGATAGCGCCTGATATCTCTGCGACCGAAAACTTTCAGTATGGTTGATAATTTTCGGTATTCGTCTTGATTCTTGATTCTAAAAACAAAGCGGTCTATAATCTAATTTCAAAACTGCTTCTTAATACTGTTTCGCACCATCCAAAGGGACATTACAAAATTGCCAACGACCAACAGGCCACCATAAAAAAGGATTTTTTTAGACGATTCAGACCAATGGATAATATTGAGTATATCAAATAGATAAGCAAATATCAAATAGGAGGATAGACAAACAAATACAATGCCCAATGAGAAGTTTAATTGTCTGCTCGGCTTTATCAGTTGCCATAAAAAGGGAATTCCGAAAAGTAAAATCGGGTAAGCCGAAATGCCTTCAAGTCTATTTAGTGTTGTAAACCAATACGCAATTACCGACAAAAAATAGAGGTAAGGAATGAACTTAGTGAACTTGCTAACTGTATGCATTTGTTAATTTTTAGGGTTCAAATTAGTTTGCAAAAGTGACGCGATTATAGCCCAATTAGCGATTGGTTTTTAAAATAGGCTTTACGCTGTTAATCAATTATTTAGTGAAAGATACAACTGAAATTGCTTCTATGTAAAATAATAACAAATTATTAACGAAAAGATAAGAATTAGACGTACATTTGCACGCTTAAAAATGGGCATCAGTTATGACAAAGATTAAAAACATCGCAATTATTGCGCACGTCGATCACGGAAAGACCACATTGGTAGATAAAATCATGTACCACTGTCAACTGTTTCGTGAAAATGAAAACACAGGAGACTTAATATTAGACAACAACGATTTAGAGCGTGAAAGAGGTATTACCATCACGTCTAAAAACGTTTCTGTTGTTTATAAGGACACTAAAATTAATGTGATTGATACACCTGGTCACGCCGATTTTGGTGGTGAAGTAGAGCGTGTGTTGAACATGGCTGATGGTGTTTTACTTTTAGTTGATGCTTTTGAAGGCCCAATGCCACAAACACGATTTGTATTGCAAAAAGCGATCGATTTAGGCTTAAAACCTTGTGTAGTTATCAATAAGGTAGATAAGGAAAACTGTACACCAGATGAAGTACATGAGAAAGTTTTTGACTTAATGTTTGAACTTGGTGCAGAAGAATGGCAGCTAGATTTTCCAACGGTTTATGGTTCAGCAAAGAACAACTGGATGAGCGATGACTGGAAAAATGAAACGGAAAATATTGAGCCTTTATTGGATATGGTCATTGAGCATGTGCCTGAACCAAAATTTGAAGAGGGTACCACTCAAATGCTAATTACCTCTTTGGATTTTTCATCCTTTACAGGACGAATTGCTATTGGACGTTTAACCAGAGGTGGTTTAAAAGTGAACCAGCAAATCTCATTGGTAAAAAGAGATGGTTCAATTGTAAAGAGTAAAATTAAAGAACTACATACCTTTGAAGGTGTAGGTCGTTTAAAAGTAGAAGAGGTAGAAACTGGAGACATTTGTGCTATTGTAGGTTTAGAAGGTTTTGAAATTGGTGATACCGTTGCTGATTTTGAAAATCCTGAAGGTTTAAAAACCATTGCTATCGATGAGCCAACGATGAGCATGTTATTTACTATTAATGATTCGCCTTTCTTCGGAAAAGACGGAAAGTTTGTGACCTCTCGACATATTAAAGATCGTTTAACCAAAGAACTGGAAAAGAATTTAGCCTTACGTGTTGAAGAAACGGATAGTGCGGATAAATTTATGGTTTTTGGCCGTGGTGTATTGCACTTATCGGTTTTAATTGAAACCATGCGTCGTGAAGGTTATGAGATGCAAATTGGACAGCCACAAGTAATCATTAAGGAAATTGATGGTGTTAAATGTGAGCCTTTTGAAGAAATGACGATTGATTTACCAGAGCATGTTTCAGGTAAAGCGATCGAAATGGTCACGATGCGTAAAGGTGAAATGGTAAGTATGGAAGCCAAAGGCGACCGTATGGTTTGCCAATTTATAGTACCGTCTCGTGGCATCATTGGTTTACGTAACCAATTGTTAACAGCAACGGCGGGAGAAGCCATTATGGCACACCGTTTTACGGATTACAAACCCTTAAAAGGTGGCATTCCAGAACGTCAAAATGGATCGTTGGTATCAATGGAAAACGGACAAGCAATTCCTTATTCTATTGATAAATTACAAGATAGAGGTAAGTTTTTCGTCGATCCAGGAGAAGATATTTACGAAGGTCAAGTGATTGGGGAAAACTCACGTGGTGATGATATGACGGTCAACGTAACGAAGACCAAAAAATTAAGTAACGTACGTTCTTCGGGAGCGGATGATAAAGCCAAAATTGTACCTGCCATTAAGTTTTCTTTGGAGGAAGCGTTGGAATATATTCAGAAAGATGAGTATGTTGAGGTGACGCCAAACCACTTAAGATTACGTAAAATCTATTTAAAAGAAGTGGATCGAAAGCGTAATAAGACTAATTAATAAGGCATTTAAATATATTTTTGAAAAGAGGAATACTGAAAAGTGTTTCTCTTTTTTTTCTTGTATTATTGAACTTGAAATATTTCAATATATAAATGAAATTTGTAGATCGTTTTTTAAGAGATTGGCGCATTAAAATGACCAAACCCTATGTAAGAGCCAATGACTCTGTTCTGGATATTGGTTGCTTTGATGATACGTTATTTAAAAAACTTAAGTCCAAGCCAATTTCGAATAGTATTGGTATAGATCCATTATTGAAGCAATCTATTCAAAATAAAAATCACATTTTACTACCAGGTAAATTTCCTCTCGATTTACCAAAAGATAAAACATTTGACACTATAACCATGCTTGCCGTTTTAGAGCATATTCCCAATGAAGAACAAGAACAACTTAGAGATAATTGTTACAATTATCTAAACACAAAAGGTCGAATTATTATTACCGTTCCTTCTCCATTTGTAGATCATATACTTTGGGTTTTGTCTAAATTAAGACTAATAGATGGTATGTCTTTAGAAGAACACTATGGTTTTAAGGTGGAAGATGTACCCTTGATTTTTAATTCAAAACAATTTAAACTTTTGAAGCATAAAAGATTTCAATTAGGACTGAATAACTTATTTGTTTTTGAAAAACTAGAATAAGGCTTATTTTTTAAGTCCTAAAACACTAAAAAATAAGCTGAATAATATCGTTTGAATACCAAGTTGTAAGGTTGTTATTGCAGGAATTATAATTCGTAACGTAGTGCTCGTATCTAATGGCCCAAAACGAGTGTTTTCCCAAGAAGCTAAACCCTTAAAGCTTAAATATACTCCAATTATTAAAAGTACAAAACCAAAGATTAAGCCTTTTTCAAGGTTGATAAATTTGAAAAGTTTGTTATAACGGTTGGATTTTGGAAGTAGCTCATTTTCAACAGCAAATATTTTTGTCAAGCCATAGAATATGATAAATTGAAATCCTACTAATAGAAACGCAGAAGTGTATAATAATGTATGTACATCTAATGTGAAGCTTTCAAACTCAATAGGATTTATGACAAGAATAAAGGACATCACAAAACCGACTAAAGCTAAAAGAATTCCAGGGTAAAGAAACAACCAATTTGGTGCGTACAACATTAAAAAACGCAAATGTCTCCAACCATCACTCCAAGTTTTTAAATGTGGTGCTCTAGTTCTGCCATCTTTATGGAGTTTTGTTGGCACTTCCGCAATAGATAAATTATTCAGCTTCGATTTTACCACCATTTCCGAGGCAAACTCCATACCAGAGGTTTTTAAATTCATCGTTTTGTAGGCACTTTTAGAAAAGCCTCTCAGTCCACAATGAAAATCATTAATATTAATTTTAAAAAACAGACGCCCTACAAAAGATAACACAGGATTGCCTAAGTATTGGTGTAAAAATGGCATAGCATCTTTTTCAATTCCACCTTTAAAACGATTTCCCATTACTAAATCCTTACCATTTCGCAATTCTACCAGATAGGGCAAAAGGTTAGAAAAATCGTAACTGTCGTCAGCATCTCCCATAATAATATAAGATCCGTTTGCTGCCTCAATTCCTGCCTTTAGCGCACTTCCATATCCTTTTTGTTCTGCATGGATTACAATTGCATTATGAGATTTAGCAATAGTTTTTGAGCCATCCGTACTTCCGTTATCTGCAATAATAATCTCGCCCATAACATTATTCTTTTCAAGAAATGATTGCGCTTTATTTATGCAAATAGCAAGAGTTTCCGCTTCGTTTAAGCATGGCATTACAATGGAAAGTTCAGGTTTATTACTCACGTTTTAAAAGTTTGAGTGTACTAATGAATAGCAAAAATAACAAAGCATAATTGTAAAACAGATAACGTTGTATAGAATGGCTTGCAAAGGCAATAAAAAGAGCATTCGATAAAATTAAAGATGATAATAGAAATAAAATGGCATAGTTCTTTTGATCGTAAAATGTGGTTTTAACTAAACTGAATAAGAACATAAACACTACAAAGAAAAGCAGAATTGGCGTGTAAAAACCATAAGTTATATTAGTATAATAAAGCTGAATCCATTTATTGAAATTTGCCCTAATTAAAGTGAAAGTATATGTTTTACAGGCGGCTTCAGTTTCAAAAAATGGATAGGAAGCCACTTGGTTGGAACTCCACTCTTTTGGACTTGGTTGGTTAAAATAATAGACTACGCCTTGTTCTCTAACAGTTTGATTACATATTTTTGATAGGTTCTCATGAAAGAATAAATAGTCTTCTTTTGGTGTTTGGTTGGGTTTTAAAAGTAAATCTTTCTTAATTAAAGTGTCGTAGGCACTTTTTAGAATTTCCCTGTAATCTTTTTGTTCTATAAGTGAATAATCCGTGGTGTTAGAAACATAGATTGGAGCTGTTGAAGCACTGGTATAACCTAAGGGAGTAGGTTTAAAAAAACCATCTTTTAATAGATGATAGCTGCGTTCCGTTAGACTTGCTATAAGCACAACACCGCACATAACGATAATTGTTGATATATGTTTTCTTTGAAAGATAAACTTTCTGTAAATTAAAAAATAGGCGCCTGCGAAAATTAAAGTGGAGATTATAAACTGACTTCTTGTAAACACCAAGCCAAGAAAGATAATGACATAATATTTAAGATGTTCTCGTTTATTATTAAAAAGAATGTCTAAGCCAATAGCAATAAATAAAAGGTAAAAACCATAACCTAGCCCTTCAGAACATAAGTTATTTGCAATAAGCAATGGTGGGAAAAAAGGAAATAATAAAATCGCACTTAAAATAAGTCTTAGGAAGTAGTTCAAGTTAAATATCGAAGCTACTTTTTTATGAAAATAATGAACACAAAACAAACTAAATAGGGCATGGAACGCTACTACCGCAATGTCGAAATATGATCCAAAAACGAAACTAAAACTTTTTAAGAAAATGACATAGCCCAATTGACGGAATGGCATTGCCCTTAAATAACCGTAGGTGTCGGGAGAATATATAGGATCATTAAAAATGCAAAATAGGAAAACACAGAAGTATACAATTAGAAAAAATGGACGGTCTTTATAAAAATATTTGATTTTATTAATTTTCATTTTTGTTGAAACTAATATGCGGTGTTTTTACAATCCATAATAATAGAGGTATAGGGAATAAAAAAATAGGATTCATCAATGGTCGAATCTATATTGTTGAAGTGGATTTTTGCAAGACGTTCATACTCAAGTTGTGTTCTTACAAATTGACCTCTATCTTTTCTTAAGAAGTAAGCGGAAATTTTGTTTTGATTTGGAACATAACAACCGTCAAACGACACAAAACGGCCATTTGGTTTTAAGGCTTTTACTGCAATTTTAAACAAATTGAAACATTGCTCATCCGTTAAATGATGCAAGACTCCAGCAGAAATAACAATGTCAAAAGTGTGAGTCTCAATTAAATCTAAGTCGTCCACTCCAGCACACTTAAATGTACCTTTGTTTCCATATTTTTTTTTTGCCTGTTCAATGTAATTGTGATCTAAGTCAATTCCTGTATAGTCAACATTAGGTAAAAACTCTAATATATCTCCAGGGCCACAACCAATATCCAATATTTTTTGACCAGGTTTTATGTTCACGTTATTTTCAACAAAAAGTTTACGAGCTCTGTAACCACCTACAATTTTTTGATAGGAGGTATAAATTACAGGATGACTGAGAATTTTTCTGGGATCGAGATTCAATGGCACTTTTAAAATCTGTTTTATTGCCGCTAAATTAATGGAATAACAATTAAATAAGATGTTATATTTGATTTTTACTCAAAATCGTTTTAACTAAATAGGCTTAACTTAATGAAGCTTGAATTACAAATTCAGAAGAATCTATTCAAAATTACATTAATAATTATCGTGCTTTTACAATTATTAGTGGCTTTTCAAGGATTTGATGTCTGCGACGATGGTTTCGTTTTAACGTTTTATCAGCAAATTTTCTCAAATCCTGAAAGTGTAGAGTATAATTTCTTGTATTGGTTTTCGGGTTTTGTAGGAGGTTTATGGTATCTGCTGTATGAAGATGGTGGCATTTTATGGTTTAGGCTGCTTGGAATTATTGTAAACACTCTAGCTTTTTATCTGTCATACAAATTATTAAAATCATATATAAAACAAGAATTTTTACTCCTTGCATTGGTCATGGTTTTATTTGTGAACGATTATGGGTTTTTGACCTATTACCATAATCATTTGACCGCACTTATGTCGGTTATAATTATATATGTGTTAAATAAGGCTGTCATAAAAAACAGTATGCTTTTATACATATTGTCTGGGATTATATTAAGTATAAATGTTTTTACCCGGATTCCGAACTTAGTGCTTTTCTCATTGGTCTTAGTTGTGCCATATGCATATTATTTACGAAAAGAATCGATTTTGAAATCTATTAAGCCGTTTTTATTTGTTGGGTTTGGATCTATTATTGGCTTTTTGATGGTGTATGTAACTTTAAGCTTGCTTGGGCAGTTGGAAATAATGAAGAATGCCCTCTTTACGATAAATGACCTAGGGAATACTGAGGACAGTTCACATAATTTTAAATCGGTATTTATGGCACCTTACTATAATTATAGAAGTATTGCTGTTGAAACGGTCAAACTTGCTGCCATTGTTATGGGACTTTATGTCTTAAGACGATTTATTCCCAATAAGAAAATCATCAATGTTTTTATTTTTGTTTTTTCAATCGTCTTATTTGTCTTTTGGTTTAATACAGGAAACATTTATCCAATATATAGCCTTTGTTTAATAGGTGCTGTCACAATTCTTTTTATAAAAAAGGTTAGTAATGAAGTAAAAGTAATTAGCTTTTTATCTTTTTTCACATTGATTACTATTTCCTTAGGAACAGGAGGTGGTATAAAAAATAGTGGTTATATGGGAATCTGGATTGGTTTGCCTTTATTTTTCTATTTGATAGATAATTTGTACGTAATGGATATGCATTCAAAATATCTTAAAATTAATCCAAGCTCAAGTATACCAAAGAAATCACTTCATTTATTTATGTATGCAATTATTGTGGCTTTTATATTGCTTAAAACCTATAATATTTCCCAACAGGCCTATTTTGATATGGGAAGTAGATTCGAAAAACACTATACCATTAATAGCTCTTTGGCCGAGGGCATATACACCACGGAGCGACGCGCCAAAATTATCAATGATTTACTGGTGAATTTGAATCAATTTGTAGAACCAAATGATTATTTAATGGTCTATGATAAAATTCCAATGGTTCATTTTTTATCGGAAACCAAACCTTACATGTATAATCCTTGGGTTTGGATTTACGATTATAATTCTTTTGAAAAAAAGTTGCATAAAGCGGAATCTGAAATCCCTGTGTTGCCAATCGTTGTGCAACAAAAATTTGAAACTATTTATAGTTTTTCTGAGCCAATACCAGACTATATGTCAACTCAAAAAGAGAACACTGATTTTCATAGTAATGAGCGAAATGCCATCATGATTGCATTTTTAAATCGAAATAACTATGAAATTGTTTGGAGTAACCCTTATTTTAATATTTATCGATCTAAGAATAAGTCGAGATGAGTTTACTATATTAGTTGCGTATTAAGATACGATTATGCAAGACAATGACATTTCCATTATAATTCCTGTTTACAATGAATCTGAAAATATACAGACGCTATATGGAAGGATTAAGCAAACACTTTCTACAATTAAATTAAGTTACGAGATACTATTTATCAACGATGGAAGTACAGATGACTCTCTGACTCAGATAGAAACAATTGCCCAAGGCGATAGTGATGTTTATTATATCGATTTTAGTAGAAATTTTGGACATCAAGTAGCGGTTTCCGCAGGATTGGAGCATAGCAATGCAAGCTGCACCGTAATTATTGATGCAGACCTTCAAGATCCACCAGAATTAATTGCTGATTTATATGCCAAATATAAAGAGGGATTTGACGTGGTTTATGCAAAGCGACAAAAGCGAAAAGGTGAATCATTTTTGAAAAAATTAACGGCTAAATTGTACTATAGGCTTTTGAAAAAGATAGTAACTTTTGATATTCCTTTAGACGCTGGAGACTTTAGATTGGTGTCTAAAAAAGTGGTAGAGGCTATTATTAGAATGCCAGAGCAGAATAAATTTTTACGTGGTCAAATTGCTTGGTTAGGATTTAAACAGGCTTATGTTTTGTATGACAGGGCTTCTAGAAAACATGGTAAATCTGGGTATACCTATGGTAAAATGTTTCGTTTAGCCTTCGATGGTATTACCGGTTTTTCAGATAAACCCTTACTTTTTGTAAGCCGTTTGGGATTCATTATTTCTATCTTTTCATTCTTGCTGATCATTTTTGCCATATTTTCCCATTATATATTAGAACAAACCATCACAGGTTGGACTTCTTTAATCATCAGTGCCGCATTTATTGGAGGTATTCAACTTTTATCGATAGGCGTAATTGGCGAATATATTAGTAGAATTAATGTCAATGTAAAAGACAGACCGCTTTATATTGTGGATTCTACAAACATTGATCCAACTGTAAAAAAGGAAAAATAACTCAATTTTATTTTTTAATCATTTTGAATTCATTGGGCTTAATAGATAATTAGAATTATTTTTGATTGATGGCAGATTACAAAGTCACTTTATATAAATCTTCAGAAAAAGAAACCTGGAACAGTTTTGCCCTAAAAAGCAATCAAGATACGTTTTTGTTCCAGCGGGATTTTATGGATTATCACAGCCATACCTTTCGTGATTTTTCATTGATGGTCTATAAAAAAGATAAACTAATGGCGATGTTGCCTGCTAATTTGGTTGAGGACGCTGTCTATTCCCATCAAGGGTTAACTTATGGCAGTCTCATTTATTCCAAAGAATTAAAAACAACCGATTTTATTCGAGTGTTTCGGGCTGTATTGGAATTTTTAAACAGTAGTGAGATTAACAGTTTAACCTTAAAAGAACTTCCCACCATATATCTGCACAATCAGTCTAATAATCCACTGGCTTATGTTTTATTCAAAACGAAGGCTGAATTGTTGCGAACTGATTTGCATTCAGTCGTAAATACAAAATTTAAATCCTATTCTAACAGTAGAAAAGAAGGCGTAAAAAGAGCTAATAAATCAGATTTAAAAGTTGAAGAATCTAATGTTTTTGAATCATTTTGGAATCAAATCCTTATCCCAAATTTAGAAACAAAGCACAACGTGAAACCCGTTCACAGTTTGGAAGAAATGACACTCTTAAAATCTAGGTTTCCAAATAACATCAAACAGTTTAATGTGCTTCATAAAGAAAAACTTGTGGCAGGAGTAACCATTTTTGAAACTGAAAACGTAGCACATTGCCAATATATTTCGGGCAATGAAGATAACAACGAATTGGGAAGTTTGGATTTTTTGCACCATCATCTTATAGAAAATGTATATAAGGATAAACCGTATTTTGATTTTGGAACGTCCAATATCAATTCAGGTGAACAGATCAACAAAGGCTTGCTTTTTTGGAAAGAGGGATTTGGAGCACGATCAATTCCACAAGGATTTTATAAAATGGAAACAGAAAATTATAAATTCTTAGACGCTATTTTAGTATGATTAAATTCCTAGATCTACATAAAATCAATAATCGTTTTCGTGACGCGTTTCAAACAGCGTTCAGTAAATCTTTGGACGATGCCCATTTTATTCTAGGGAAGAATGTTACCAAATTTGAAAATGATTTTGCAGCCTATTGTGGAACCAAATATTGTGTAGGTACTGCCAACGGATTAGATGCACTCACCTTAATATTAAAAGGTTATATCCATTTAGGGAAATTAGAGAAAGGAGATAAGGTCGTTGTTCCTGCAAATACGTTTATTGCTACCATATTATCTATTTTACATGCGGAATTAGTTCCTGTTTTAGTAGAGCCCAACACTGAAACTTATAATATCTCTACCGATATTGATAAAGCCATATTGGTTGAGGCCAAGGCGATTATTATGGTGCATTTATATGGTCAGTTGGCAGACGTTGAAAGTTTTAATACAATAGCAAAAGATTATAATTGCCTTTTAATTGAAGATGCGGCCCAAGCGCATGGTGCGGTTACAAATTCCAAAACTAAAACTCCAATTTCCGATATTAATGGAAACAACTATCCAATAGCCAATAAAGCAGGAAGCCTTTCTCATGCGGCAGCCTTTAGTTTCTATCCGAGCAAAAACCTCGGCGCCCTAGGCGATGGAGGTGCTGTGACGACAAATGATTCAGAATTAGTTGACGTCTTAAGGCTATTACGTAACTATGGAAGTGAAGCAAAGTACACTAATAAAATAATTGGTTTCAACAGTCGTTTAGATGATATGCAAGCGGCTTTTTTGGGTATTAAATTAAAATCCCTGGACAAAGACAACCAAAGACGACGGGAAATTGCAAAAGCGTATTTAAACGGTATTCACAATTCAAAATTAAAATTACCATATTATAATGGTTCTGAAAATCATGTGTTCTATGCTTTTGTGATTGAGGTTGCCGATAGAGACCATTTTATCAATTTTTTGGATCATAATAAAATAGAATGGTTAATCCATTATCCAATTCCACCACATCAGCAAAGAGCCTTACAATCATTTTCGCACTTTAATTTTGCACTTACTGAAAAGATTCATAAAAGAATTATAAGTTTGCCTATGAGTCCTGTGTTGACAGACAATGAGATTCAAACGGTCATAGACGTTTTAAATACCTACTAGTTGAAAAAGTTTTTTACTTATATAAATACCGAAGTTTTAGTAAAAGCGGCAAGTCTAAACGTGGCTAATATTAGTCTTAGAATTGTGGCCGGAATTCTGGTTTCTAAATTTATTGCTATTTACATTGGGCCACAGGGTATGGCACTTATTGGGAATTTGAGGAATTTTTTAAGTGCGGTTCAGTCTTTGGCTATTTCTGGACTTTACAAGGGTGTCGTTAAAGTTATAAGCCAGGTTAAGAACGATGTAGTTGAGCTTACTAAAACATTATCTACAGTTTTTTATTCCGGATTTTTCTCTTCTATATGTTTATCGTTCTTATGTTACTATAATGCAGAGTGGATTAACAATGTATTGTTTTCACCAAATTACGATTACATCTATATTATAGAGACACTTGCAATTGTATTGCCGTTCTATGCGCTGAATATGTTCGTCTTTTCCATTTTGAATGGATTTTCTAAACACAAATATTTACTACTAATTAACATTCTTGGTCAGATATTAGGGCTTTTAGTGACTTTACTGCTTATATATGATGAAAATATTGATGGTGCATTGCTCGCCATTGTGTTGACACCAGCGCTTAATTTGCTCATAACCATAGTTGGTATTGCTTTTAGAAGAAGTTTGGTCTCCTCAATTAAGATTACACAAGTCAGTTTTTCGATATTGAATAAATTGGGCCCTTACATGATAATGGCGTTGGTAAGCACTATTGCCATCCCAATAGTAATGATCATTATTAGAAATTATCTCATTGATGAAATAGGTATAAAAGCGGCAGGCTATTGGACTGCTATGACGCGGGTTTCAGATTATTATCTCATGTTTTTTAATTCCATGATGGCACTTTATATTTTACCTCGGTATTCTCAAATCAATTCCAAACGAGAATTTAGAAAAGAAGTTTTTAGTTTCTACAAAGCTATTATGCCTGTATTTTTAGTATTATTACTAATTGTTTATTTAAGTCGATCTGTGTTGATAAATATCTTATTTACAGAAGATTTTAGACCTGTTGAAGATTTATTTGGCTATCAGATTTTAGGAGATATTGCGCGCGTACTCTCATTAGTTATTGCCTATCAATTTTTAGCAAAAAAAATGTTTACCCATTTTATCATTTTGGAAATATTCTTATTCGTCATCATGTATGTATCCAGTATTTATCTTATTGATGATTTTGGAGTGAAAGGTGCTGTTATGGGGCATTGTTTGAGCTATTTTATGTATTTCGGAATTATAGTCCTGCTATTTAGTAGTTCCTTATTTGGTGTATTGGACGACAAAGGTGTAGACAAATATTAAAAACAGAAATGTGAGGCTTCCAAAATTTATTGGCAACAATATTGTGCTTAAAATCACATCACTTAACGCTTTGGTTATTGCGGTTCGGTTAATTGTTTCGGCAATTATTCAACGATTGTTGGCCGTAATGGTTGGTGAAGCTGGTATAGCAAGTATTGGGCAAGTACGGAATGTTATGGCTATGCTTACCAGTACAGCAACGCTAGGGACATTTAATGGAGTTGTTAAATATGTTGCTGAATTTAAAAAGGACCAACCAGAGCTTTCTAAACTATTTTCTACGGTTACTGTATTTATGGTTATTGGCGCGTTGTGTTCTGCAGTGGTTTTATTTATTGGTGCTTCATTTTTTTCCAATTACTTATTTAATACGTCCGATTACATTTATATTTTTCAGCTTTTAGCGGTTATCGTGCCATTTATTGCCATTGGTCGTGTGGTCAATGCTGTGGTTAGTGGTTTGTCGGATTATAAACGCTATGCTAAGATTGAATTAATCAGTTATCTTCTGGCAACCATCGCACTCGTTATTGGACTTTATAGTTCAGAATTGAAAGGTGTGCTTATTGCCATTGCGTTTGCGCCTGTTATTCAACTTATTGTTTTGGCCTTTGTTTTTGGAAAAATATTGAAAACCTATGTGCCGTTTAAATCTCTAAACCTTAATCTTTTTTATAGAAATAAACTATTGGCATTTACATTGATGTCGTTTATTTCCACTTTTCTTCTGAATTATATTGAGTTGAACATAAGAACCTTGGTTGCCGATGAGTTAAACATTAATGAGGCAGGTTATTGGACAGCTGTAACTTTTATTTCTAAAAATTATATGGTGTTTGCCACAGGGTTGTTTACCTTATATGTTTTGCCAAAATTTGCAAGTATCCATACAAAGCTTGAATTTAAGAATGAAGTCCTTAACATTTATAAAACCATATTGCCCATTTTTGGATTGGGAATGATCCTGGTTTATGTCTTTAGAAATTATATTATTGAACTTATTTATCCAGATTTTACAGGTATGGAACCTTTATTCAAGTGGCAGTTGCTTGGCGATTTTATAAGGTTGGGAGCTTTGGTATTGTCCCATCAATTTTTAGCCAAGCGTATGGTGAAAAGTTTTGTGATTACCGAAATAATTTCTTTAGGGCTGTTTTTTGTACTTTCAAAAGTGTTTATTCAATCTTATGGTACTGAAGGTATTGTGATTGCTCATTTTGTGAGGTATATTATTTATTTCATAATGGTTATATTTATTATCAAAAATTACTTCGATAATAAAAAGGAAAAATTCGATGATGGAGAAAATATGTAAATTATATATTGATAATAAACCCTTTGAATTTAAAGTTGAAGGCAATTTTTTTTGGGGACAACCAGAATTACTTTATCCTCAAAAAGATAACGTTTTATCTAAAATGCCATGGGAAAAGCAAGGTTATAGTATGGTTGAAGCATTTGGTCAGGACGATTTTTTAAGACTTCAAAGTTCTGTGGAAAAAATAATTATCGACGCTTTAAAGGCTAATAATATAGTTGTTGATGATGAAAATTTTGATTTAAAGAATTATCATAAATATGTAACTACTGATGCGCTTCATAATCAAGTCATCTCTATAACCCGTAATCTTGAAACCTCAGATTTCGATTTTGATATCGACCAATTAGCTAAACGGTTTGGAGATATTTTGGGCTACAAGTTAACTTCGTATGTAGAAGAACTTCAAAAATCACACATCCAAATACGAATTAGTAGACCAAATTCTTTAGATATTAATCCACCACATAGAGATGGTTATTTGAGCTATTGGGAAGATATTATAAACGTATGGTTACCCATTGCTGGCTGTAACGAAAAATCATCTTTGCCAGTAATGCCAGAAAGCCATTTTATACCCGAAAACGAAATTTTAAGAACAGAAAGTAAGGGTGCGAAAATTAATGGTAATGTTTATTATGTGCCCTGTATTTTGGAAACAAAAACAGGAGTGATTAATATGTTAAGACCTAATCCTAAAGAAAGTGAAGCCTTGTTGTTTTCCCCTTTTTTAATCCATGGTGCTGCCGTAAACGAAAATGTTGATATCACGCGGGTTTCCTTAGAACTTCGCTTTCCGAAGCAAAAAAATTAATCCCATTTTTCTAAATACATTTTTGCACAATTGATGTGATCATGATGTTGCTCTACAAAGCGTCGGGCGTTTTTTGAGATTTCAATGATTTTTTCGGGATTTTCTATGAGCCAAATTAGTTTATTGATAATTTGTGTCACATCAGGTAGTGCATTTATAGCAATAGTATCTGGCATAACTTTATAATAATCTTCCCATTCTTTTTCTGCGCCAGTAAAAACGACTTTTCCTTTTGCCATGGCTTCTAGTGCATTATATCCTTGGTCGTAGGCATATACTTGATCTAGTAATATGTGAGCTTTGTCAAATTTTTTAATGTATTCTTTATAGGGAAGGTTCCTGGCAATTATAATTTCAATTCTATCGGCATATTTTTTAGAAATTATTTCCAAAGCGGCATCAAAAATATCATTTCCTTTTTTAAAATAATTAAAGGTATTGATACCATGAAAAATTATTATTTTATCCTTAATTTCAGGTGCGGTATAATTTAGTTTACTAAGATTAATGGCATGTGGAATCATACCTAAGTACTTTCTATAACCAACTAACGGAATATGATAATCTAAATCATTAGATATGACTCCTTTTATAGTATGAAAAATTTTTTTGTGCAATTTAATATGTTCTGGGGTCAGGTAACTCAATGCGGGTGAAAAGTCTTTTTTAGTTCCTTTGTTGTCAAAATAAGGAGTAAGAATTGAATATCTAAATTTTTTTTCGTGGGCATATAAGACACTTGAATAGTCTAAGCCAGCAGAAAGTAAAAAAAGGTTTTTATTCCAATCTGTCAACCACTCAAAAATTTGCTGTTGATGTTTTCTATCAAAATCAAAAGGAGCTTCATTAATAAACTGAACAATATCGTAATTTGAGAGTTTATTTTTGTTTTTTTTAATTTGACGTTTTATTGATAATGCAGATAGGTCTATTCCCAAAAGCTTTTTTATTAGGTTTCTTAGTTTTTTTAAGAAGTAAGGCTTGTAAGGATCTATTAATTCAATATCAACGTCAACTTTCTTAAAACCATCTCTGTTACTCACAACAATAGCCTCGTGCCCTAATGCAATAAGTCCATTTTTTATATTCCATTGTGACCTGTTATATTCCCCAAACAGTAAAATTTTCATATAATAATATTATTTTTTTGTCTTATGTTTAAAACAACTCAAGTTATCCCAAAAAGTTAGAGGATAATATTTCATTTAATATCTTTACCAAGTAATTAAGATAAATGCAAAATAAGCATAAAAAAAAGATATGTATTGTATCGCGCTCTTTAAGTGAGGGAGGAGCTGATAGAGTTGCAGCTATGCAATCAATTTTTTTAACTGATTTAGGCTATAAAGTGTTTATTGTTACTGTTCTCAATAGTATAAAATATCCATATAAAGGTGAATTGTTAAATCTTGGTGAAATTAAAGAACAGAATGATACTTTTATCGGACGTCTCAAACGTTTATTAATTTTTAGAAAATTTCTAAACAAAAATAGCATAGAAGTCATTATCGATCATCGTGTGCGTTCTAAAGCATTTTCAGAATATATTATTTCTGCATTTATTTATCCAAAGGAAACTATTTATATGATTCATAGTTACGCCATTCATTTATTTTTTCCACCCAACAAATGGTTGACTAAATTACTGTATAAAAAATCTAAAAAAATAGTTTGTGTATCTCATGGTATTGAGAATTTAGTTAAAGAATCGTATGATTTTAAAAATTTGAAGACCTTATATAATCCCATAGATTTCAGTTATATTAACCAATTAAAACAAGAGAAAAACATGGAATCTTCTCCTTTTATTTTTTGGTATGGTAGGCTGGATAATGAGGTTAAAAACCTATCTTTATTAATAGCATCTTACCAAGAATCATTGTTGTCTAAAAAAGGCATAAAGTTAATTCTTATGGGTAATGGTAAGGATAAATCTTTAATTGAAAATAAAATAATAAAATGTAAATTAAAGAGGTACATTAAAATACTACCGTTTTCCATAAATCCATTTTCATATATAAATTCATCTAGATTCACAGTATTGACTAGTAGGTTTGAAGGTTTTCCTATGACTATTTTAGAATCTTTAGCTTGCAACACACCCGTAATAAGTGTGAAATATGATAACTTTGAAGATGGTGTGATAAACCATAAAAAAAATGGTTTATTAGTGGATAATCATAGTATTTCTGCGTTAGCTGATGCATTCAATACATTTGTTGAAGATGAAAAATTATATAATCACTGTAAATCTAATGCCAAGATATCAATAGAATATTTGTCTGTTGATAGGATCGCAAAAGAGTGGCAAAATTTAATTGAAGCATAAAAATGAAAATGACGACAATAGAGGATGTTTTTATTTTGGAAATTCCAAGAGTGCATGACGAACGTGGTATCTTAGCCGTTGTTGAAGGGGACTTACTGCCATTTGAAATAAAGCGAGTATATTATTTATACGATGTTCCATCTGATGCTTTTAGAGGGGGCCATGCTCATAAGGAATTGTACCAGCTTATTGTTCCACTTTCTGGTAGTTTTGATGTGCACATTAAGGATGGTGAAAACAAAATGACTTTTAGTTTAAATAAACCGCATAAAGGTCTTCTAATAGTGCCAGGAATATGGCGCGAAATTGATAATTTTTCTTCGGGATGCGTTTGCTTAGTTTTGGCCTCTGACGAATTTAATGAAGATGACTATATTAGAAAGTATAGGGACTTTTTAGCTTTTAAAAAGCCATAAATAAATTTTACTCTTAATAATATACGGTCTTAATTTATTTAAAACTTGTAGAATAAACGTAGGTGTTTTAAGTAAAATTTTTTGTTTAGAATTTAAATTTCTAAAGTCTATGGTTTTTAAAGTATCACTATAGATTTTTGATTCACCTCGAATTTTAGTTCTTAAAGCCAATCCGTAACGTTTTATGTCTAAATATTTTTTGAGCGATAGGTTATTGTTTTCGTAGCTATGAAATGAATTGAATAAAATAAATCTAGCATCATTATCTTCTGTTTTACCTAAGCTCCCTTCTATTGATTTGTCGTAAATCATTGAAGACTTTGGATTAAAAACAATAGCTTCATTCAAAGCTATTCTAATCCATAAATCTAAATCTTGACTACTTAAATAGATAGGGTTAAACATGTCGTAATCAAAAAACTTTTCCCTTTTTATTGCAGCAGCAGATGTCCAGACAGCTGTATCTTGTATACTTGCTTTAAAAAAATCAGTTAAAACAAATGGCTTATCATCATTACCTTCAATTTGTATTTTTGCTGGTATAATATGATCATCAGCATACTTTATTTCATAATTATTAGCGTACAAACCTGCATTTGGAAAATTGTCTATACTTTCTTTAAATAATTCTAAATGAGTGGGTTTCCAAATGTCGTCAGCATCTAGAAATGCTAGGTAAGTCCCTTTGGCATTATAAGCTCCGTTATTTCTTGCAGCACTAACCCCTAAGTTCTCTTGAGAAAACAGTGTAATTTTATTGGAAATAATTGATTCTACAATAGAAACACTGTCATCTGTAGACCCGTCATTGATAATTACGACTTCGTAATTTTTAAATGTTTGATTCAATGCGCTTTTCAAGCACTCAGAAATGTATTGCTCTTTATTATACAAAGGAATAATCACAGAAAAAAAAGGCGTCTCACTCATTTGTCAGTAATTTATTAGCAATAGTTATTGAAGATTGTAAGGGGTTATCTGTTATTGCTCCTTTTAATAAAACACTATTAAATAGTTCCTGTTTAAAAGCATCGATTTTCGCTTTGTTAGGTTCATTTTCTATTGCTTTTTCTAAGATAATTGACAGCTCTTTTTTGTTTTCTAGTTTAATACAAACAGCTGGATTATCATAAAATGCGTCGCCTAAAACAACAACAGTTTTGTATTTTAGAATAGCTTCAATACCGACAGTTGAATTATTAACAATCACCATCATTGCGCTATCTATAGCTAAGTCCAGAGGAGTGGAATTATCAATTAATATCGCATTTTGGTTAATATAATCGTATAAGCTATCTTCATATTTGTTAGTGTAAAGCGGATGCTCTCTAACCACCAATTTTAAATTTTTAGGAAGGTTAGAATAGATGCTTTCAACGATTTCGGTGTGCGATTTATAGTTGGGACTGTGATAAATCATATTAACATCTAAAGGCACCTGCAATATTAATAATGCCATTTGCTCATGGTAAAAGTGTTGAATTTTAGGATGGGAACGCTTAGGTCTGTAACTATTTAGGTCAGTATATTTTAAATCTGGTGGATAAAAAGCGGTGTTTTCGAATAAGGTCATTAAAACCATATCTATCCCACGGTAAATAGGAGATCTACTATAGATTTTATTACTCGCCTTGTCATCAGAAATCGGATGTTCATTAATTTTTGTGGATTGATAATTATCTTTTTCTCTAATACTAATATTGGCATTAACACCTTTGTCGTCAAAGAATGTCGTATTGAAAGGCCCTTGTTCTATATAACGTACTTTAATTTTTTTTGTTTTGGCCAATGCAATCGCAATTTCCATGCACAATCTAGAATCGCCTATACTGATAAGATAATCTGGTGTTTCATTAGCGAAAATTTCATCAAAAATATCTATATAAGCTAAGGTTTGCAATTGCAGTGATTTTGTCGAAATATTTTTAGTTAAGGCAGCATGAAATGCATAATAATCATTAAAGTTTAAATTTTTATAACTGTTTTGAGAATTTATAATTGAAGTATAAAGTTGTTTTTTGCGTTGTGCCAAATACCATGCTTTTACCGAAATCCAATTGCTATATTTAAATCGAAGAAGTGTATAAAGGAATCCACTAAAATAAAGGCTGAATACCTTTAAGCTCATATCTGTTTTGTTTTTAGCTTTTAGGTGACGCTCAATATCGAGATAAAACCTCGAAAATTTATCCAGTGTACTAAGGCAAATGACTTTCATGTAATGCGGAAGACCTCTAAGATTTTTAATTGGAGTACAATGTAATTAAATTATAAATGAAGCTCAAAGACTTTAGTGTTAAACGAAATTAATTTATCTTGCCAAGACATAAAATTATGTTAGTGTGAACATTACTTCCGACGAAATTATAAATCAAATTTGCCATAAAATAACAGCCAACAAAAATAATATTTTATCGACTTATCATTCTTCAAAATCTAATATTGGCTACTTTTTTATCGACGATTTACTTCCAAACGATTTAGCGAAAGCGTGTTTTTCTGTTTTTCCAGATAAAAATGACATGCGATGTTTAAAAACAATTAGAGAACATAAATATGTTTCGGCTCAAATGAACAATCATAATCCTTTGCTTGAAAAAGTGATTTATGCTTTTCAGGATGATAAAGTAGTGAAACTAATAGGTGATATTTGTGGTATAGAAACATTGTATGCGGACCAATCACTATACGCAGGCGGTTTATCGTTGATGGCAAATCATAATTTTTTAAATCCCCATTTAGATAATTCACATGATGCCAAAAGAGAGCGCTGGCGTGTCTTAAATTTACTATATTATGTAACACCAAATTGGGAACTTAAAAATGGAGGCCATTTGGAATTATGGCCAAATGGGCCCAAAAAAAATCCTATCGTAATTGAGAGTAAGTTTAATCGTTTGGTGGTTATGGCAACCCACGATGGATCATGGCATTCTGTAAACAAAGTGAATTCTGAATTAGAAGCTAGATGTTGTATTTCCAACTATTATTTTAGTCCATTGCCATTAAAGGAAACAGATAAATTCCATGTGACGAAATATAGAGGTCGCCCAGAAGAAACCTTAAAAAACATAATATTAGATGCTGATGCTAAATTAAGGATGTTATTGAGAAAGGTATTTAAAAAAGGCATAAGAAAGAATCCGCACATTTATAAAAACAAAGAAGAATCTTAGATGTTTAGATAAGGATTGTCTAAAATTCGTTGGGCATCGTTCCTTTTTGTTTCAGATCTGTGTTTATGATCTAATACGTGGAAATAGTAAATTTGCTTTGTCCAGTTAGCATTTTTAAATAGTCGTTGATTTACGAAAAAAGGATGGTAGCTAATATTTCTTAGTTTATTTTGGTCATTAAATTCATTAATTTTTGCTGAAAACTCGCTCTTTTGCTTGATAAGCCGCTTTTAAAATATCAAAAGCATGATGTGGACGCAATATTAAGTCATAGAGAACCTTACTTCTAAAAGAACCAAATACATAGACAAAAATGCTCATACAATTAAGGCGCAAAGGTTCTGATAGACGTTCCTTGTATATTCTATTCCAAATACGTTTTTGGGATAAGCGTTTTAATAAAAAGCTCATATTCTAACTCTTCCTTTGCACAACTTCAAAAACCTTGTTTTCGTCGCACTTTAAGGTTTTACTTGGATATTTTAAAAGCAAGGCATAGTCATGGGTCGCCATTAAAATCGTATTCCCATTTTTATTGATGTCTTGCAAAACTTCCATAACTTCTATACTGGTTTGTGGATCCAAGTTACCCGTTGGCTCATCGGCTAAGATAAGCTCAGGATCATTCAGTAAAGCGCGTGCTATGGCAATACGCTGTTGCTCACCACCAGAAAGTTCATGAGGATATTTAAAGCCCTTGGTTTTCATGGCAACTTTATCTAGAACAGAGTCAATACGGTCTTTAATCCTATCCTTTTCTTTCCAGCCAGTTGCTTTTAATACAAATTCTAAATTACCAATAATAGTGCGATCTGGCAATAACTTGAAATCTTGAAAAACAATACCCAACTTTCGTCTTAAAAACGGAATATCATTTTCTTTCATGGTTTTTAGATTAAAATCAACCACAGAACCTTCACCTTCGGTCAATTGTAAATCACCATAAAGCGTTTTCATAAAACTACTTTTACCGCTCCCCGTTTTTCCTATAAGATAAACAAAATCGCCTTTTTGCATTTCAAAATTCACTTTTGAAAGCACCATGCTATCGCCTTGATAAATGGTAGCATCTTTAAGCTCTAAAACCGTTTCGGACATAGTAATGATATAAAATAAATTGGTAAGTGTAAAAGTATTGCTTAAAATTTCAACTACAAAACTTCTGTTCTAAATTCCAAACTGTAAATCGTAAACCTCCAATAAAATTACAACTTAAAATAATCAATATAATTCTGTAAATCTTTATCACCTCGACCAGATAAATTTAGAACAATGATATCATTTGGTTTGAAAGTTTTATGTTCAAATACGGCCAAAGCATGAGAGGTTTCAATCGCAGGAATGATGCCTTCTAACTGGCATAGACTGAATCCAGCTTTCATGGCGTCATCATCAGTTATGGCAATAAATTCCGCTCGACCAGTTTTATATAAATTAGCATGCATTGGCCCAACACCTGGATAATCCAATCCGGCAGAAATGGAATAGGGTTCTGTTATTTGTCCATCCTTCGTTTGCATTAATAAGGTTTTGCTACCATGAATAATTCCTTCTTTTCCTAGCACCGAAGTGGCAGCGCTTTCTCCAGAATCCACCCCTAATCCTGCGGCTTCAACGGCTATGATATTTACGTTGTCATTGTCTAGATAATGATAATAAGTACCGGCAGCATTGCTTCCTCCTCCAACACAAGCAATGAGATAATCGGGATCTTCTGTGCCTTCTTTTTCCATAAGTTGACTTTTGATCTCTTCAGAAACCACAGCTTGAAACTTGGCAACCATATCTGGATAGGGATGAGGACCAACCACACTTCCAATAATATAATGTGTATCTACAGGATTGTTGATCCAATCACGAATCGCTTCGTTGGTGGCATCTTTTAAAGTCCTGCTTCCCGATAAAGCGGGAACTACAGTTGCGCCTAACATTTTCATTCTTGCGACATTTGGCGCTTGTCTTGCAATGTCAATTTCGCCCATGTAAACAATACATTCAATGCCCATTAGAGCACAAACGGTTGCTGTGGCAACACCATGTTGACCAGCTCCAGTTTCGGCAATAATCCTGTTTTTTCCAAGACGTTTTGCCATAAGGATTTGACCAATGGTATTATTGATTTTGTGAGCTCCAGTGTGGTTGAGGTCTTCACGCTTGAGATATATTTTTGTATTGTATTTTTCTGAAAGCCGTTTGGCAAAATAGAGTGGAGAAGGTCTGCCCACATAATCTTTTAGTAAAGCATTGAACTCTTCTTGGAATGAAGGTTCTGCCATGATTTTTAAATAGTTTTGACGCAATTCCTCTACATTTGGGTAAAGCATTTCTGGAATATATGCACCTCCAAATTCTCCGTAATATCCTTTTTCGTTAATGTTGTAACTCATACCTAAACTTTTCTAATTCGTCAATATTTTTTAATCCAGCTTCAATCTCAAATTTACTATTAACGTCTATAGCATAACAATATTTTGAAGCAGAATTTTTTTTGAATTCTTTAATTTTTTCAATGTCTTCTATGCCAATGCCGCCACTTAAAAAATAGGGTTTAGTGGAAGGATAATTTTTAAGAACATCCCAATTAAAACTGAAACCATTGCCTCCAGGTAATTTTCCTTTAGTATCAAATAAGAAAAATTCGCATACCTCTTCGTAAGGTTGAAGTACGTTAAAATTGAATTGATCCTTAATACTAAAGACCTTTATGACCTCCACATGCTTTATTGTAGCACAATATTCTGGCGATTCATGCCCATGTAATTGAACAACTTTCAGGTTAAATTTCTTAATCGTTTCCAATACGATTTCTAATTTTTCATCCACAAAAACACCAACTTTTTTAATTCTATTTGGTAATTTGGGAATAGTAGTGGTGAATTGCCTAGACGATTTTTTATAAAATATAAAGCCCAAAAAGTCGGGTTGCAGTTTAGCAACAGCTTCTATGTTGTCTTTATATTTCATTCCACAAACTTTCAGTTTCATATTTACAGCCATAATGGTGTCGCTTGATATAAACCTACAAGGTTTTTGAAACCTTGCAGGTCATTCTATTACTTTAATTGGTCTTTCATTTTTTTCATCCGCGTAAAAATTCTCCTCCCTTGGAGGAGCTAGAGGAGGCTTTTTTATATTAGGCTCTTTATAAATTGTTTCGCGCTTTCTCCAGGATTATCAGTCTTCATAAAGTTTTCACCTATTAGAAATCCTTTATAACCAAAGGGTTGCAATTCCTTAATGGCTTCGACTGAACTAATGCCACTTTCGGAGACTTTTACAAAATCTTCAGGAATTAATTGGCTTAATTCTTTTGATATATCTAAGCTAACTTCAAAAGTTTTAAGATTTCTATTGTTTACGCCTAACATATCCAAAGACGGCATAATGGATTTATGTAATTCGTCTTCGTTATGTACTTCAAGTAAAACATCAAGATTTAAACGTTTTGCAAATTCTGAAAAATGTTTGATTTCAGCTTTTGTCAGAATTGCAGCAATGAGTAAAATAGCATCGGCACCAATGGCTTTGGCTTCAATAATCTGATATTCATCAATAATAAATTCTTTTCGTAATAAGGGCAAACTACAACTTTCTCTAGCATTTATTAAATCGTCCATGGTGCCGCCAAAATAAATTTCGTCTGTTAAAACAGACATACCACAGACGCCTGCCATTTCATAACCAATAGCGACATCTTCAACCAAAGCCGTATTGTTGATAATTGATTTTGAAGGCGATTTACGCTTAAATTCAGCAATAATCCCAGAGTTGCTGGCTCTTAATTTTTTTGAAAGTGAAGTTGTTTTCATTCCAAAAGAAGGCAATTGCTCATAGGCTGCTATTGGAATGAACTCTTTTTTGAGTTCAACTTCTTTACGCTTGTCTTTAACTATTTTATCTAATATGTTCATATTCAGTATTCAGTATTCAGTATTCAGTATTCAGTATTCAGTATTCAGTATTTAGTGCTCGGTGAGCAGACTGTATACTGAAGACTGAACATTGCCAACTCATTTTCCACTCAACGCGACCAAAGTATCCATACTCTTTTTCGCTTTTCCGCTTTCTAACGACTCTTTAGCCAACTCAAAACCTTCCTTATGGGAAATTTGTTTTGCAGTAGCTATGGCTAATCCGGCATTGGCGCATACGACATTATTTTGGGCTTTAGAACCATTTCCATTTATAATTTTTGTGAAAAGTTTAGCGGCCTGCTTTACCGTGTTTCCTCCAAATATTGCTGATTGTTCTACGCTGTCAACTCCTAATTCATAAGGTTCAAATAAGGTTTCTGAATTGTTGGAAATCACTTTGGTTTTTCCTGTTAAGGATATTTCATCATATCCATCCAAGGCGTGAACAATAGCATAATTCTTATCGGATTCTTGGTACAAATAGCCATAAAGCCTTAATAGTTCAAGATTAAATACACCTACCATTTGATTTTTTGGAAAGGCTGGGTTTACCATTGGGCCCAACATATTGAAAAATGTTTTGACACCGAGCTCTTTTCTAATGGGTGCCACATTTTTCATGGCCGGATGAAATAATGGTGCATGTAACACACAAATCCCTGCTTCATCGATACTCCGTTTTAAAAAATCAATATTATTTGTGAATTTGATACCCAAGCTTTCCATGACGTTTGATGAACCACATGCGGATGACACACCATAGTTTCCATGTTTTGTCACATGAATTCCTGCACCTGCAGTTACAAAGGACGATAAGGTTGATATGTTAAATGTGTCTTTTCCATCGCCACCTGTTCCGCATAAATCGATGGTATTGTAATCTTCTAAATCTACAGGAACACAAAGTTCTAAAAGTGCATCCCTAAATCCTCGAAGTTCGTCTAAAGTTATACTTCGCATCATATAAACGGTTAAAAATGATGCAATTTGGCTTTGGTTATATTTTCCTGCTGAAATATTAACCAAGACATTTTTTGCTTCTTCGCTTGAGATGCTTTCTTGATTGATTAGTCTGTTAAGTAGTTGTTTCATATTCATTTCCCACGAAAGTGGGAATCTGTTTGTTAATTACTCATTTTTCTTTTGTTCATTTTGCCTTGTTGCAAAACGAACCAAAAAAACAAAACGATTATTAGGAAATTGCTAAAGCATCTTTCGCTTCCAAAGCTACATGCTTGAAGCTTCGCTTCGCAGTTCCGCTCTTTCGCTCACTATTTCTGAAAATCGTTGCTTCCGACGTTGTCGGAAAAAAGGACATTCATATTTATTAAATTTCGTTTTTATCAAAAAAGATTTTTTCTTTTTCTTGAAAAATTTAACTATTCTTAATTCTTAATTCTTTTCACTCATTAACCCAATTCTCCAAAATCCGTTTCCCATTCGGTGTTAGAACGGATTCTGGATGATATTGTACGCCCTTAACATCGTAAATTTTATGTCTAAGCGACATTATCTGACCATTTTCGTCAAATGATGTAGCTTCTAAGCTTTCCGGCAAATTGATGTTGACCACCCAAGAGTGGTATCTACCCACTTCAAATGTTTTATCAAGTCCTTTGAATAAGGTTTCATCATCAACGGAAAGTGTCACGTTTGTTGCTACACCATGATAAACATTATCTAAATTTTCTAAAGTGCCTCCAAAGACTTCGCCAATAGCTTGCTGTCCTAAACAAACACCTAAAATACTCTTAGTTGCTGCATAGGTAGCGATAATTTGTTTTAATAATCCTGCCTCATCTGGAATTCCTGGTCCTGGTGATAACACAATTTTATCAAACGCATCAACGTCTTCGAGTGTTAATTTATCGTTTCTTTTTACGGTGACTTCACAATCTAAATCTTCCAAATAATGGACTAGATTGTAGGTGAAACTGTCGTAGTTGTCTATGACTAATATTTTTTTCATCTTTAGTTCCTGCGAAAGCAGGAATCTTCTTTAATTAAACTTCTTTTTTAATTCTGTTCATTTTGTCTTGATACAAAACGAACCAAAAAATCAAAACGATTTATAAGGAAATTGCTAAAGCACCATTCGCTTTCAAAGCTGCATGCTTGAAGCTTCGCTTCGCAGTTTCGCTTTTTCGCTCATTATTTCTGAAAATCGTTGTTTTCGACGCCGTCGAAATTAAGGACATTAATATGTGCCATTTTTTGTTAGATCCCAATTTATATTCATTTTTTCTTTTTAAAACTTTGCACTGAATACAGCAACTGAAAACTATTTTTCAAATCTCCTCTGCCTGTTCAATTGCCTTTGTCAACGCGCCGAGTTTATTATAGACTTCTTGCAATTCACTTTCTGGATTTGATTTTGCTACTAATCCAGCGCCTGCTTGCCAGAATAATTTGTGATTCTGACTCAAAAATGTTCTAATCATAATCGCATGATTAAAATTACCATTAAAATCCATAAAACCAATGGCGCCACCATAATAGCCTCTGCTTGTTTTTTCATATTTTTCTATGAGTTGCATGGCTTTATGCTTTGGTGCGCCGCTCAACGTTCCTGCGGGAAATGTATCGGCAACAACTTGCATCGTATCCGTATTTTTATGAATAGTGCCTGTCACTTTACTTACCAAATGGATCACATGGGAAAAAAACTGTACTTCCCTATAATTCTCAACCGTAACTTGGCTTCCGTGTCTGCTTAAATCGTTTCGTGCCAAATCTACCAGCATTACGTGTTCGCTATTTTCCTTTTTGTCTTTTATTAATAGTTCTGCGAGTTCTGCGTCTTTAAGGTCGTTACCACTTCGCTTAAAAGTTCCTGCAATTGGGTGGATTTCAGCTTTCCCATCGCTAACCACTAATTGTGCTTCAGGCGAACTCCCGAATATTTTAAAATTCCCATAATCGAAATAAAACAGGTATGGTGAAGGGTTGATGCTTCTCAAAGCCCTGTAGACATTAAATTCGTCTCCACTAAATTGTTGCGAAAATCTTTTAGACAATACCAATTGAAACACATCGCCTCTTCCACAATGTTTTTTTGCCAATTCTACATGTTGTTTATACTCATCATCAGTAAGATTGGATGCAAGGTCTCCTTTCCTTTTAAAATCGTAAGAGGCATATTGCCTGGTTTGGATTAATTGAAGAAGTTCATCAATGTTATTTTCGGTATCAAAACAATGCGCAAAAATATAAGCTTCGTTCTTAAAGTGATTGATGGCAATTATGTTTTGGTAGACAGCGTAATAAATTTCAGGAATGGTAACGGAATTTTCCTTTTTCGAAATTTCAATATCTTCAAAATACTTTACAGCATCATAGGCGGTATATCCAAAAATACCATTGTTGATAAATTTGAATTCTTCATTGGAATCGACTTTAAAGCGTTGAGTGAATTTGTGAATTTCTTCAACCACACCAACCGTGTCAACAAAATTGGATTTAGAACTTCCGTCTGGATAGGTTTGGTAAATCGTATCGCCTTCAACCTTAATAGAAGCAATGGGATTACAGCAGATATAAGAAAAACTGTTGTCGTTAGCATGATAGTCACTACTTTCCAATAGAATACTATTTGGGAATTTATCCCTGATTTTTAGATAGATGCTCACAGGAGTTATGGTATCTGCTAAGATTTTTTTGTAATGTGTATATAAACTAAATGTTTTCATGTTTATGCTGATCTTGTTTCAGTGTATGCTTAATTAAAAAAGGCTTGTCGTGAATGACAAGCCTTTTTTTATATAATTACATAACAAGGATGATTTCACTAACGAAAGTTTGAGAAATTCCACCACCAAGTATGATTTGTATTTATTTTCATTGAACGTCAAATATAGATATCAAAAGTTTTATTTCAAACTAAAATGCATAAAAAATTCCTGTTTCGATAAATTTATGATCTCCACAGGAACTTATCGCAATTAATCTAGGTGCTAATTATTAGAATGATAAATTGACAATTAAGTCGAAATTATCATATATAGCTTTATCTTTTAATCCATCAAAAAAGCTTGAAGAACCATATTTAATATCATATTCTGTCCGGTCTATTTCTAAAGATGCTTTAGCTGAATTTTTATTTACGGTCATTGAAAACTCTACTGGTTTAGTAGTTTCTTTTATAGTTAAATTAGCTTTTACTTTGTAATCACCATCTTTACCAGAAACGTTTATAAATTCTAAGGTTGCTACAGGAAATTTTTCTACACCAAAAAAGTCTGCAGATTTTAAATGACCATCTAGTTTACCTTTGTATTCACCTTCTAAATCCGTTGTATTTATAGATGTCATATCCATAACAAATGTTCCTCCTGTAAGTGTTTCTCCGTCAAAAGATAGTTTGCCGCTAGCCAAATTAATTGTTCCTTCGTGCTGACCCGTAACTTTATAGCCTTTCCAGGTTACCGAGCTTTTTTCAATATCAACTATTTTGTCTGAAACTGCTGTGTAAGACATAAATGATAGCGCTAATACGATTAGCATTGCAATTTTAGAATTTCTGTTTTTCATAATTATTGATTTTTAAGTTTTATTAAAAGATTATTTAATTGCGTTAACTCTTCGTGAGTTAAGTTTTTTGTTAAGTTTTCTTCAGTGGTATTTATAATAGGGTCAATTATTTTCAAGGTATTTAAACCTAAATCTGTAATTAAAATTTCTACTTTTCTTCTATTCGCTTTACAAATAGTACGTTTAACAAACCCTTTTTTTATTAGTTTATCAACCAGTCTGGTAGTGTTACTCATTTTACTTACCATACGCTCTTGTATGTCTTGTAAATTAATAGGGTTACTATTTTGACCTCTTAAAATTCTTAATACATTGAATTGTTCTAAGGATAAATCGTAAGGCTTTAACTCTAGTAATAACGCATCTTTAATGTAATTATGAGAAAAAAATAGATTGATTACTGTAGCTTTATGCAACGGTAATTCCTTATTTGTTTGTAATCTTTTTTCTAACTCTTTCATATACAACAATTGTATATACAAATGTATACCTTTTATTTGAAGTAATCACTAATGTTTTGTTAAAAATTAAAAGTTGAACATTTTGATTGATAAATTTATAGCATGAAGTATTTATCACTCATAGTTGTAATATTATTAATGTCTTGCAAAAATGAGACGTCATCCCAAGCTATAGAGGAGTCAAATCAAAATTCATTGGTAGATCAAGTTGAACCTAATATGGCGCAACCAGAAACTAATAGACCATTTGAGGTATATGACTATGATGGTTTAGAACCTTTAATTAATAAGGAAGACGATAAGGTGCATGTTGTTAATTTTTGGGCCACTTGGTGTGCACCTTGTGTTAAAGAGCTACCGTATTTTGAAGCTGTTAATGAAACCTATAAAGCTAAAGGGGTGGAAGTGCTATTGGTTAGTTTAGATTTTCCTAAGGATTACGATACTAAACTAACGCCATTTTTAGAAAAGAAGTCAATAACATCTAAAGTGGTAGCTTTAGATGATACGGACCAAAACAGATGGATTCCTGCAATCGATGAAAATTGGTCGGGAGCAATACCTGCAACTATTATATATATGGGAGACAAACGACAGTTTTACGAAAAATCATTTACACAAGACGAATTAGAAACCGAATTGCTTAAATTCCTGTCTGCTGACAGGTAGATATTCAGCATTAACAAACAATTTTTAAAAATAAAAAAGATGAAAACACTAAAATTATTAGCAATTACTTTGATCTTAACATGCTCTACTTTGGCTATAAATGCCCAAGGTTACAAAGTTGGTGAGACAGCCACAGACTTTAAACTTGAGAATATTGATGGTAACATGGTATCCTTATCGGATTACGAAGACGCAAAAGGCTTCATTATTACTTTTACCTGCAATACTTGTCCTTATGCCGTTGCTTACGAAGACAGAATAGAAGCTTTAAATAAAAAATATGCCGCCAAGGGTTTTCCTGTAATAGCTATTATGCCAAATAACACTGAGGTTAAACCTGGCGACAATATGGAAGCCATGAAAACAAGAGCTGAAGAAAAAGGTTTCACGTTTCCATACTTAATGGACAAAGATCAGAAGGTTTATCCACAATATGGCGCAACGAAAACGCCTCACATGTATGTGTTGCAAAAAACAGATAAAGGTAATGTGGTAAAATATATTGGAGCTATAGACGATAATTATAAGGACGAAGACGCCGTGAAAGAGACGTATGTAGAAGATGCCGTAGATGCTCTTTTAAATGGCGAAGAGGTTAAAGTGAAAGAGACGAGAGCAATTGGTTGTTCTATAAAGGTTTAATTAACCCATAATGAAGTAAAATAACCCTGAGTTCTTGAATCAAGTTCAGGATAAACTGTTAAAAAATGAATCCGTTGTGTAACACTTCGGATTTTTTTTCGTCTATATCACAAGGAAATGTTAATTTTGCATAAAATTTAAATACATATAATGGCAAATTTATCACAAGACGATTGGGCAAAACAACTAGAAAAAGATACTAATGCAGTTGTTTTGGATGTTAGAACACAGGAAGAAGTTGATGAAGGTATGATTCCTAATGCAATTCATTTAGATATTTATAAAGGTCAAGCTTTTGTTGATGAACTAGAGGAGTTGGACAAGACCAAAAACTATTATGTGTATTGCAGATCTGGAGGGAGAAGTGGTCAGGCCTGTGGAATAATGAACCAATTAGGTTTTGATAATGCCTATAATTTAAAAGGTGGTTTTATGGAATGGCAAGGTGAGGTTGCCAATCAGGAATAATAGTTGATAAAAAAGTGATGGAATTTGTGTCTATTATCTGACTATGGTATAATTTAATAAAAAGTCCTTCCTTAAGGGAAGGTTAGTAGGGGAATGAAAAAAGTTTTGTTAATCTGTTGTCTGATGACAGCATTTTGCTTTAATGTAAGTTGTATCGATAGTAAGCTAGACAACTCAGAAGTAAAACTGGTCACAGCTGAGGAAATGCAGTCTATTTTAGAATTAGACGACGTGCAGTTGGTTGATGTGCGCACGCCAGAGGAACATGATGAAATTCATATAGCGAATGCTCAGAATATAGATTTTATGTCTCCAACGTTTGAGGAAGACATTTCTAAACTCGATAAAAAGAAACCTGTTATTTTGTATTGTAAATCTGGCGGACGAAGTGCCAAGTGTGCTAAAAAGATGAAAGACGCTGGATTCGAAAAAATATACGACCTCGAAGGAGGAATTTCCAAATGGAAACATTCCGATAAACTAGATATTAAAGTTAAATCTTAACTTATAATTTTAAACCGAACCTAGTGTTCGGTTTTTTTTATGAGTGAAACTCTGTATTGAAAAGTTGCGAAGCAATGCATACAAAACCGTTAGTTAAACTCATCCCACTTTTTCAGCGTGACTAGGTTTTATAATCTCGACCTTTGGGTCAATTTTCAGGGGTCTAACACTTGCCCAGAGGTTTATTAGCTTTTATTGCCATAATTCTCTTCCTAAATTCTTAAGGTTTTTATAAATTAGACCACTGTAAATAAATAACAGAAACGCTTCTGTTACATTTGCAAATTAACCTCCTGTATATGAACTTTAAAAAAGTACTTCTGCTCTGCCTTTTGGCGTTTTCTTTTTCATTCAATTTGTTTGCCCAAGTTTTTGATCCTGTAAAATGGGAAACTAAAGTTGAAAAGGTATCTGATACTGAATACGATTTAATTTCTACGGCCACAATCGATTCTGGCTGGCATTTGTATTCGCAAGTGGTACCAGAAGGTGGTCCAATTGCTACGGGATTTTCTTATACAACCAATGCAGATTTTGAGCTGATTGGCCAAACCTCTGAAGATGAAGGACATGTCGTTGACGATCCGGTTTTTGAAATGAAAATTAAGTTTTTTGAGAACAAGGCCGAGTTTAGACAGCGCATTAAGGTTTTAACTAAGGAATTATCTATTGTTGAAGGGGAAGTGGAATTTATGGTCTGTGATGACGAAAAATGTTTACCGCCAACTTATGTTGACCTCAAATTTAATTTGAAGCCGACGAAAGTCATTGAAGCTGATTCAGAAGATAAAGCTGAGAGTTTTAGGAATTCGGAATCCAAAATATTTGAACCTGTAAAATGGAATACCTCAGTCGAAAAAATTAGTGATTCTGAATACGTTTTGGTCTCAAAAGCATCCATTGATGAAGGGTGGAAGTTGTATTCCCAAAAAGTACCTGAAGGTGGTCCAATACCAACTGGATTTGAATACACCATTGAAGATGGTGTTGAGTTAGTCGGAGAAACCACTGAAGAAAAAGGCAAAGAGGTGATGGATAAAGTCTTCGAAATGAAGATTAAGTTCTTTAAGAATTCGGCTGAGTTCAGACAAAAAGTTAAAGTTTTAGATAAAAGCACCACTTCTGTTTCATCTGAAGTTAGCTTTATGGCCTGTGATGATGAACGCTGTTTAGCGCCTACTTATGTAGATTTGGAATATGATTTAACTAAAAGCGTTTCAGCCTCAAAAGATACTTACAGTTATTCCGAACCTAAAGAAGAAAAAAATGAGGGACTATGGACCATATTTATTTTGGGATTAGGAGCAGGATTTATTGCGCTTTTTACACCTTGCGTTTTTCCTTTAATTCCAATGACAGTTAGCTTTTTTACAAAACAAAGTAAGACCAAATCACAAGGAATTAAAAATGCTTTAATCTATGGTTTGTGCATTATAGTTATTTATGTGATTTTAGGAACTGGAGTGGTGGCCATTTTTGGAGCAAGTGCTATAAATGAATTTTCCACTGGTGTTGCTTTCAATTTAATATTTTTTGTGATTCTAGTAATTTTTGCGGTTTCATTTTTGGGAGCATTCGAAATTATGCTGCCGAACTCTTGGGCAAATAAAATTGATAGAAAAGCAGATAAAGGCGGTTATACTGGAATATTTTTTATGGCTTTGGCATTGGCTATTGTCTCGTTTTCTTGTACGGGACCTTTTGTGGGGAACATTATAGTTCTATCTGCAACAACAGGAGGCCTAGCGCCAATGATTGGTATGTTAGGTTTTTCCTTAGCCTTAGCATTACCATTTGGCTTATTTGCAGCATTTCCGGGTTGGTTAAATTCTTTACCTAAATCTGGCGGTTGGTTAAATACAGTAAAAGTTGTTTTAGGGTTTTTGGAATTGGCATTTGCTTTTAAATTCCTTTCACAGGCAGATTTAGTATTGCAGTTACATTTTTTAGAACGTGAAGTGTTCATCGCTATATGGATTGCCATTTTTGGTGCGTTGTCCTTATACCTTTTAGGTAAAATCCAATTGCCTCACGATTCGCCATTAAAACACATTTCTGTAGGTCGTTTATTATTAGGCTTGTTAAGTTTGTCCTTTACTGTTTATATGATTCCAGGACTCTGGGGAGCGCCATTAAATTTAATAAGTGCATTTCCGCCACCATTGGATTACAGTGAATCGCCTTACGGCGTAGGGAATGCAAAGACAGGTGGAGAAAGTACAATCAGTCTTGCAGATTTACCCGAAGGCGCCCACTTATTAGCACCACACGATATTTTAGCGTTTAACGACTATGATAAAGGCTTGGCATATGCAAAAGAAGTTGGAAAGCCAGTCATGCTGGATTTTACGGGTTGGGCTTGTGTTAATTGCCGTAAAATGGAACAGAATGTTTGGGTTGAGCCCAATGTATTGTCTAAACTTAAAAATGACGTGGTTCTTATTTCACTTTATGTTGATGAAAAAATTGATTTTCCAGAAGGCGAAGCACCAGATTCTAAATTACGACCAGGAAAAAAACTTAGAAACAAAGGTCAAAAATGGAGCGAGATGCAAACTATTAAGTATAAAACCAATACACAACCTTATTATGTTTTGATGGATCATAACGAAGAAAATCTAATTGAACCTGTGGGCTATACACCAGATGCGGAGAATTATAGCGCTTGGTTGGAAGCAGGGATTGGGAATTTTAAGAACTGAGGCTGACGATGTTTATTTCATTTAAGATCTTTAAGACTTGAATTCAAACGGTTTTAAGGTCTTTGAAGTTGCAATAGGTGTATTAAATATTATTACATTTGAAGTATAAACTATTTTATATTTGATCAAATGACCAATACCGAAATGACACTTTATAAGGGCTAAATTATGAAACGGATTAAATTCTTCACATTATTATTATTATTATTTATAGTCACGTTTGCTTGTGAAAAAAAGGCACCTAATAATGATCCAAAAATGACAGGAAAGGATCATATTATAGATAAACGGGTGACCTTCAATAAAACTGATAAAGCCATAAAAAAAGTCTATGTACCAGTTTATTCCAATATTTATCAACGGACTCGAAATGACAGGACATCATTAACTTCAACATTAAGTATTCATAATACAAGTGAAACGGATACTTTGTTCATTACGCGTATCGATTATTTTAATACGGAAGGAAAATTGGTTGAGAAGTATCTTGAATCTCCGATATATGTTAATACTTTTGAGACCATAGAATATGTAGTTTCTGAGGCAGATAATAGTGGAGGATCTGGTGCTAATTTTGTAATTGAATGGTATGGTGATAAAAAACTGAATCCTTTATTTCAAGCTGTTATGATTGGTGGATTAGGTAATAAAACATTTTCTTTTACTACTGAAGGAATATATTTTGAGTAATTTATTGCAATCTATTTCTGTTAAAACACCAAACTAAAAACAGATCCTTCTCCTTCAATACTTTTTACAATAATGCGTCCTTTGTGAAGCAGCATAATTTGCTTACAAAGACTTAAGCCAATGCCACTTCCGGTAGTTTTGCTGGTAAAGAAAGGTACAAAGATGCTTTCTAGAATATCTGATGGAATCCCAGAGCCATTGTCGTAAACTTTAATAATAATATCTCTATTTGGATTTTGAGAGGCTTGTACTTTAATTTTTGCCTCGTCTTTGTTTTTGCAGGCGTCAACTGCATTTAAAATAAGATTGATTAAAACTTGTTCGATAAGGTGCGTGTCAATATCCAACTCTAATTTTGGAGATGTAATATTGAATTCAATATCAATATTTTTTGACTTTATAGAGGGTTCCATAAGGCGTTGGATATTATTGAACAAATCCTCAATTTTAACACGTTGTAAATTGAGCTGTGTTACTTTACTCAAACTCCTGTAGGTTTTAGCAAATTTTAAAAGCCCTTCACTTCGGTTTTTAATTGTTTTTACACCAGCATTTAAATCCTCCAATTCCAATCGGGTTTCTTCAGGATGCTCAATCGCTAGTTGCAGGTTTTGCTGAAGTGTATCTGCCAAAGATGAAATCGGTGTAATGGAATTCATGATTTCATGGGTCATCACGCTTAATAACTTCTTCCAGGATTCCGATTCGTTTTTATTCAAGGTATTATCAATATCCTGAATTACGATCAATTTAAAAGCATCTTCTTTAACTTGAAAAACGGTATCCGAAATTAAGATTTTTATACTTTCATTCTGAAGGGCAATCGAAATAGAATCGGGCTCCCTGTGATAAGTTTCAAAGATGGTGTTGAATAATTCTGGTTTCCTGTTTTCAATAAACCTAATGTTTTTAAATGATGGTACATCCAATATTTCGCCAAAAGGCTCATTGCTCCACAGTACATCTCCAGATTCTAAATTATAAGCGATAATTCCAATATCTACCATTTCCAGAATCTTCTGCAAATACACATATTGTGCTTCGTTTTGCGAGTTGATTTCTTTAATGGTTCTATTAATCTCATTAAAACCTGTATAGAGAAAACGAATATCTTTTGGGCCTCTATCTTCAGGAAACCATCTTGAGAAATCACGATATTTTACGGCTTCGAAAAAATCGTCCATGGCTACAAATCGTCTTTTTACAAAAGTGTAAGTGTTACTTATTAAATAAAGTAATAGGATTCCAATTAAAATGGAATAGGCTGTTTGATCAATATAAATAGTATAAATAAGACCTAAGATAGCTCCAACAAGAAGTATAATTCTAAAAAAAAGTTTAAGGATGTACGTTCTATAGTTCATGCTTTTCTAATCGTCTATATAAAGCTGCTCTAGTGATGCCGAGTTCTTTGGCAGATTTAGAAACATTGCCTTTGTTTTTTTCTAAAACGGTTAGAATTGCATTTTTTTCTAAGTCGTCTAAATTTAAACTTTTAGTTTCAAGACTTGTTGTTGAAGTTGAACGTTCAATGGATGAGAATACCAAATCATCAGGTTTTAGAACTGAACCATCCGTCATAATTACGGCACGTTCTAAAACATATTGAAGTTCTCTTACATTCCCTGGGAAGTCATGTTGTTTTAATTTTGAAATAAATCCAGAATCAAACGTAAAAGGGTTCTTATTATATTTTTCGGCATAAACCGATACAAAATGATGCGCTAATTCGGTAATGTCGGTGCCACGATCTCGTAGCGGAGGAACAATAATATCAACCGTGTTAATTCTATAAATTAAATCTTTCCTGAACTTCTTTTCATCTGCTAATGTTTTCGGGTCAATATTAGTAGCGCAAATCAACCGAATATCAATCGGAATAGATTCATTGGAGCCTAAAGGCGTGACTTGTCTATTCTGAAGAACGGTTAATAATCTCACTTGTTGGCCTAAACTGATATTCCCAATTTCATCAAGAAATAATGTGCCACCATTTGCAGCTTCAAATCGACCTTTGCGATCCTCTCTGGCATCTGTAAAAGCGCCTTTTTTATAACCGAACAATTCACTTTCAAAAAGAGATGCCGTAAGTGCACCAACATCAACTTTTATAAAAGGCTTGTCTTTTCGGTTGGAGTTATCATGAAGTGCTCTAGCAATTAAATCTTTTCCTGTACCGTTTTCGCCAAGCACTAAAACATTAGCATCGGTAGGCGCTACTTTTTTAAGCTTTACAAAGACGTCGTTCATAACGTCACTGTCACCAATGATTTCAGCAGAATTTGAATTGAGCGGTTCTTTTTTAGAATTAGTTGATTTTTTATGGCTTAGAATGGTAGTAATGGTTTCAACGATTTTTTCATTTTTCCAAGGCTTCATTAAAAAATCTGAAGCGCCCTCTTTTAATCCTCGTATTGCCAAATCAATGTCTGCATAAGCTGTCATTAATATCACGGCGGTTTCAGGTTTTTGTTTCTGGATTTTATTTAACCAAAAAATACCTTCATTCCCAGTATTGACCAAACCATTGAAGTTCATGTCTAATATGACGATGTCATAATTAGTGCGTTCTATTTGCGCGGAAATATTACTCGGATTCTTTTCAGTTACAACGTCTTTAACGAGTGGCTTTAATAATAATCGCAATGCTGTTAAAACATCAACATCATCATCAATAACTAATATTGTAGCGTTTTTTAATACCATTTTGTTTGTAAAGCTTCTTTATTATTAAAACTCAAAAGTAATTAACTGCAACGTCAATTAGCTGCTTTTCCTTTTAAATAGGTTTCAGGTGTAAAAATAGCCAATTCACTCTTTTTAAAGTCTTTCAAATTTCGTGTTAGAATAATCTTTATATCTCCATTTTCCATAGCTGAAAAATTTTGCAGTGCATCTTCAAAATCTTTAAATTCAGAATTTAGTGCGTTTAAAACAGCACGTTTATCCATTTTAACAATCTCAATAATGTTGAGAAGTTGTTTTAATTTCTCCACTATAATAGTGTGCTTTGCTGTTTTTCGTAGCAGATAATAAACGTTAGAAATAATTGCTGGAGTTGTATAGCCTTTCAGTTCCTTTTCTGCACAGCGATTAAGGATTTCTGCTGAAAAGTCTGCATTCGGTTTTCGGTCAAAAAAGAAATCAAGTAAAACATCTGTATCTATTAGAATATGATCCATTTACAAGTATTTTTTTTCTAAACGCTCTTTAAGTTCTTTTTTGTAATCCATATCCTTTGGCATTTTAAAAGACCCTTTTAATGATTCTACTACTGGATTTAGTTTGCTACGTTTTTGCTTTTGTTCTTCTTTGGTCAGTGATTTCAAATAGTTTTCGATAATATCGGATAAACTACGATTTTTTTCCTTCGCATAAGTTTTTGCTCTTTCAATGATTTCTCTCTGTATGGTCAAGGTCAACTTTGTGTTCATAATTATATATAGATAAGTTGTTACTTACAAAATTACGAAATAGAATTTATATACGTGTAAATTATTTTAATTTGACACGTGTTCGCAAAACATTTTTTTATAAAATTAAAAAACTGATATTTTGGAAAGTGTGCGTTTCTGAACAATAAGTGTATCAAAATCGGACACCTTTACGTTTTAAAACAAGTATAAAACATTGATTTTAAGTTGTTTAATTCTTTGGCATATTCTTAACTATATAAACAGTATAAATCAAAAATAAACAATGGACGTTCCAATTAAAAAGAAGAAATTTTCAAATCAAAAGATAGGATTGGCTTTAGGTGTTTTGGCAATCGTAGCTTTAATCTTATATGTTATTTTTGAGACTTCGGGCGGTTCTAAATTGAATGTAGAAAAGGAGCGTATTTCCATCAACACAGTTTCAAAAGATGTCTTTCAAGAGAATATTCCTGTTAACGGAATCGTTCTTCCTATTACTACAATCTATTTGGATGCTTTAGAAGGTGGACGTGTAGAGGAGAAGTTTGTAGAAGATGGCGCTTTATTAAAAAAGGGAGAACCCATTCTACGATTATCTAATACGGATTTGGAGTTGAGCTTAGTGAATCAAGAAACCTCTGTTTACAACTTATTGACCCAAATGCAGATTTCCCAGAATGCCGCTCGTCAAAATACCATTAATAGACAAAATCAATTTACGGATGTTGAAAACAGTTTAATCGAAGCAGAACGTGTTTACAATTTGAACAAGCGCCTATATGAAAAAGGAGCCATCGGCAGAATGGATTATGAGTCGTCTGAGAATAATTTCGAGTATCAAAAAGAACGTATGAAATTAGCAGAACAGGTCTTGTCTGAAGATTCAATTTCATCAAAACTGGAAGTGAACCAAGCAAAAAATTCTTACGCCAGAACACAAAGTGCTTTGGAATTGATGCGCAAAAAAGTAGGGGATTTAGTGGTTAGGGCTCCTATTGATGGGCAATTGACATCCCTAGATGCCGAAATCGGACAGTCTATAAATAAAGGTACACGTTTAGGGCAAGTAGATGTGACCAGTGGTTATAAAGTAAGAGTTGATATCGATGAGCATTATATTTCAAGAATTTATAACGGTCAAAGAGGAACGTTCACCTTAAATAATAAAACCTACACTTTAGAAATCAAGAAAGTATTCACGCAAGTAACCAATGGTCGTTTTCAAGTCGATATGAAATTTGAAGGCGATGTTCCAGAAGGTATCAGAAGAGGTCAGAATTTACAGATTCGTGTAGCTTTGAGCGCTGAGAAAGAGGCCTTACTAGTGGCAAAAGGAGGCTTTTTTCAAAAAACAGGAGGTAACTGGATTTTTAAAGTCAGTGAAGATGGTGATACCGCTTATAAAGTAAATATCAGGTTAGGAAGTCAGAATACAGAATATTATGAAGTTTTAGACGGTTTAAATCCTGGTGATAAAGTGGTGACCTCAAGTTACGATTCCTTTGGAGATACCGAAGAACTTATTTTGAAATGAAAGTAATGTCACATTGATCGCAATCGAAATACTTTTGAAACTAGATTTTATAAGGTCTTCGATTGCGCTCAGACTGACATAGTAACATAAACATTAAAGACTAAAAGTCAATACACAATCAATAAAAAAACGAACACAATGATACAAATTAAGGACTTAGAGAAATTTTATAAGACCGAAGAAGTACAAACTATTGCCTTAAACAAACTGTCCTTCGGAGTTAAAGAAGGTGAATTTGTTGCCATTATGGGACCTTCAGGTTGTGGAAAATCCACTTTGCTGAACATCTTGGGCTTATTGGATGATCCGGATGCCGGCAGTTTTATGTTTAACGGTGTGGAGGTCGCAGGTTACAATGAGCGTAAACGTTCAGAATTGCGCAAACACAACATAGGTTTTGTATTCCAAAGCTTCAACCTCATTGATGAGCTTACCGTTTTCGAAAACGTAGAATTACCATTAATCTATACAGGTGTAAAACCAGCAGAACGCAAAAAACAAGTGGAAGCCGTATTGGAAAAAATGCAAATCATGCATCGTCGTAATCACTTTCCACAGCAATTATCTGGTGGACAACAACAACGTGTGGCTGTGGCGAGAGCTGTGGTTAATAATCCAAAATTAATTTTGGCAGATGAGCCCACTGGTAATCTGGATAGTACCAATGGAAACGAGGTCATGGATTTATTAATAGACCTGAACGAAGCAGGAACAACCATAATTATGGTCACACACAGTGAACATGATGCCAAATACAGTCACAGAATCATTAGAATGTTAGATGGACAGAAAGTGACAGAGAACATTTTAGCGTAGTTGAAACGAGCTAAGACCTTTCAGGTTTTCAAAACCTGAAAGGTCTGAAATATCAATTCAAATCCATCAAAAAACGAACACTAATACTATCCTCCAAAGCTTTAAAAATCATGTAGGAAAGAAAAATCCAAATCAATAGTGTCAAAGTCAATCAATCAGGCCGAAAGCACTTCAGTATAATAACCAACTAGCCTAATCAGCTATACTGAAGTGTTGAAGCCAAATATCAATCAGGTGCTGAAATAAATTCAGCACAAGGCGAACAGTAAAATATAGAAACTATGCTTAAAAATTATTTCAAAATAGCGTTCAGAAATCTTATTAAAAATAAGGTGTATTCATTTATCAATATTTCTGGATTGGCAATTGGCATGGCAGCAACGATACTCATAGGTTTATGGATTGCCGACGAGTTAAGTTTTAATAATCATTTTGAAAATAGAGGGACTATAGCTCAAGTGTTCCAAAGTCAAACGATTAATAATGATATAGGAACTGGTCCTGCTATTCCAAGACCATTAGAGTTTGCTCTACGCCAAGATTATCCGGATAATTTTAAGCATATTATAATGACTTCTTGGGAGCAACCTAGATACTTGAAATTTGGGGAAACCAACATTTACAGAACAGGAAACGCCATGCAGGAGGGAGCACCTGACATGTTGAATCTAGATATCATTGCTGGCGAAAAAAATGGTCTTAAAGAAAAGAATTCAATCATGCTATCTGTATCTACCGCAAAATCTTTATTTGGTAATCAGACTGCTCTAGGCAAAATAGTAAAAGTAAATAACGAAGATGATTTAGCAGTCACAGCCATTTACAGAGACATACCGGCTAATAATTCGTTTAGTGACATGAAGTATATCATTCCATGGAAACATTATGTAACCACGCAACCATGGTTAGAATGGTCTAAAGACTCTTGGGACAATAACTCGTTTCAATTGTTTGTGCAGATCAATGAAAATACAACGATGGAAAGCGTTACTGCCAAGATAATTGATGTAAAGAAAAATGCCTCTTCAGAAACAGCTGAATTCAACCCGCAATTATTTTTATTACCAATGAAAGATTGGTACTTGAGAAGTGATTTTGAAAATGGTGTGCAATCTGGTGGACGTATAGAAAACGTATGGTTATTTGGTGTTATCGGCTTGTTTATTCTATTATTGGCATGTATCAATTTTGTAAATTTAAGTACAGCACGTTCAGAAAAACGTGCGATAGAAGTTGGAATTAGAAAGTCTATTGGCTCACAACGTAGTCAACTGATTTTTCAATTTTTAAGCGAGTCATTTTTAATCGTTTTACTTTCGTTTATAGTTGCTTTGGGAATCGTGTTGCTCTTTTTAAATGGCTTTAATAATCTAGCTAGCAAAGCCATTGTTTTTCCATGGACCGATATTCAATTTTGGTTAATTTCAGTAGTCTTTGTTATGGTAACTGCATTTTTGGCTGGGAGTTATCCTGCATTATACTTATCTTCTTTTAATCCTGTAGCCGTTTTAAAGGGCACATTTAAATCTGGTCGTTTTTCTTCATTACCTCGAAAAATATTGGTTGTTGCTCAATTTACGGTTTCCGTGGCATTGATTATAGGAACTTTGGTGGTAATGAATCAAATTCAATTTTCTAAAGATCGACCAGTAGGTTATAATAAAGAAGGGCTTATTCAAATACCCGTAATGAGCAATGAGTTTATTGGGAAAAGAGATCTTATGCGTAATCAATTTATAGCCTCAGGAGGTGCTATGGAAATGGCTGGTACAAGTGCACCAATGACCAGTGTATGGTCCAATAGGTCTGGTTATACTTGGGAAGGTAAACCTCCAGGTTTTCAGGAGGATTTAGCGCATACTACAGTGTCTTATGAATTTGTAGAAACATTAGGATTAAAGCTCATAGCTGGCCGTGGGTTTTCTAGGGAATTTGCAACAGATTCCAATGCCGTAATTCTTAACGAAACAGCAGTGAAATACATGAATCTTAAAAACCCTATTGGAACTTATATAAGAGATTCTGATACAGAAGATCCTAGTCCACCATTAAAAATAGTCGGTGTTGTTGAAGATATGGTTATCCAATCGCCTTACAGTCCCGTAAAACAAGCCATGTATGTTTTTGATTTCGATGATAATACAGCTTTTTATAATGTAAGGCTTAATCCAGAAAAAAGTACCGCTGAAAATTTAGCACTTATCGAAGCTGTTTTTAAAAAGAACTTCCCAAATACACCTTTCGATTATCAATTTGTGGATGAAGAATATGGTGCGAAATTCAAAGCTGAAGAGCGCATAGCGAGTTTGGCTAGAGTATTTACGGCGCTTGCTATTTTTATTAGTTGTTTAGGGCTGTTTGGATTGGCATCGTTTGTAGCTGAACAGCGGACTAAGGAAATCGGTGTTCGAAAAGTACTGGGAGCATCTATTAGTCAGCTATGGTTATTACTATCAAAAGATTTCATCACTCTCGTGGTAATAGCTTTGTTAGTTGCTTCTCCAATTGCCTATTATATAATGGGGACGTGGTTACAAAAATTCAGCTACCGAACATCTGTGACTTGGGATGTGTTTGCTATTGCCTGTTTTGGAGCCTTGATTATTACATTGGTTACGGTAAGTATTCAAGCGATTAAGGCGGCTTCAGCAAATCCTGTAAAATCATTGCGTACAGAATAAATCATCATCAACCTGTGCTGAACTTGTTTCAGTATCAAAAAACGAACCATCATGTTTAGAAATTATTTCAAAATAGCGATTAGAAATCTTTGGAAAAATAGAACGTTTACTTCACTTAATATTTTAGGGCTTACAGCTGCATTTGGAGTCGCTATTTTATTGGCTATGTATGCTGTATTTCAATTGTCTTTTGACAAATTTCATCAGCATGGAGATCATCTCTATCAGGTATATTCAGAAGATAGTTCGCCAAATGGAATTGAAGCTAATACTTCAAAATCTGAACCTTTTGCAGCAGCACTAAAAGATGAGACAACAGGAGTCGAGAAAATAACACGATATAATGGATCAAATGCATTATTGACTTATGACAATAAACAATTTAGTATGAGTTGTGCCTATGTTGATCCTGATTTTTTTGAGATGTTTAGTTTTCCTATAATCGAAGGAGATCAACAAAACCCAATAACTTCAGAATCTTCAATTGCATTGACCAAACTTGCTTCAAAACGCATATTTGGAGACGAAAATGCTGTTGGACAAACTGTCTCTATTTTAAGGGATGAAGAAATGGTCCCCTTTACGGTTTCTGCTATAATTGAAGATTTTCCAGAGACCAGTTCCATGGGCTTTGATATGGTTTTAAATTTCAAAAGTCAAGGGCAACATGCTTATGCTAGAGGCATTGGTCGTTGGGATGTTGAAAATCATGAAGTGTATATGCAACTGGCAGAAGGAGTGAATCCTGAACAGTTTGAAAAGAACACCACAAATTTCACCGAACTACATTATAAAAACGAGATTGACAATGCTAAGCGCGATGGAATTCAGCCTAATGGTGATGGTAATTACAGGCAAGTTAAACTTTTACCATTAGCAGATATTAGATTTGCTAATTTTAATCAAGGGCCAGTTACGGTAAATCGCACCATGCCTTATTTGATTTTAGGTATTGCAGTTTTAATTCTATTTATCGCTTGTGTCAATTTTGTAAATATGAGCATTGCGAAAAGCGACCAAAGATTGCGCGAAATAGGCATGCGAAAAACCCTAGGCGCAAATAACAAACAATTATTTTTTCAGTTTTGGGGTGAAAGTGCTTTGGTATTTTTAGTGTCAATAGGTTTGGGAGTTTTTACGGCTGCGTTACTGTTACCTTCTTTTCAAACGTTGTTTAGAACCAAAGCCTCATTTACGACGTTGTCGAATCCTTCTTTATTGATTGTGATAGTTTTGGCTGTTGCTCTTATTACTTTGATTGCAGGAGGTTATCCTGCCGTATTGATGAGTCGCCTTGGAACACTTCAAAGTTTAAAGGGTAAATTAGAAATCAACGGAAAGAACTACTTACGTAATAGTTTAATGGTTTTGCAATTTGGTATTGCCATATTACTTATTAGTGGCACGCTTGTACTTTGGAATCAGGTAGAGTTTATGCGCACCAAAGATTTAGGATTCAATAAAGATCAAGTCATCGCTTTTCCGTTAAATGGTAAACGAAACGACCAACAAGCTCTGGAATTACTTAGAAATTCTCTTCAAGATAAAACGAATATTGTAAGCATTACGGCGTCTAATAATATTTTGGGTGTTGGCAAAGACGGCTCGCGTTCTACAAGTATTCTAGGATTTGACTACAAAGGACGAGGAGTCGATACGCATATGTTGGTTGTAGATGGAGATTATATTGAAACCTTGGATTTGAATGTAATTGAAGGGCGTTCATTTCGCAAAAACCTTGTAAGTGATAGCCTGTCTATCATCATTAATGAATCCATGGCAAAACAACTGAATGAGGACGACATATTAGCTTCAAAAATAGATCTGGACGACAAATTTTTTTCGATTGTAGGGGTTATTAAAGATTTTAATTTTAAAGAACTAGACCAGAATATTGAGCCTTTAACATTATTTCCGTCTTCTAACTCAAATTTACGAAATGCCTACGTGAAAGTTATACCACAAAATTTACAGCAGTCCTACGATGATGTAAAAGCAGCATGGGCAACTATAGAACCCAATGCAGAATTCCAAGGCTCTTTTTTAAATGAAAATATAGATCGTACACTACGTAATGAGCGCACCATGGCAACGATGATTGGAAGTGGTTCCATTTTAGCTATTATACTAAGTTGTATTGGTCTTTTTGCGATGTCATTGTTGGTTGTGGCACAACGTCGTAAGGAAATTGGTATTCGTAAGATTGTAGGCGCAAGTGTTTCGGCTATCACAGTATTGCTCACCAAGGATTTTATAAAATTGGTTGCCATTGCTTTTCTTATAGCAACACCCATTGCTTGGTGGGCTATGAGTAAGTGGTTACAAAATTATGCCTACCGTATTGATCTCAATATCTGGATATTTCTTATGGCTGGTTGCATTGCAGTACTAATAGCGATACTAACAATCGCTGGGAAAACAATCAAAGCAGCAACATCTAATCCTGTAAAATCGCTTAGAACAGAATAAATTGTCTATCAATCAAAAAAATGAACAATCATGGTTAGGAATTATTTTAAAATCGCTTGGAGGAACTTAATGAAGCACAAAGTGTTTTCTCTAATCAACATAGTTGGTCTTACCATTGGTTTAAGTGCTTCATTCGTTATCGGTTTAATGATTTATTATGATGCAACTTTCGATACCTTTCATGAGGATGGTGACCGAATCTATAGAGTGGTTTCTGATTTTAGTGATCCAGAAGGAATCGGCTATAATCCAGGAGTTACACTAGCTTTAGAAGATGCTATCAAAGACAATTTAAATTTTGAAATTGTCAATGGCTTTTATGTAGAACGACCGATGAAGGTTGAAAACAAAGCGAATGACCTCGAGTTTAAATGGCCCAATTTTGTCATTTTCACTACTCAAGACTATTTCAAAATGTTTAAATATAAGTTTTTGGCAGGTGATGCGTCTCATGTGTTATCAAATCCAAATAATGTCGTATTAACAGAAAAGCGCGCTGCAGATTATTTTCCCAATATGCTTCCTACCGACATCGTAGGAAAAACGCTGGTATATAATGATTCCCTCAATGTTACTGTCTCTGGTATTGTAGAAAACTTTAAAGAGCGAACCGATTTCGTTTTCGAAGAGTTTATTTCCCGTCCTACCCTTTTGCAAACACGATTAAGGGAAAATGTGTTGAACAAACAATGGGAGAATACAAATTCAGACTCCCAGCTTTTTGTAAAAGTATCGCCTTCCGCAGATTTGAATGCAGTTCAGAAACGATTTGATGATTTGGCTGAAACACATCGCAGTGATGATTCAAAAAAATATGGCTATAAACAGCAATTTAAATTACAACCTCTTAGCGATATCCATTTCAACGAAAACTATGGCATTTACGATTGGAGTAAAGGACAAGCAAGCAAATCGTTATTAACAAGTTTAGCTTTGGTTGCATTATTTCTTTTGGTTTTAGGATGTATCAACTTTATAAATCTAAACACAGCACAAGCATCTCAACGCGCTAAAGAAATTGGTATTCGTAAAACTTTAGGGAGCTCTAGAAAACAACTTATAGGTCAATTTATGGGAGAAACATTTTTATTGGTTTTAACATCAGCCGTGTTGTCATTGGTTCTTTCAAAATGGTTAATTGCTGTGTTTTCAGATTTTGTGCCAGAAGGCTTAGGTTTCGAGTTATTTAAATCTCCACTTATAATTTTAGGTATTCTCATTTTACTGATGGTGGTAACGTTTCTTTCAGGATTTTATCCCGCATTGGTACTGTCAAAATTTAATACAGTTTCGGTGTTAAAAAACCATTTATCGGTTGGAGATAAAAAAATAAAACTACGTAAGTTTTTAACCGTATTTCAGTTTAGTATTGCCCAGATGTTCATTATCGCCACCTTATTGGTTGGTCAACAGATTAATTATTTATTAAGCAAGGATATGGGTTTTAAAACCGATGCTATCGTTTCTGTATATAGCCCGAGAGGTGAACGTGAAATTTCAAAAAAAGAGATTTATGTACAAAAGTTAAAAACCATTCCCGAACTCAAAAAAATAAGTATTGGCGGAGTTGCACCAGCCTCTCTAAATACGAACAGCACAACCGTAACTTATCGGAATGGAGAGAAAGAGGTCAACTCAGAGCTACAGTTTATTTTTGGAGATGCTATGTATTCAGAATTATTTGATCTGAATATTCTTGCAGGTCGGACCTTACGAAATGATACCATTAAAGAATTAGTGATTAATGAAAAGTGTTTAAGAAACTTAGGGTTTGCCAACCCAGATGAAGCGATAGGGAAAACGGTACAACTTAGTAATGAGACTATTCCTATTGTAGGAGTGATGGCAGATTTTCATCAACGGTCGTTAAGGAGTGAGATAAAGCCTATGGCATTAAGAGGCGATTGGAATCGGCCAGATTGGAGTCAATTTCAAGCCATTCATATTGCCTTCCAAAATGCCTCTTCAGAAGATTTAAAAGCGACGCTTTCAAAAATTGAGAATGCTTACAAATCGGTTTATACAGAAACAGATGATTATAGATTGGAGTTTTTGGATGAAACCATTCAGAATTTTTATAACCGCGAGCGAAAAGTTTCAAAGCTCTTAAGTTGGGCAACAGGATTGTCAATTTTAATAAGCTGTTTAGGTTTGCTGGGCCTCGTAATTTATACTACAAACAGACGCGTTAAAGAAATTGGAGTTCGCAAAGTTTTGGGGGCATCTTTATTGCAAATCAATGCCTTATTATGCAAGGAGTTTCTAGTGCTTGTGGCGATAGCTTTTATAGTCGCTGCACCTTTAGCTTGGTTTGGAATTAATAGTTGGTTACAAAATTTCGCATACAAAACCACTATTAGTTTCTGGGTCTTTTTAGTGAGTGGTTTTGCAATGATTTTCTTTGCACTATTGGTTATAAGCGCAAAGACACTACAGGCTGCCAATGCTAATCCTGTTAATTCATTACGATCGGAGTAAGGTGTTCGATAATGAACAAGAAGTGTATCAAAAGCGAACAGTTGTATTAATTAAAATGGAATTAAAATATTGATATACAGTGATTTATGTTTATGGCATCATCTTGTCTATATACTCATCATAAGTATCAAATTCAGGGATACTGTAACAGTTTCAGCATAACAAAACAATTATGATCTTAAATTATATAAAAATAGCGTTTAGAACATTACGTAAAAATAAAGGCTATAGCTTATTAAATATTTTCGGATTAGCCATAGGTATTACTTGTGCGAGTTTAATATTTCTTTGGGTTGAGGATGAACTAAGTTTTGATTCAAATTTCCCCAAGCAAGATCAGGTTTATTATGTACCAACGCATCAAGAATATGAAGGCGAATGGAGAACTTTTAATTCTACACCAGGACCTTTGGCAGAAGCTATGAAAACTGAGATTCCTGGCATTGAAAGAACAGCAAGAACAAAACATCGTGATTTTTTATTAGCAGTTGGAGATCATTCCATTAACAGTTCTGGTCGTTTTGTGGACGAGGATCTTATAAACATATTTAGTTTGAAGTTTTTGGAAGGCAATGCCGAAGCTGCTTTTAAAAATCCTGAAGCCATCGTTATTACACAAGAAACAGCAGAGCAACTCTATGGAGCAAATCAAAAAGCGCTTGGTAAAACGTTAAAAGTGAATAATTCGGATAATTATGTTATCACAGGCGTTATTGAGAATATGCCTAAGAATGTTACCTTTCCTTTTAATTGGATTGCGCCCTTTGAACGTTACACAAAAGGTAAAGAATGGACACAAGGTTACGGCAGTTTTTTTGCAGATACCTTTGTGGAATTATCACCAGAAGCAGATGTTGTTGCTGTAGATAAGCAAGTTAGAAATTTACTAGAGAAGAAAACAGGAGATAAGGATTCCAAAGCATTTTTACATTCCATAAAAGATTGGCATCTAAGGGCTAATTTCGAAAATGGAAAGCAAGTAGGTGGTGTAATAGTTTCTGTTCGCTTATTCACAATTATTGCCTTAATCATTTTGTTGATTGCCTGTATTAACTTTATGAATTTGTCCACAGCGCGCAGTGAAAAACGTGCTAATGAAGTTGGTGTTAGAAAAGCAATGGGTTCTGGTCGTTCGAGATTAATTATTCAATTTATATCAGAAGCTTTGATTCTTGCTGGTATCGCATCGTTAGTCAGTGTTTTACTGCTTTTTGTTTTATTACCACAATTTAATTTGCTTATTGAGAAAGATTTAGTGTTAGGACTAACACAGCCATTGCACGTTGTTTTTTTATTGGCAATCACACTCGTTTGTGGAATCTTTGCCGGACTTTACCCAGCCTTCTATTTGTCTTCATTTAAACCTGTCGAAGTTTTAAAGGGTCTAAAAGTCACTAAAAGTTCTGCCACATTGATTAGGAAAGGACTAGTAGTTGGGCAGTTTACAGTGTCAATTGTTTTTATTATCAGTACGATTTTAGTTTATCAGCAAATTCAACATGTAAAAAATAGGGATTTAGGTTTTGATAAAGATCAATTAATTTCCTTGAATGTCAATGGCACTATGATTGAAAAATTTGATGTCATTAAACAAGATTTAATCAATACAGGAGCCATAACCAGTGTTGGTTTAAATAATTCTGGAGTTTTAGATGGTGGCAATAATGGTTCTAATTTAACGTGGACAGGTGGCACAGATACAGAAGATGTGTTGATTTTCTTTAGGTATATCAGTTCAGATTTTTTGAAAACTGCTGGCATGGAACTTAAAGAGGGGCGAGGTTTTAGCGAAAATGTGGCAAAGGATAGTACGAGTGTTTTAATTACCGAATCATTTGCCAAACTTATGGGAAAAGGAAGTGCGATTGGTAAGAAAGTAACACGTGGTGATACATACACCGTAATAGGAGTAGTGAAAGATTATTTATACGATGATATGTATGGACAAAGTGATCCTGTATTATTCTTCAATTATCTAGGTGAGTCCAGTTATATGTATCTAAAAACGAACCCAAAAATTTCTACTAAAGACATGTTGGCCAAAGTGGAGGCGGTTATGAAAAAACACAATCCGGCTTTTCCTTTTGAATACACATTTATGGATGAAACCTTCAATGCCAAATTTAAAAGTGAACAACTCATCGGTAAACTATCTCAACTCTTTGCGTTACTTGCTATATTCATTTCGTGTTTAGGACTTTTTGGATTGGCAGCTTATACCGCAGAACAGCGTAAAAAAGAAATAGGCGTGCGTAAAGTTTTAGGAGCTAGTATTTCTGGTATTGTAAAGTTATTGTCAAAAGACTTTTTAAAACTCGTGGGTGTTTCAATTTTAATCGCCATACCTATTGCTTGGTACGCCATGGAAAATTGGCTTCAGGATTATGCTTATAGAATAGAAATCAACTGGTGGATATTTATAATTGCTGGTTCAGCAGCGATATTAATAGCGATGGTAACTGTAAGTTTTCAAGCTGTAAAAGCCGCAACAGCAAATCCTGTAGATAGTTTAAAAACAGAGTAAACTAAATCAATTTGAATATCAATTAGTATAAAAATATAATATCATGAAAAGTTTAAAATATATAATAGTAATAACCTTGATTTGCTCAGGTCAAATCTTATTGGCACAAACGAAAAAGACAGTTGAATCATTTAACAAGGTCGTTATAAGTCCTCACATTGAAACCACATTTGTGCAAGGGAATGAAGAATCGGTCACCATTCTCGATAGCACAGAACCAGAAGATAAAATTAATATCGAAGTCAGCGGAAAAACCCTCCGCGTCTATTTAGATGATGCTAAAGAAACTACGAAACATGAAAAAATTATAATTGATGGTATGGAGCGAAAAGTCCCCATTTATAAAGGTAAAGTTTTGACCATTCGTGTGACGTATAAAACTATTGATGAATTGTCACTCAGAGGTGAGCAAAGAACAATTTGCGAAAGTACTATTGAGGTTGATAAATTCAAACTTAAAATTTATGGAGAATCTCAAGTAACGTTTAATGAAATTAACTTTAACTTATTTGATGTTGATATCTATGGCGAAAGCGAATTGACTATTTTAAAAGGCATTACCAATACTCAGAATATTACGGCCTATGGTGAAGGTAAAATCAACTTACTTGAAGTTGAAAGTAAAATATCAAAACTGAAAGCGTATGGTGAAGCAGAGTTTAATATTAAAGCTTCTGAGCAGATTAAATTTACGTCTTATGGTGAAGCGACATTGCGTTATAAAGGCCATGCAACTGTAAAAACAGGATTAAGTTTTGGGGACACCACAATTACACAAATCGACAATTAATAAATCAAAAATTAAAATGGCAAATACATTATTAAGTGTAAATGAAGCATCAAGAACTGTTAATTCTGGCAGTAATAAAGTGACGTTATTGGATCATATTGATTTACAAGTAAGAGAGGGCGAATTCATTTCATTAATGGGACCATCAGGTTCAGGAAAATCTACTTTATTGAACTGCATTGGCATGTTAGATAACTTTACGTCAGGAGGTTACACCTTTCTAGGAGAACCCGTTCATAGTATGAAAGAGCGAAACCGATCCAAACTTTATAAGGAGTATATCGGATTTGTATTTCAAGCCTATCACTTAATTGATGAACTTACGGTTTATGAAAATATTGAAACACCATTACTGTATAAAAATGTAAAATCTTCCGAAAGAAAAGCAATGGTGGCAGATATGTTAGATCGTTTTAATATCGTTGGAAAAAAAGATTTGTTCCCCATTCAATTAAGTGGAGGACAGCAACAATTAGTTGGTGTAGCGAGGGCATTAATAGGAAAACCAAAATTGATTCTGGCAGATGAACCAACTGGAAATCTAAACTCGAAACAAAGCGAGGAAATCATGGAACTTTTCTCGGAATTAAATAAAGAAGGCGTTACTATCATACAGGCCACACATTCTGAAAGCAATGCTTCTTATGGCTCTCGGATTATTAATTTATTGGACGGAAAAATAGTCTAAGAATAAAAGTAAAAACCATGATACATAAACTCATATTAATGGCCATCATATTTCTGATGGGTTGGATAAGTTTTGCTCAAAACGAAACCGAAAAAGGCTATTCTTTAGAAGAATGTATTGCTATTGCACTTGAAAACAATCTCGATTTAAAATCTACAGAATTATTGGCCAATACTTCAAAAGTGAATTACCAACAATCCAAAGCTAATTTATTACCAAGCATCAATGGAAATTTTAATTTAGGTGTTAATGATGGTCGAAGTATAGATCCTTTTACCAATGATTTTATCAATCAGGAATTAACATTTTCAAATTTAGGACTGAGTTTAGATATGACGATTTTCAATGGTTTTCGACTATTGAATTCCGCCAAGCAAAACCGTCTCAATAAAAAGGCATCAGAACTAGAAACGGAAGCCGCCCAACAAGATTTAATATTGAATGTCACTTTAGCCTATTTACAAGTGCTGAATGCCAAAGATGTTTTGGAATTAGCCAAAGCACGATTGGAAACCACAAAACAACAACTCAAAATCCAAGAAGATTTTTATGAAAATGAATCGGGAAATCCGGCAGATTATGCTGATATTTTAGGGCAAGTTGCTAGCGATGAAACGAGTATTTTGGTTTCTGAAAGTAATTTGAACAATGCGAAATTAAGTCTAATGCGATTATTGAATTTAGAGGACAACATAACTTTGGATAAAAGTAGTTTAATCCTAGAATTTGAAAATTTTAATTTATCAGCAGAAGAGGTTTTTGCTGAAGCTATACAAAATTTGGCGACTTTTAAAGCTAAAGAATTACGTATAGAAGCAGCAAAAAAAGGTGTAAGTGTCGCCAAATCGCAGTTCACTCCAGAAATAGCATTATTTGGAGGCGTGAGTTCCAATTATTCCAGTGTGGCAGAAATCTTTACGGAAACAGATACAAGTTTAATAGCAACAAACGATTTTGTTACGGTTAACGGACAAGATCTGGCAGTTATGACGGAACGAACTAATTTTGCTTCTAGCGCTATTGGGTATAGCGACCAGTTGGATAACAATTTAAATACAGTTGTTGGTGTCTCTGTCAACGTCCCTCTTTTCAATGGATTTAGAGCAAAGAATAATGTGGCTTTAGAAAAAATAAGAGTAGAGGAATCGGTTTTGGAATTAGAACGTACGCATATCGATATAAAAAATGCCATCGCTCAGGTGCATTTTGATATGGATGCGGCCTATAAACGTTACCAAAGTTTAGAAAAGCAAGTTGACGCCTATGCGGAATCGTATCGAATCAATGATATAAGAGTTAAAAATGGGGTGTCTAATTTCTTGAATTATATAACAAGTAAAAACAACTTGGATAATGCTCGGGTTAATTTAGCCAATGCTAAGTATGAATATTTGTTACGTGTAAAAGTTTTGGATTATTACAGAGGGTCAGTATAAATGATAAATCAAAATTGATATGGATACATTTTGTGGCTTTTAAGCTAATCAGTTTCCGGTTAAAGTATTTATTTTAATGCTTTATTAACTGGATTCAAATGATATACTACAGAAAAAAACATGGCAAAGGCTTTCGATATAGCGATAGCTCTAATAATACAGTCAAAGATGCCAAATTAAAGGCGTGGTTTAAATCCTTAGTTATACCGCCTGCTTGGGCCGAAGTGGAAATTGATTCAAAGAAAAATGCCAAGATTTTAGTTACAGGTCGTGACGATAAGGAAAGAAAGCAATATATCTACAATCCAAAATATAGAGACAAACAAAATCAAGAAAAATTTGACCGTATTCTCAAGTTTGCAGACCAATTGGAACGCATGCGACGGGTAACTGGACAGCATCTTCGAAAGCGTAAATTAGTGAAAGAAAAGGTACTTGCCTGTATGGTGCGACTTTTGGAATCTGCTTATTTCCGTCCTGGCAGTGATTATTATGCCAAGGAAAATGAAACGTATGGACTAACGACCATGCGGAGTAAACATCTTCAGATTGAAGGCGATGAACTTATTTTTAACTATATAGGAAAGTCTGGTAAAGAGCAAGAGCGTCATATTGTCGATAAAAAATTAGCGAAAATAGTACAGGAAATTGATGAATTGCCAGGCTATGAGATTTTCAAATTTATTGATGAAGATGGCAAAAAACAGGATGTGAAAAGTGACCATCTCAATGACTATATTAGAGAGGTAATGGGCGAGGAGTTTTCATCGAAGGATTTTAGGACTTGGGCAGGAACGGTTATTGCGGCCATGGCTCTGGATGAAATAGGTTATTCCAAAAAGCAAGACCAGAAAGCACTGGATAAGAATATTCGTGACGCTGTTATTAAGGTAAGTGAACGGTTGGGAAATACGCCATCGGTTGCACGCAGTTCTTATATTGATCCTCGTGTCATAGATGAATACATTGATGGAAAGACTCTTAATTATTTTCAAAAGGAAATTTCACATCTCTTAAAAGAAAACGAAAATCTTTCACGAGAGGAAGTTGGGGTTTTGTGCATGTTGAACAAAAAATTGAAATAAGTTTCAAAAGGGGTTTGACGAATATTATATTCTGTAGCCAATCTAATCTTTACTGAATACTACGGTTTTCTTTACTTGACGTGCATGATTTCGTTACATGTTTAAGTGACTAAATTGGCAAATACAAACCGAATAGAAAACAAGCATACTTGCAAAAGCAATGAACTATACACGGTACTGCCCACAGTTTTCATTCCACGTTATAATTGCCGTTCGCCCATCTTATTGTCGGTTGAATCCATTCCTTTAAAGGTTTAAATAAAAAACCGTGTCCCGTTCCTGTATTCAGCTCTATTTCTTTAAAGTTTTTTATTTCGCAGGTCGATATTTTCTTTCGTTCCATTGAAGAAACTCCAAATGAGTCGGACTTTTCGTAAATTGTTAAAATATTTCCGCAATAATTGATTTCAGGTATATTTTGAATATCGTTATCCCTAAAACTTGCAATAAATACAAAATTCAAATCATGATTATTTGCTAAAGTCGAAACGTATTGAGCAATATATCCGCCTTTTGAAGTTCCAACAACAGTTATTTTGCTCGGTTCTGTTCCGTTTTTTGTTAAACTGTCAATTTGATTTACAATTCCGATGGCATATTCTCTAGCGTTAACATTTCCATTTCG